>JBKPSP010000032.1:0-18842 GCA_046735175.1 Acidobacteriota bacterium
GCCTAGCTATGAGCCACATCCTTCTTGTATTTTTCGGACCGGTGCTCCTCTTGGGGCTCCTAATCTGGTTTGTCTGGATTCTGATACGTTTCATACGCAATGGCATACCTTTCAGCTACAACATTCGCAACATGAAACTTCGCCGCGGTCTCACCACCATGACCGCACTCGGAATTGGCTTGACCGTAATGACAGCGGTCTTTTTGATGATGCTGCTCGCCGGACTGCGGAAAGCATTCGTTTCGAGCGGTGATCCCCTGAATGTTCTTGTCATCCGCAAGGGCTCCAATTCTGAACTGACCGGCGGCTTCACCAAAGACAAGCTCCCGATTCTGCGCACGCTCCCGGGAATTGCGACCGACAGTCACGGCCAGCCGATGACGTCCGGCGAATGGGTCGTAGTAGTCGTCCTTCCGCATAAAGATGGCACGGGGGAAGTGAATGTCACGCTGCGCGGCATGGAGCCGGACGGACTCGAACTGCGACGCGGCCGGGTGAAGCTGGCTGAAGGAAGCTGGTTTGAGCCGGGCCAACGCGAGGTGGCATTGAGCCGCTCCATCCATGACCGCTTCGGCCACACGAATGTTGGCGACATTATCGATTTCGGCAAGGGGCCATGGAAGGTCGCAGCCATCTTCGACGCGGGAGGAACTGCTTACGACTCGGAAATCTGGGGGGATTTCAACCAGGTTGCGAACCAGTTCAACCGGCAGAACGCAGTTGGCAACGTGTATCTGCGTGCGACTGATCCGATGGCCGCCGATGCCTTGAAGCACCGCGTGGCTGACGATCAGCAACTCCAGCTCGAAGGCATGCTCGAAACCGAGTATTACGAGAAGCAGACGAGCAACGGAGGTGCGATCCGTTTCGTTGGTATTTTTGTTGGTATGACAATGGCGATCGGCTCAGTGTTCGCTGCGGCGAACACGATGTATGCCGCCGTTTCTTACCGTTCGCGTGAGATTGCTACGCTGCGTGTCATGGGATTCCGCCGGGGCAGCATCGTATTGTCGTTTGTGTTCGAAGCCGTTTTGTTATCGCTGCTCGGAGCCGCTGTCGGAATTGTTCTCATGCTTCCGTTCAATGGCATGAGCACTTCCACGGCAAACAACGTCACCTTCAGCGAAGTTGAGTTCAGCATGCGGATCACCTTGTCGGTCGTGATCAACGCGATCATCTTTGCTGTGGTCATGGGATTGATCGGAGGCGTGGCTCCGGCCTGGAACGCGGCGCGGCGCGAAATTTTGGCATCGTTGAGAGATTAAGAAAACTATGTCTGTCGACACCAAACACAAAGACCTCGAGGGCCTGAGAATCGACCGCTCTGCCATGGCGGAGCCTAGCGGCCCATCGCCTTGGGCGAAGAGCATCATTTTGGGCGGCATCATTGTCGTCGTGCTGCTGGGTATTGCGGCGCTGGCTTACCGTTTCGTGTTTGCATCCGGGCCTGAGGTGGACGTAGTCCGCGCGACTGCGGAGGGGGGCAATGTTGGCGGCAGCGTGGTTTTGACCGCGACCGGCTACATCATTCCTCATCACAGGATCGAGGCCAATTCCAAGGTGACCGGCCGCGTTGCCTGGATCGGGGTCGAGAAGGGCGATCAGGTCAAAGAAGGCCAGGTACTGGTCCGCCTGGAGGACCAGGAATTCAGGGCGCAGTATGAACAGGCCCGCGGTTCCGCAGATAGTGCGCGAGCGCAACTCGAGCAGTTGGAGCACGGTTCCCGCCCGGAGGAAATCCAGCAGGCGGAACACAACTTGAGCGAGGCGACAGCGACGGCGGCGAACGACAAGATCAATCTCGACCGCACCAAGAACCTGTTTGAGCAAGGCGTGGTTTCGAAGCAAGCTCTTGACGATGCGGCCGCGAAGTACGAGGCCAGCCAGCAGCGCGTCCATTCTCTCGAACAGACGCACACGCTTGCCAAGATCGGACCGCGGGCGGAGGAAATTGCGCGTGCCAAGGGGGCGGTGGCCCAGGCTGAGGGCCAGGCAGCGTATGCCAAGGCACAATTAGACGCTACGGTGATTCACGCTCCTATCACCGGAACGATTCTTGAACGCAGCGTCGAGAAGGGAGAGTTGCTTACGGGGCAGTTCGCAAGCGCTGCCCGCCCCGTGTTCGCGCTCGCCGATCTCAACGACATTCAAGCCGACCTGGACATTTCCCAGGACGACTTTGCGAAGCTCACGCCGCACCAGAAGGCAATCGTGACGGTGGACGCGTTTCCCGATCTCAAATGGGATGGCGTGATTGCGGAAGTTTCCCCCGAAGCCAATCGCCAAAAGGCAACGATCGAGGTGAAGGTCCAGATATTGAAGCCAGACTTCCACTTGCGGCCGGAAATGAACACGACCGTGCGTTTTATTGCCGACGAAAACAAAGCCGGTTCACAACCGCAATCGCTGGGAGCCTTCGTGCCCAGCGCAGCCATTCGCGATGCGGATGGCAATAAGTACGTGTTCATCGCATTTCAGGGCAAAGCAATGAAGCGGGACGTAAAAATTCTCTCGCAGCGCAGCGCGGGAGCGCTGGTGAGCGGACTGAACGGCGGCGAGAGTGTCATTACGACCGCGCCCGAAGGTTTGAAAGACGGAGACAAAATTACGATCAAGGGACAGTCATGAGCACTGCTACTGCAAGTAATGTTGCAACCGGAACGAAAGTCGTACAAGCGAGAAATGTCAGCAAGATTTTCAGGCGCGATGCCTTCGAAGTTCGTGCACTCGACGACGTATCCATCGAAATTGCTGGCGGAGAGTTCCTTGCGCTGATGGGGCCCTCGGGTTCCGGCAAAACGACCCTGCTGAACATGATTGCTGCTATCGATCGCCCGACTCAGGGCGAACTGCTGGTGTTGGGGCAGAACATTTTCACCTTCAACGACGCCCAATCTGCAAAATGGCGGAACGAACACATCGGATACGTCTTCCAGACCTTTAACTTAATTCCGGTGCTGACCGCCTTTGAAAACGTCGAGTTGCCCTTGCTGCTTACCAAGTTGAATTCCAAGCAGCGCCGCGATCATGTGATGACCGCGCTCAAGTTGGTTGGCCTGGAGGAGCGCGTTCACCACTTGCCTAAACAGCTCTCCGGTGGACAAGAGCAGCGTGTGGCCATCGCCCGCGCCATCGTCAGCGATCCAACATTGCTTCTCGCCGATGAGCCTACCGGCGATCTCGATAGCCAGTCGGCCACCGAGGTGTTAGAAATTCTTAAACGTTTGAACGAGGATTTCCATAAGACGATTGTCATGGTCACCCACGATCCTCATGCTGCGTCATACGCGCATGTGACCCGGCACCTCGAAAAAGGCATGCTGCTGCCGGCCTAAGCTTCTCCACGGACGGGGCACGGCGTCACGTCCGTGCCTCTCAACCGTTCTCCTAAAGCACACTTCCCGCGAAGCCGATGTAACAACCAGCGCCAGAGCTGCGCGTCTTGCGTAGACTGCGCACCTCTCGACTTTTAGAGGGAACGAACAACGATGCTGGAGCATGCCATACGTTCGGAGAAGCTAAGCGTCGGCGCCTCGCGTTCTGCGGCTTCGGAATTCCTGCAAGTCGTCAGCTTCAATGTCGGCGAGGAAGAGTTCGGAATCGAGATTCTGAGTGTGCAGGAGATCATCCGCCTGCAGGATCTAACACGCGTGCCCAACTCCCCGAAGTTTGTCGACGGAGTTATCAACCTGCGCGGAAAGGTGATTCCGGTCATTGCTCTGCGAAAACGTTTCGGCTTGCCGCAACAAGCTCACGATAAAGAAACTCGAATCGTGGTGCTTGAGACCCGCAGCATAGTGATTGGTCTGATCGTGGACTCTGTGTCTGAAGTTCTGCGAGTTCCCACGGACACCGTTGTACCGCCGCCGCGGCTAGGACCAATCGAAAAGGAGTTCGTCTCGGGGGTGGCCAAGCTCGATGATCGTTTGTTGATCCTGCTCGACCTGGAACGTATCGTCACCGCTCCCAATCTTCAGGAAGCAGCTGCGGAGGCCTGAGCGGGACATCCCGACGATCGCACATGGAGGAATACTATCGAGATCCGGCCCTAATCGACGCCTTCATCGTCGAAACCGAAGAACTGCTGCAGACAATCGATCAGGATCTGGTCCGACTCGAACGTGCTCCCAACGATGACGAACTGCTGAATCGCATTTTCCGCGCACTGCACAGCATCAAAGGCACCGCCGGGTTTCTCGGCTTCGCGCCAATCATACAACTCGGACACCACGCCGAAGACGTTCTCAACGGTCTGCGCCGCCGTGAAGTACAGCTTACCCAATCAACCATGAACGCTCTGCTGGCGACCCGTGATCGTCTGGGTGCGATGGTTGCCGACCTTCGTGCCGGCGGGTTGAAACCAAAATATGAGATAGAAGCGCTACTCAACGAGTTAGACCGGCTGCAAAAGCCGCAGGCTCTTGAAGGCAACAGTGCTGATATTCCGGGTCCAAGTACTCTCGTGCAGGCACAACCCACCGATCCTGCAGTTCCGGAGAATCGCCTCGATAGTCAGACGATGCGGGTCAACGTCCGCAAGATTGACGATCTCATCAATCTGATCGGGGAGCTGGTAGTTGAGCGCAATCGGTTGCTGCAGCTCACCAGGACGCTCGACTCTGATATCAGCCAGGTTGACTCTCCCCTTAGCCATTCCGCTTCCCGCCTTAGCTTCATCACCGAAGAGTTGCAGGCCGCTGCGCTGCGTACCCGCATGGTTCCTGTCAGTACGGTTTTCTGCAGGTTTCCGCGGCTGGTGCGCGATCTGGCGCAAGTGCTAAGTAAAGAAACGAAGCTCGTCATTCGCGGCGAGGATACCGAAATTGACCGCACCCTGGTCGAACTGGTGAGTGACCCCCTGGTGCATCTGGTCCGCAACGCGCTCGACCATGGCCTCGAGTCTCCGGATATGCGGGAACGCTCCGGCAAGTCGCGCCAAGGGACGATCAGCATTGAAGCCACACAGGAAGGCGACCAGATTCTCGTCATCCTCTCCGACGACGGTGCTGGTATCGATCCCGCGAGAATCTTGGGCAAGGCCATCGAGCTGCAGATGGTAACTACCGAACGCGCAGCCAGCCTGAGTGAGCGCGAGATTCTCAACTTTATCTTTCTTCCTGGGTTCAGCACTGCTGACAAAGCCACTGACGTCTCCGGCAGAGGCGTGGGCATGGACGTCGTCCGCACCAACTTGAAGAAAGTGAACGGCTCGATTGAAGTGCACAGCAAAATCGGCCAGGGTACCACGGTGGTTATGCATTTGCCCCTGACGCTCGCGGTTGTGCCCGTTCTGCTTGTGCAGGCTGCAGATGATGTCTTTGCTTTGCCTCTGCGCGCGATTCTCAAAACCGACAGGCAGGCGAACACCCGAGTTCACCTGGTCGATGGATGTGAAGTGGTGCGGCTTCGAGGAGAGACGCTTCCGCTGCTGCGCTTGCGCTCCCTTTGTCCTCCTTCGTCGGATCAACCTGCTTCGGAGGGAAAGATCGTAGTCCTGGAGGTTGCAGAGAAGAGATTCGCCCTGTTGGTGGACGGACTGGCCGGTCAGGAATCGACGGTGATCAAGCCCCTGGGATCCTACCTTCACGATTGCACTGGAATTGCGGGAGCGACGGTGTCAGGAGATGGCCGAGTGCGCCTGATGCTCGACCCTGGCGAATTAGTCGCATGGGCAGCCAATCGTCCGCCGCAGGTTGTTCAATGACAATTCTCAGCGAGGCGCGAGCCAGCGCGGCAGCTCCCGCTCTTGCAACCCAACCACTGGTCCAGATTCGCGATCTCATCTACAGAGTCGCCGGCATTTTTCAAGCGGATCACAGGCTCCGCCTGCTCGAAGATCGATGCCAGAAACGCATGAAGATCCTAGGCGTTCCGACCCTCCGCGACTATCTCGATTGCCTGACCGCAAAGCCAATGCGGAACGCCGAAATGATCAGCCTGTTGAACGAAATCACGATTGGAGAAACCTGTTTCTTTCGCAATCGCCCCCAGATTGAAGCCATACGGAAAATCGTTCTGCCCAGCATTATCGAAGCCAAGTCCAAAGGCGCAATGCGCCAGCTGAAGATTTGGAGCGCCGGCTGCTCGACCGGAGAAGAAGCCTACACGCTGGCGATGGTGCTCAGGGAAGAGCAGTTATCACAGCTCAGAGAATGGAGCGTAGAGATCGTTGCCACCGATCTGAACGAACGTTCCATAACTCACGCCAAAGAAGGGAAGTATGGTGACTACAGCACGCGCAACATCGAACCGCTCTATCGAAAAAAGTATTTCTCCGTCCAGGGAGATAAGCTGCGGGTCAAACCCGAGGTGCAGTCGATCGTGACCTTCACGCGCGCCAACGTCCTCGATGACTCCCACATGCTTTTTGTAAAAGGGGTGGACCTGATTTTGTGCTGTAACGTTCTGATCTACTTCGACGCGGTTTCGAAAAAACGCGTGATACAGCACTTCTACACCAACCTGCTGCATCACGGGTATCTGTTCCTTGGCCATTCCGAGTCCCTGTTCGGAGTGAGTGACGAGTTCCGGTTGGTGCACATGCCGTCATGCACGGCATACGTAAAGTCCGAAAAAAGAATCGCCGATCAGCCGAGATGACCATGACCATGGCCGGTACGAATCCGTTGTTGCAAAAACTGGAGTCAGCACGGGAGTTGCCCACGATTCCTGCTGTGCTGATTCCATTGCTTCACTACATGCAGCAGCCGGCTGAGAGTCTCGACATTCACCAGGTCGTAACGCTCATCGCTCAGGACAAATCTCTGGCCGCGCGTTGCCTGCAAGTTGCGAACTCGCCGCTTTTCGGCGCCAGCCATCAGATAGAAACCATACAATCTGCCGTCGTAGCCCTGGGGTTGGACCGCATCCAGGAGATTGCCATCTCCTGTTCCTTGCTGCGTTTGCTTCCAGGCGGATCGTTTGGGGTGAATCCATCGGCCTTGTGGGCCCATTCACTGGCTTGCGCCATGGTCTCGCGGGAGTTTGCTTCGCGAATCGGGTTTTGCGATTCCGGAAAAGCCTATGCGGCAGGGCTGTTGCACGATGTAGGGGTAGTCGCGCTGCTGTGGATTTCACCGCACGATTTCCGGCGATGCTTCGAATATGCGCGCACTGCCGGAGTTCCCCTGCTGGAGGCCGAACAGAGAATTTTAGGCTTCACTCACTGTGAGTGCGGCGGCATCATTGCCCGGAATTGGCATTTGCCGCCGGACCTGGTAGAAGCAATTTGCTGCCATCACTCGCCGAAGAAGGCCCTCTCAAACCCCGAACTGACCTGCATTGTCTCGGTGAGCGATTTGCTTTGCCGCCTGGGAGGGATTGGGTATGGCTATGTAGAGCACAAACAGACCAGGTTCGATGAAGAGCCCGGATTTTCTTTTCTTGCCGCCCGTCACCGCGCCCTGCAGCCGTTTGATCTGGCGCGGTTCACCTTTGAAACTGAAGGGCTGTTGGAAGAAGTGCGCTCGGTTGTAAAGCAAGTGTACGGAGCGCCGCAATGACCAATTCATTTACCGCTTCGCCGCCGATTCGTGTACTGATTGCCGATGACAGTGCCGTAGCGCGGACGGCGCTCTCGCGAATGCTTGAATCCGAGCCCTCACTCGAGATCTGCGGCACCGCCCGCAATGGACTGGAGGCGCTCGAAAAGGTGCGGCAGTTACGGCCTGATGTGGTCACGCTCGATATCGAAATGCCGGTTCTCAATGGCCTCGAAGTGCTGAAGCGGATTATGAAGGAATTTCCCCGCCCCGTAATTATGGTCAGCTCGCTGACTCGTCAGGGCGCGGAAGTCACGATCCAGGCGTTGGGAATTGGCGCGTTCGACTATGTGCCAAAATCCGAGTCCGGCGTGCCTCTCGACCTGCAAAAGCTGAAGCACGACCTCATCGCGAAAATCGAAGCTGCTGCTCAAAGCCCTCTTGCGAGGGAGATGCATTCCACGACTCCCGCTCTTCACCTGCCCATTCACAATTTTGTGCTCGAGGAATCGCGCGCGGTTCCTGAAATCATTGTGCTCGGCACCTCAACTGGCGGCCCAAAGGCGCTACAGGAGCTGTTGCCTCAGCTTCCTGCAGATATGCCCACTGGAATGCTCGTGGTGCAACACATGCCCCCAGGGTTCACTGCGCCGTTTGCACGGCGATTGGATTCGCTTTCGAAAGTCAAAGTGTGCCAAGCCCGGCATGGTGACGCGATACAGCCGGGGGTCGTCTATATCGCTCCAGCCGGCCAACATACAACCGTGGCCCAGAGGACGAGAAGCAAAGGAACGATCTGCTTGTCCAGCGAACCGGCAGGGACCCTCCACAAGCCTTCGGTTGATGTCACTATGCTCTCGGCCGCGGAAGCCTTCGGCCAGTCCACACTCGGAATCATCATGACCGGCATGGGCTCAGACGGCTTGCAAGGGATGACCGCAATTCACGAGGCCGGGGGGATCACGATAGGCCAGGATGAAGCAACCTGCGCTGTCTATGGGATGCCACGTTGTTGCGCAGAAGGGGGTATCCTGGACAAGGTTGTTCCACTTCCCCAGTTATCCAGGCAGATTCTGCAGGTCCTCCGCCACCGTCCGCGGTAGTAGGGTCCCAATCTGAAACTGGTTTACAAAAAGTTTTTCCAGAATTACGACGAGAGAATCTCCCGAGTACGGCTTTTCCAGAAAATGTATGTTCGAACGCTTCTGCAGCGACGCAGGCGAGCTTGGGTAACCCGAGGTCAAAATGATCGGAAGCTGAGCTCGTCCACGCTGAAAGAAACTGCACAATTCGACCCCACTTGCGTCCGGCAACACCGCATCGCAGACCACTGCGTCGATTCTCGTGGCATTTCGTGCGAACAGAGCGCGGGCGGTTGCTGCATTTGTGGCTTCCAGAACCTGATGCCCCAAATGCGACAGAAGCTCGCAAGTGGCACGTCGCACCAATGCATTGTCTTCCACCACCAGGATGGTCCTGCGCTCCTCCAGTCGCGCCAGGAGCGCCGGTGGCGCGGCATTTTGATCAAGCTCGGTCGCAAGTTTCACGCGTTGCTCTTCCTGCCTGCAGCAGTCATGCTCGTTTTTTACGAAATTCTTCGAAAGGAGATTACAGGAAGAGTTTATTGGGATCCTGAACTCTTGGGCGTCTTACGCCCATTCGTGCATTTTAAAAACGGGAGATTCTTCCGGAGAGCTACCGGTTGCGCGAAAGGACCGTTTGTTCCGGATCGAGTAGAAGTTTTCGTGTGCCCAGTGGCGCCGAAATTCGAAACTGCGTTTCTGCTCCTTCCGCAAACACTCGTCCGAGAAAAACGCTTTTGCCGGCGATCGAGGCGTAGACCGGCACGGACGTTACCAGATCGCCGGGAATTTCCTGCTGCGTGATCGTACCCGTAATTGTTGTTGCTTTGTCCTTGTCAGCGAACTTCAGGCCGCGCAGATCGAACTCAGGTACGGCGCTTCCACCGATCCAGCTGGTGTAGAACCACGCCAAAGATTTATGCCCTTCGTACCAAAGCGAGCGAGGAAGCTGCGCCTCGAACTCCGCTAACAACTGTTGCGTGCTGACAGACTTGCCCTCGTAATCGTTTCTCAGCTTGCGCAAAACCTGCACGAATGGCTCATCAGCACTCGCCTTTGCTCGTCCAGGCACGGACTTTCGGTCGGCGTCGCGCAACATGGTTCTCAACATATGGAAGAGCCATGTTCCGCGGCCGTAGCAGATTGCGTCATAGGAGTTGGGGAACTGCGACGAGGAAAGCCGCAATCCAAGTGTGACTGGCCCAGCTTCGCCATGCGGCCGGGCCTTTTCTCTTTTCTCAATCAGGTCGTCTTTATACACCTGCATGATTTGGCGAAATTTCGCGGGATCGTGCGATTCGAGCAGCATCAACGAGCTGTAGTTGGCAAGCGCTTCCATGATCCACTGGTCACGGTAACTGTTCCAACCCACCAGATCTCCCCACCACTGATGCGCCGTTTCATGCGCGACCACCTGCTCGGCCAACGCCAACTGATTGCGGTCCATACCGAGCCTTGCCCGTTGATCGTTGCTTAGAAAAGCAAAACTTGAAAGATAGATGAGGCCCGGCCAGCCCTGGCTGACCTGCCCCGGCATTTGTGTGATTGACAATTCTCCGTAAGGGTAAGGTCCGAAGTAGCGCTCGTAAAACTCCAGGGCGCGCGCGGAGGCGGCCCCCACCGTTCGAACGTTCTCAGAAGGAGATGGCGGCAGCGGTTTGGGGAGAGCTAAGCCCGCAATATTCTGGCGCGGCGAAATATATGGTACTTGGGGCGGTGACACTGAGGCGCTCGAAGTCCCGGGAAACCCTCGTTCAAGGTTCGCGGTCGCGTAGGTCAGCACGGGTACCTTGCCCGCATAAGTCACACTTTGGGAATAGCGGCCAAGGTTGAAGCCAACCACCGGCACCGGCCTTTCTGAAACCCATCTCGAGATCTGCCGCCCCGCTTCCTCCCTTTGCTCCGCCTTATGACCGGTGGCGGCCAACGTCCAGGCCGTTGGATATTTGAATTCGAGATCGAAGTCGGCCATTGCCATGCCCCGGTTCGGATACCAGATACCGCGGTCCCCGACGTACAAAAGCCCGCTGGCTGCCTCCGACAACACCGATCCCGAATATTCGAAGCTCAATTCGATCTTTTGGCCGGCGCGCAGCGGTGACCACAGAACGATCGCGACCACGTCGTTGCCACGTCGCGCCAGTTGAGAACCTTCGATCGCCTGATTGTGAATGAATTCAACCGGTGAGCCGTCGGCAAGCACCTTCTCCACCTTCAGCAACCGGGAGAGTTCGAACACCAGCGTGCGGCGGCAATCTTTGCGAGCGAGAACTGTCAACACGGCTTTGGATTGAATTTCGGTGGGCGGCTTGACTTCGGTATCGATCTTGAACTTGGTGACTTCAAAATCGAAATTTGGAGCGGCACCGGCGCCTTCGCCTTCGCTTTGTTCGTGCGGTCCGGGAATGGAGAATGACGTCCACAGATCGTAGTAGCTGTCGCCCGCGACCGTCTTATTCTGGCCGGCGACGATTTGTTCAGACAGCAGGCTGTCGTAGAGAACGTCGAAAGCTCCCAGCTTCGTTCCCGTCAGCACCACATGCAGCATGTGATCGTTGGTGCTTGGGGGCGAAACTTTCTCGTCGCCGGCCAAACCATCGGCGAAGGTCAGGAGCAGCCGCAAGGCATCTTTCTCGGAAAGCTGGTGAGCGGGACCTTTCCACTGAGCGATAAACGAGTCTGTATCATCCGCCGTTCGCAAAAATGGTTTCAACTCGCCGTAAACGTCGTCGTTGAACCGGAAGTAGGCGCCGGAAAACTTCTCTTCCAGGATTGCGCCGCCGGTGAAAGAAGCGAGCGCGGACCGCTCCATGCTGTTCGGCGGGGTCAGAAGCAACTCGCCATCTCCCTCAAAAAACGCCCCTGTGATGCGACCGGCTACGCTTTGGGTGAAGCCGATGACGCCGTCATCGAAAGAAATGTGGATCGATGCCCGGTCGAGAGCTGCGTCGCGAATCTTGAAGACTTTGGTTGAATCGAGTTCAACGCTTCGCAGCTTCGCGTAAAGGTCTTCGGCGGGACCCGGTTTGGCGGATGGCGACGCCTGTTGACCAAGCGTTACACACGCCAGTACGACGATCAGACAAGAAAAACCTGCAACTTTGAGCGTGACGTTAGTCACCTTCGGCCCCGGGCTTGACCCCTTTAGAATGCGCCAAAGTGCCGTCCTTTGTCACCCCTGGAATGTGTTTGCGGCTGCTCGCATTGCTGTTAGTGGCGGCGGCCCCGGATCTCGCGCGCCCCGACGTTGTCCACATGAAGAACGGCGATGTCATTTACGCCGACCGGGTGACGCAAACCGCGAACACGGTGCGCTATGAGGTTGGCGATGACGCCTACACAGTTCCAAAATCAAGAGTTGAACGCGTAGAGGCCGGGATTCCAGTTCCAATTCGTCGAATGGATCTGCCCAACTACACGCCCGCAACTCCGGCGGTTGGTGAGGGGGAACTATTCGAGCAGATCATCCAACAGGATTCGGTCAATCGCGACGCCCTGAATCAGATTGAGTCGCGGGGCAATGCGCCCCTGACCGCCGTCGCTTTCTACATCGCCGGCAAGCAGGAGTTTCAAAAAGGCAAGTATGCCGAAGCCCGACGGGATTTCGAGGCCGGACTTCGCTATGACCCGCAAAATCCGGCGATTGCGAATTTCTATGCTGCATTGCTGGTCCGAACAGGCAATGCGCGAGACGCAATCGAATATGCCGAAAGGGCGGTCAGGCTGGCGCCAGATTCACCCGATGCTTTCGCCGTTTTGGGCATGGCGCAATACTCATCGGGCCATTCGAAAGATGCGATCGAGTCGTGGAAGAAGTCCATTGCGCTCCGTCCCGATGCCTCTCTTCAGAGCATGATTGATCGCGTAGCAAGGGAACTGAACACAGAAAGCAATTTTTCGCAGCGCGAAACCGGGCATTTCGCCCTTCATTATGAAGGCGCGCAGAGTTCGGAGTCGTTCCGCGAGCAGATTCTGGCGACACTCGAAGCTACCTACGGTACCCTCGCTCAGGTCTTTTCAACCGAGCCGCGCTCGAGGATCGAGGTAATCCTCTATACCAACCAGGCCTTCTTCGATGTGACCCACGCAGCCTCATGGATGGGCGCGGTCAACGATGGAAAGCTGCGCATTCCGCTCCAGGGACTGGATTCTGTCACCCCGGAACTTGCGCGCATTCTGAAGCACGAAGTCACCCATTCGTTTGTAAATCAGATCACTATGGGGCGTTGTCCGTTCTGGTTAAACGAGGGGATCGCGCAGGCGCTGGAGCCAAAAACCCTGGGAATGCGCGGCGCCAGGCTCGGAGCCCTGTTTCAGCAGGACCACGAGATTCCGTTAAACGCGCTTGAGGGAAGCTTTGTTTCCTTTTCCCCCTCCGAAGCGCTGCTCGCCTATGACGAGTCCCTGGCGGCGGTCGACTACATTCAGGCCACCTATGGCGTTAGTGACCTTATGCACCTTCTGGAGAAGATCGGGCATGGCGATTCGACTGAATCCGCGTTGCGATCCACCGTGCATTCAGACTACCGGCAATTGCAGACCGAAGTGGGAACCTTTCTGATTCGGGAATACAGCAATTAACCGAACGCCCCTCTACATACCTATCCTTTCGTGCCCGAACCCGCAGACATGTTTCCCTTGGCCAGCACACCTTTTGGTGCTACCTTTCTCTTGCGCCATGCCGACCGCACTGAATCAACCTAAGGCTGCGATCTTGCCCTGGAAAGATCCGGTACAGGCGACCATTCCTCAGATTCGCGATGGCTGGATGAGCGCTGTCTACTACGGGCAGAGGCGCAGTGGCGACTTCTACGATTTCGTTCGCCCCAATCCCGATCGTGTCCTGTTCGGACTTTTCGACGTTGCCGGCGAATTGCAGGAGACCCGCGCCCTCATCGTCACCTTGCAGCAAAAGTTTCGATCGTCGGGCGCGCGGATGTTTCAGGATCCAAACGTCAACGAACCTGAGCGGCTGCTTGAGCTATGGATCGAGATCAACCGGGCGATCATGTCGGCTGCTGGTGGAGTTCACTCGTGTCCGGCGTTTATCGGTTGCTACAACGAGGAAATCGGTACCATTTCGTACGTAAATGCGGGCCACACGCCGGCGCTGGTTCGCGATGATGGCAGGGTCCGGGAGCTCGGCGCAACCGCTCTTCCCCTCGGTCTGTTTTCACACTCAGTGCCCGATTCTTCCGTGGTCGCAGTGCGACCCGGCAATGCCTTCCTCTCCGTTTCCAAGGGGGTTGTCGAGGCCAGGTTTAAAGGCGAAGAGTACGGACTCGATCGGGTTCGAGATTATCTGGGCGAGGCTCGGTTCGAAACCGCGCACGAGACCTGCGTCGGCTTGCTGGCGAAAATTCAGCAGTTCATGTGCACTGCCCCTACCCACAACGACGTGACTGCGCTTTCTGTGGTGCGTAAACTCAGCTGATCTGATTGGAAACCGCCCAACCCATAGATGTACAATTTGGTAAGTAGCACTCCCATTTTCGCGCATCATACTTTCCGAGGCTTATGTCCAAGTTTTCTGTCCGTTTGATTCTGCTCGCGCTGGTTTTGCCAGCCGGACTCTCGGCCGATACCGTGGTCGAGGAGATTATCGCCCGCGTTAATAATCAAATCATTACGCGTACCCAATTCCAGCGAGAGCAACAACAGATCAGGGAAGAGGCGCAAAAAGAGAACGCACAGCAGGCAGACCAGGTTGTCGCCGATCAACAAAAGGACATTCTGCGCGGGCTGATCGACCGGCAACTCCTTCTCGATAAAGGCAAAGAGCTCGGTATTACCGCCGACACCGAACTGATCAAGCGCCTGGATGACATGCGCAAACAGATGAATCTCGGAAGCATGGATGATCTCGAAAAGGCGGCTGAAGCCCAGGGAGTGTCGTTTGAAGATTTCAAGCAGAACATGCGCACCGAGATCATCACCCAGCAGGTGATCCAGCGCGAGGTCGGCGGGCACATCAACGTCACCAAAGAGGAAGAGCAGAAGTTTTACAACGAACACAAGTCCCAGATGGAGCGCAAGGAGCAGGTGAGGCTCAGCGAAATTCTGGTTTCGACCGAGCAGGCCGGCGACGATCCGCAGAAGATTGATGCAGCCAAGGCCAAAGCGGAAGACCTGCTAAAGCAGATTCGCGCCGGCGCCAGTTTTGAAGACATCGCAAAGAAGAACTCAAACGGAGCCACTGCTGCCCAGGGCGGAGACTTGGGCGAGCCGTTCGAGCGCGGCAAACTTGCGAAACAGCTTGAGGACCTCACCTTTGGCATGAAAAAGGGCGACGTTTCGGATGTCATTCGCACCAAGCAGGGTTTCGTGATCCTCAAGGTGACCGAGCACCAGCAGGCCGGTATTCCCGCCTTCAATGACATCGAGAATCGGGTGCAGGAAGCCGTCTACATGCAGAAAATGCAGCCCGCTCTGCGCGAGTACCTGAAGCGGCTTCGCGAGGAAGCTTTCATCGACATCAAGCCCGGTTACGTGGATACAGGCGCCAGCCCCAATCAAAGCAAGCCGATCGTGACCACGGCGGCGAAAGAGGCGAGCGCCCGAGAGCTTAAAAAGAAGAAAAAAATCGGACTGTTTTAAGGTAAGCTTGCCGGAGACAGCGGCCTGGGATCCCGCTCGTTTGCGCCAGAACAGGTGGGCCGACTGTCCCACACGGTATGAAAGAATTCTTCCTTTCGGATTGTCCGCGCTTTGAAAACAAGGTAATCATTTCCAGTTTCGTCGTCACCAGCAAGCAGGTAAAGCCAAAGAAAACCGGCGAACCCTACCTCGCGCTGACTCTTGCCGATCGCTGCGGCCAGATTGAAGCCAAAATGTGGGACAACGTCGAGGACGCACTCGACGCCTTCGAGCAGGACGACTTTCTCAAGATCAAAGGCCTGCTGAACCGCTACAAAAATCGCTTTCAGATCACGATCCACAAGCTGCGCCGGCTGGGCGATTCAGAAGTGGATTTCGCCGACTATCTTCCGAAAACCAAAAAGAACATCGATGAGCTGTGGCAGACCGTCGGAGAATTCGTGGCTTCCTTCGAAAATCCCCATCTCCGAAACGTTGTGCAGGCTTTCATGTCCGATCCGGAAATTGCCGAGGCGTACCGCTGCGCGCCTGCGGCCAAGACGCTCCATCACGCTTACATTGGCGGACTTCTTGACCACGTGGTTTCATTGTTCCGCTCTTGCGACCTGATATGCCGGAATTATCCTCAAATCAATCGCGATCTTCTGCTCACCGGCGCCTTCCTGCACGATATCGGAAAAATTCACGAGCTCACTTATACGCGATCTTTCTCCTACACTAGCCGCGGCCAATTGCTGGGGCACATGATCATCGAGCTTGAGATGCTGCAGGCGAAAATTGCCGGGATCCCCGGCTTCCCGGACGAGTTGAAAACTCTTCTGGAGCACCTGATCATCAGCCATCACGGGCAATACGAGTTCGGGTCGCCCAAGCTCCCGATGTTCCCCGAGGCCCTGATGCTGCACTACCTCGACGATCTCGATTCGAAGATGGAGAGCATGCGCGCGCATTTCGAGCGCGAAGCCGAGACCGAGTCCAACTGGACTAGCTACAATGCATCGCTCGGCCGGGTGCTGTTGAATACAGCGAAATTTCTGAAAAAGGAAGCGCCGCCCGTGGCCGTTGCAGCCGCGGCCTGCTCCGATTCGAGCGAACCCTCTCCTGCGCCATCAGTCGAGCAGGCAGTTTTAGAACCAGCCGTCCCGGCCGGGGACAAGATTATCTAACTTCCAATTTCCCGGAAGCACTTGTACTGTTGTGAGTTGCCGCTTCAGTCAGCGATCTGAATAATCATTCGTACACAGGAGGATGTATGAAGTCTCGCATTGGTGTGCTCATTCTGAGTTTCGCTCTGCTTGGCAGTGTGGCCTGCACCAAGCCGAGCCAGACCGGCGATAATTCGGCAGCTCAGAGCTCCGATAACGGTGCGCAAGGAAACTCCGCCACCGGGTCATCGGCCGGATCGTCGTCCGCCGCGTCGCAGCCGCGTGCTCCGGAGACCGTAACCGTTCCCACCGGGAAAGTCTTGACCGTGAGCCTTGCCGACGCAGTCGGCTCCAAGCTCAGCCAGCCCGGGCAGAGCTTTGGAGGCAGCCTGGCAAAGGCAGTCGAGGTCAGTGGCGAGGTCGCCATTCCCGCTGGCGCACGAGTTGAAGGCACTGTGGTGGATGCCAAGCCGTTGGGACGCTTTGCCGGTGGCGCGCTTCTCCAGTTAAAGCTGAACTCCGTTACCGTGAGCGGCGAGCAATTGCCGGTTCAGACCGCTACGTTCACTCAGACAATTAAAGGCAAAGGTAAGAGGACCGGGGTTATGGCCGGCGGCGGCGCTGGGTTGGGTGCCTTAATAGGCGGACTCGCCGGCGGCGGCAAAGGCGCTGCTATTGGAGCGGCGGCCGGCGCGGGTGCAGGTGGCGCGGGCGCAGCTTTTACCGGAAATAAAGAGATTGTTCTGCCCGCGGAAACCGCGGTCTCGTTTACGCTGTCCGCGCCGTTGAAGATCAAAAAGTAAACTTTTTGTTGCAAAAGCCCCAGGCGTTTCGTCCTGGGGTATTTTTATTGTATGGCCCAGAGTACGACGGACTTCTCCGCGATTCGCGCAATCACCTTTGATTGTTACGGTACCTTGGTTGACTGGGAGACGGGCATTCTCAACGCCCTTCGCCCAATTCTCTCGGCACACGGCGTTCAAATCGGCGATGCCGAACTTCTGGCGCTCTATGGTGAGATCGAGGTAGAGGCCGAAGCTGGGGAATTCCATCCCTATCGCGAAGTTCTTCGCAACGTCGTGCGGGGCTTTGGGCAAAGGTTGGGGTTCACCGCCACTGTTGCGCAGCAGAACTCCCTGCCCGACTCGCTAGCAAACTGGCGTCCGTTCCCAGACACCGTAGCTGCTCTTCAGCAACTGCGCTCGAGATTTCAGCTGGGGATCATTTCAAACGTCGACGATGATTTATTCGCCTCGACCGCCCCGCAACTTCAAACCAAGTTCGACTTTGTTGTTACCGCCGGACAATCGCGCGCCTACAAGCCGTCCCCGAAGATATTCCAATTGGCCAGCCAGAAGATTGGCGTGCCTGCGTCACAATGGCTGCATGCCGGGCAGAGCGTCTATCACGATGTGATTCCCGCGCAAGCTCTCGGCCTGAAAACCGTCTGGGTAAATCGCGCTTCGCCGCGTCCGGGAGGCGCCGTGAAGCTTGCATCGGGGAAACCTGATGTTGAGGTGCGAACAGTGCGGGAACTGGCGAACCTGCTCCTCGAAAATCGCTAGCCGTTGCTCATGAGGCCGTCTGGAACTCAAGCATCACGATCTCAGGGTTCGATCCCAGGCGCAGCGGCGGTCCCCAGGTACCGGCGCCGCTGGAAGTGAATACCTGCATGTTGCCGATCCGGCTGAGGCCGTAAACAAACTGCCGGTAGATCCGACGCGCGATCCAGCTCCAGGGCACGAACTGCCCAAGATGGGTGTGACCCGAGAGTTGCAGCGAAACGCCTGCAGCCTCGGCAACCTCGGGATAATCCGGTGCGTGCATCAGCAGGATACTGGCGCGATTGCGGTCCAGGCCAATCGTATTTAATGCAGCTGCCAGGTGGCTTCGCTGTGTTGCATTTCGGTAAGGCACGCCCGCAATCTGCAATCCGTCCACATCAACCTTCTCATTGCTTAGGACGCGCACTCCGGCGCCCGCTACCGCGCTGAGATACTTACTGTCATCGCCGAACTGTTCATGATTTCCTGCAATGAAGTACACGCCGTGTGGCGCTGCCAGTTGCTTGAGCGGTTCTGCTGCATGGTGCGCGTCGATGGCGGTGCCGTCGTACAAATCGCCGGCAATGAAAATGGCGTCTGGTTTTTCTTTCAGGATTTTGCCAACCATCCGCCGGAGGAAGCTGCCGTTGCGCACATGCCCCAGGTGCAAGTCGCTCACGAGGGCAGCCTTTCTGCCATGCCACGCGGCAGGCAGATTTCGCAGCCGCACGGTTGCGCGCGTGATCCTCGTCCAGCTTGCGTTGAATAGTCCCGAGATGCCCGCCACAGCGGCCACGCCAAGGAAAATTTCCGCGATCTGATGGAAGTTGGCATTCAAGCCGGCCAGCCGCGCAATTCCGTAAACGAGCCAGGAAGCGACAGATCCCAGAAACAGGAAACTCAAAAGCCCAAGCCAGATCGCGGCGATTTTGTAAAACCCTCGAACCGCGGCGTTCGTGTATCGAAACGCCAGCAGTGAGGCGGCTACAAAGC
>JBKPSP010000033.1:0-11164 GCA_046735175.1 Acidobacteriota bacterium
CGGTGGCACTGCGGGGCCGGGACTGGTCTCGGTATTGAATCCATACCCTCCGCCGCATCCGCCCGGATTGCACGTCTGCGGGTGGTTGGAGCCAAGTGAATCCTGCATCCAGTAAGCCGGAACCACGTATTCATACGGGCCGCTCATCTTCACGCCGGTTTCACCGGTGATGGGCGTAGCTTTTCCTGTGGCAGATGAAATCACCGGGTTCGGCCACATTAACTCTTTCTCGACCTTCAAATACACTTGCTCAACATCTGGTGGCGGTGGATTGTCGCTGCCATTCAGCCAAACCAGCGCGCTGGGGTGGCTTCGCAAGCGGTAAATTTGATCTCGTAAGGATTGTTCGGCGATCTTGTGGTCCTCGGGCGCCCACTCCGCCCAGTGCTCCCAGTGGTCGCAGCAGCACCATCCGGCCATGACGAGTATTCCGCGCTCGTCGGCGAGATCAAAGAACTCCTTCGTTTCGAGCTTTCCTTCCAGGCGGATCGTGTTCAGCCCCATGTCCTGAACGTAGCTGAACTCATCGCGAAGCTTGCGCGAGTTTTCGCGCAGCATCATGTCGGGTCCCCAGCCGCCTCCGCGAATTAGGATCTTTTTCCCGTTAATCGAAAACAGGCGTGCTTTTCCGCTGACCTCGGAAGTGACCTCGCGAATCCCGAAGCGCGTCTCCGCCTGGTCCGAAGGCTTGCCATCGCTTTCGAAAGTCAGATTCAGTTTGTACAGCTCAGGCTTGCCCATCTGCGCCGGCCACCACAGCCTCGGATGATCTAAGTTGAGCTGCGAAACTTGCGCCGGGTCGAAAGTGAAATCCTTCTGCTCATTCGCCCCAAGTTCCACGTCCTGCGAAAACTCCGCTGTCTCGATTTGCCCCTTGAGCGTGCCTTTAACCGCTTGGCTGGTTCCATTCTTCAGCAAGGCGGTGACAGTCAGGTGCGCCTTGCCGTCGCTATCCACTTTCGAAACGACGGTGGGGTAACGCACCGCCACCGGCCCGCTCGTCCGAACCTCAACCTCGCGAAACATCCCCATGTTCTTGTCAGGCGGAGCAGGGTACCAGTCTACGAATGTGATCGCGAGACTCTTCTCCATCGGCGAAAAGACTTCGACCGCCAGCACGTTCGGCCTTCCAATCAACGCCGCATCGGTGATGTTGAATTCATACGTGCGCCAGGCCCCGGCGACATCTTCATACTTTCCAATCTGCTTGCCATTCAGAAAGATATTTGCTCGATAATTAATTCCGCCAAAATCAAGCCACAGAGTCTTTCCTTTGTAGCTCGCAGGCAGCGTGAATTCTTTGCGGAACCACCATGGCACCATGAACGGACTATCCTGCCGCATGGAGAGTTCCGAAAAATTTGCCCCAATCGGATAATCCACGCCGGGAAACTTGCGCAGGTTCATTCCGAATTCCGGATCTGGATAGACTTTCTGCTTTACCAAAGCCGCCACCACCGTGGTCGGAACGCTAACTGAATACCACCCGCTCGGCTGAAACTTCGGGGTTGAAATCAGCTCTCCTGCTTCATCCACCTTTCGCGACGATTGCATTGCCCAGCCATCGCGCAGTTGAAGGGCAGGTTGCTCCGTCAGCATGGAATGCGATTGAGCTTTCGTTTGCACGGCCAGCGACACCGAGCACGACAGCGACAGGAAGCAGGCAAGCAGAATCCGGGGCAGCTTCATTTAGCACCTTTCGTCAGGCTCATGATTAGGACCTTCATGCGGGCGCTAGGCCGAATGTTCCCGAAACAACTTCGTCAATTGGTCCGCAATGATCTGTTCTTCACCTGGCTGCAGCATGAACGAACACATCGACAGACCCGGCCGGCCTTCGCCTCCGCCAATTGCAATCGAAGGCTGCCCGGCGCGAAGCATGTGCGACGCCTGTTGCGGCGTCAATGAAATCTTCGCGTCCCAGGCAATGTTCATGTGCGGAACGTGATTCGCGATATCCGGCGTAAAGAACGACGTGCTCACGCCGGGAACTTTGCTGATCTGGCGAGCGATGGTATCCAGCCGCGACTGCCATTCGCGTGCAAGCGCGTCGTGGTCTTCTGCCAGATAGAGTTCGAGGGCCTTGATCATCCCAACGATCTCTTCCTTCCCGACTTTTTGCCCACGGCCAAGAACGTCTTCATGCGGGCTGTTGTTCAGCAGAGCGTAGCGCACAAGATCCTCGCGGCCGATCAACAGTCCTGCGCACTGTGGACCGCGCAGTGCCTTGCCTCCGCTGAACGTCACCAGGTCATAGCCCATGTTGGCATAGTCCCAAAGATGGGAGACCGGTGGGGTATCGGCAGCGGCATCGTTCATGCATGGCACCTTGAATTCCTTCGCAAGCTTGACCCATTCATCGACTTTGATCTGCCCCGCCGCGTTCGCGAAATTTGAGAAGTGCATCATCGCCGTTCGTTCATTGACAGCGCGCCGCAACTGATCTGGAGTTTCGACCTCGACCAGCTTTACACCCGTTGCCCTGAGCTGGTGGTCAAAGGGATTGCGGTGAGATTTCTGGATGATGACCTCGGACTTCATCCCGGTCAGGTCTGGCAACTGCTTGATCAGGCTTTCGTTGTCGGCGGTAAGAATGCCCGACAGTCCCGATTGAATTGCCGCCGCGGCGCCGGAGGTCACCAGCGCGCTATAGCCTTGCGGCAACTTAAGCATTTGCGAGATCCGTTTGCCGGCGGCTTCTTCGAGCGCAGGAATTCCGACAAAATGCTTGGCCGCGCTCGACATGACAGTTTCCACCTCTGGCCGAATCAGTGATCCGCCCAGCATGGTCATGGTGCCTTGAGCGTTGATAACGGTTGTAACCCCAAGTTCTTCGTACGGATTGCCCGACTGTCCAAAGCCGCCGGCGAGCACCGGCGCTGCGTCGGTGCCCGCCGTTTTAGCTGGGAACAACTTGCGTGGCCCTATGATCGCCCCTGCCATTGCCGCGAGCGTTCCAACAAAGCCGCGGCGGCTCCAATTGCCTGCCATTGTGTCCTCCAGTTTTGCTACTTCTTGGTCACCGCAGCGATGCAGTTGACCTCGACCAGCGAATTCCCCGGAAGTGCGGCCACTGCAACCGTCGTGCGTGCCGGCCCGCCGTTGGGGAAGTAAGTCTTGAAAACTTTGTTCATCCCGTCATAGTCGTCGATCTTTGCCAGAAAGACTGAAAGCTGGACCACTTTGTCCATGGTTGAGCCGCCGGCTTCGACGAGCTTCTTCACTTTGTCCATCACGATGGTGGTGTGTTTGCCGATCTCCCACGAAGCGGCAGGGCCTTCATCGTGCGCTCCCTGGCCTGCCACATAGATCAAGCCGCCATGGGCCACGATCGGCATAATGAACGGCGTGCCTTCAGCAGGCTTGCCCTGGTCGTTGAGTTTGCGAACGTCGTCGTTGTCGGGCACGGGCGAGGCGGCTGCCGATTTTCCCATCAAAGTTGCGGCGCCCATCGCCGAGAACAGAGATGCAAACCTACCTGCAAATTTTCTGCGACTGACAGAATCGAGAATCATGAATCCTCCTTGCGACTTTTTTGATTACGGTAATGCAAAACTGAAAACGTCACTTCCTGCCGCAATGCTGACGTACTGTTTGCCCTCGACCGCGTAGCTCATGGGCGAGGCCGTGAAGCTTTGTCCGGTGGTGAAGTGCCAGAGCGGTTTGCCATCACGCGCGTTCACCGCCTCGAACGATTCGGCATCGTCTCCGAAGAACACCAGCCCGGCGGCAGTCGTCATAGTACCGCCAACCGAATGAGCGTGTCCGGTCTGCCGATAGCGCCAGGCAATCTCGCCTGTAGTAACGTCATATGCAACGAGGCTTTTCCACGGATTCTCGCCGGAATTTCGTTTCACGCCGGTCGAGTAGTAAGTCTGACCTTCCTGGAATTGTTCCGGTTGCTCCGCGGAATAAAAAGTGTCGCAGGTCTCAAGAGTCATGAAGTACAGCAGGTGCGTCGAGTCATTGTAGGAAGGCGAATACCAGTTGGTTGCGCCTGCAAAGCCCGGACATATCTTCGTTCCGCCCGGAGTGGGTCTCAGGTCAGTTCGGATCGGCCTACCTTTGCTGTCAATGCCTTTCGCCCAATTCAGCTTTTGCGCGAACGGAACCGCAGATAAGAATTCTCCAGTCATTCGATCCAGCGTGTACACAAAGCCGTTTCGATTAGCCTGGACCAGCAGTTTGCGATTTTGCCCTTTGTACGTTGCGTCGAGTAGCACTGGCGTTTCTGTCGCGTCGAAGTCGAACAAATCGTGGGGCGTGAACTGGAAGTACCATTTCAACTTTCCTGTATCTGGATCAAGCGCAAGCACGCAGTCGGTATAGAGGTCGTCGCCCGGACGCACGCTGCCTTCGAAATCGGGCGACGGGTTGCTGGTGGTCCAAAAGAGCGTGTTGGATTCTGCGTCGTAAGTGCCCGGCATCCACGTCGTTCCGCCGCCGTGCAGGTACAAATCTCCGGGCCAGCTTTCTGAACCAAACTCACCCGGAGCGGGAATGGTCCAGAATCGCCACGAGAGCTTGCCCGTTTCCGCATCGTAGGCCGCAACAAAGCCGCGCACACCGTCGTCGCCCCCGGACGTTCCCACGATGATCTTTCCATTCACAGCCAGTGGCGCGCTCGTCGCGCCGTAGTTCTTGTTCCAGTCGGCGTAAGGAACGTTCCAGATCAGGTGTCCCGACCGGATATCGAGACATAGCAAGTGTGCGTTGTCGGTGTTCATGTAAACGCCCGAACCCCACAGCGCGACTCCACGATTGTGATGACTGGAAGCGTCGTCGATCAGTCCTTCGGTCTTCGGCATCTCGTGATGCCAGATCGTGCGCCCGGTCTTTGCCTCGAGCGCATAAGCATCGTTCGCCGAAGTCACCAGCATGAGGCCATCGATCACAACCGGCGTGACTTCAAGCCGATCGGAAGTATCCGAATGGAAGACCCACTGTGCCCGCAGTTGTGAAACATTTTCCGGCGTAATCTGGGTCAGAGCTGTGTAACGTCGTCCCGAATAATCGCCGTTGTAAGAGAGCCAATTCCCGCCTACCGGTTGCGCCTTAAGCGCCGCGGCGCTGACCGCAATCGGAGCCTTTTGCGCTTGCGTCAGTGGGATGAACAGCCAGAAATTTGCAATCGCCACTACCACCCATGTGCCTTTGCCCAAAGCGCGTGTTTTGCCGTCCCATCTGAATTGACGATTTCGCATATTCGCAAGCGGCCACACACGCCGTGGTTGGTTTGGATAGTAAATGGTTTTAATACTCGGAAATCAAGTGTTTTTTCAGTAGATCACTGTGTTATCGTCCTGGTTGCGCATCGTTCCGCGCCGGCGATCTTAAATTTCATGAAGCGGACATATCAAACGCTGCTTGCCTTCTGGTTTCTCATGGCGGTTTACTCGAGTACCACCGCGGCCCAGGCAAAGCCTGCTTCGAACAATGCAAATCGTCCGCCGGGCGAGGGTGCGCAGAATTTTTCGGCTTACTGCGCAAGTTGTCACGGCCTGGATGGCCGCGGTGGCGAGCGTGCACCGGACATTGCAACCACTCGAAAGCTGCAGAAGGCTTCCGACTCAGATATCGCGAAGATTGTTCGTGAGGGAATTACCGGGACCGGCATGCCTTCGTTTCGAACTCTGGGGGAGGCAAAAATCCAAGTCCTCGTGAAGCACCTACGCTCGTTGCAGGGGATGGATTCCGCCACAACCATGCCGGGATCACCTCAGGCCGGCAACGAATTATTTTTCGGCAAAGCGAGTTGCTCACAGTGCCACATGGCCAACGGCGCGGGCGGCTTCCTCGGATCGGACCTGTCAACCTACGCTCGCGGCAGGGCGGTTGGTGAAATTCGCACGGCTGTCACCCAACCGGCATCAGATCGAGGCAAAGCAGTGCTCGTGACTGCCAACGACGGTGCGCAGTTCGAAGGCATCGTTCGCAACGAAGACAATTTTTCCTTACAGCTCCAAACTCGAGACGGAGCTTTCCATTTCTTCGACAAGTCAGGCGTGCGACAGATTGACCACCGGCCGGAACCGATCATGCCCGCTGATTACGCGTCACGGCTCAGCGCAAAAGAGTTGGACGACCTCGTGAGCTACCTGATGCAGTTAGGCCAAACGACAACGCAGCCTGACGATAGCAGCAGCCGTAAGCCCAGGGAATCGGAGGAATAGAGTGAAATTGGGAAATTTTGCGAGCAGATCCCTGTTGACGTTCTTGAGTGTCGTGGCGTTCAGTTGGTGTTCGTCGGAACGTTTGCATGCGGAGGACCAATCGCGAAGTTTTGCGCTCCACGCCGAATCAGATCAATTCTGGAAGCTCATCGACCGTAATGCCAAGCTCGAAAAGGTGGGCGGCGGATTCGGCTTCACTGAAGGCCCGGTGTGGGACCCCTCAGGTTTCCTCTACGTCAGCGATGAAGAACAGAATAGGATTTATAAACTGTCGCTGGATGGGCAGAAAAAGGAGCTGATCTCCCTCGGTGACCCTGACGGCAACACCTACGATCGCGATCATCGTCTGATCGATTGCGCCAGCGTGCTCCGCGCAATCATCGTTGTCTCCGAAGACGGGAAGTACAAAATTCTCGCCGACAAATTCGAAGGGAAGCGACTCAATAGTCCCAACGACGTCATCGTCGGTCCAGACGGTGCGTTGTATTTCACCGATCCGACTCTCGACCTGGTGAAAGGCGAGAAGCAGGAAATCCCATTTCAGGGTGTCTACCGACTAGACTCAAGCGGCAATCTGCGCCTTGTGACCAAAGATTTATCTCAGCCCAACGGTCTTGCATTCTCGCCCGACGGCAAGCGCTTTTACGTGGACGATGACGGCGAGCAGAAAAACATTCGCGTGTACGATGTTGCTGCCGATGGAAGCCTCACCAACGGGCGAGCGTTCGGCGAAGAAAAGGGCGCTCCACACGAGGGTGTGCCCGATGGTATTAAAGTTGATAAGCAAGGGTACGTTTTCGTAACCGGCCCGAAGGGCATCTGGGTCTGGGACCCTGCCGGCCATCATCTCGGCACCATCGAAATGCCGGAGCAGCCGGCGAACCTGACCTGGGGAGACAAGGATTACAAAACGCTTTACATCACCGCGACGACTTCGGTCTATCGCATCCGCACCAAAACCCGCGGATTCGTTCCTTATCTCCGGCACTGAACGCGCTCGCAGGTTTGTAATGTCCCGCTTGTTTCTTCCCGCATTTTTAATTCTCGGCGTTTCCGGCTTATGTTTCGCCCAAGGTACTGAAGCTCGCTCTCATGCTGATCGTGGGCTTGAGCTTGCGCAATCCGGAGATCTCGCCTCCGCTGAAAGCGAGCTTCGCCAGGCAGTGAAACTCGAACCAGCCAACCCCGAATTCCTCAGCACTCTGGGCACGCTGCTGGCAATGCAGAAGAAATTGGACGAATCCACAACACTGTTTCGTAAGGCCGTACAGTTGGCTCCGGCAGACCTTAAATCGCGACGATATCTCGCCGCCAATCTCTGGCAACTGCATCGTTACCCCGAAGCAAAGCACGAACTCGAAGTCATTTTGCGCCAGCAGCCCGGCGACGCGCCCTCGCGCCTGCTCATGGGAATGGTCAGCGAGAACTCCGGCGACTACGCGACTGCCGCGAAGATGCTGAGCTCGGTTCCCCAGGAGATCGAGAAGCAGCCAGAGGCCATGGCCGCCCTCGCAAGTTCTTATTACCATCTCAAACAGCGGGAAAAGGCGCGCGCCACGCTCGAAAAACTCTCATCAGTGCACGCTAATCAGCCCGTACAACTGGCAGCGCGAATTGCCAATCAGGCTGGCGACTTCGAAGAGTCGGAGCGATTGCTGAATTCCATCAGTGGCTCTGCAGGTGATTCGCCAGATATTCAATATCGAAGGGCCATCGTCCAGTATCGCGCTGGCCGCTTCGCTCAATGCCAGGCTACGCTGCAGCCGCTCGTATCGTCTCCTGCCGCAACCCCACAGATGTACAACCAGCTCGGCTGGTGCTACCACAAGCTCAACAAACCCAAGGAAGCCACCGAGTCGTTTGAGCACGCCATCGCGCTCGCTCCCGCCGATGAGTCCAATTTCGTCGATCTCATCAAGGTGCTCGAGGCACACGATTTCCTTCGAGTTGGACTTGATGCCGCGAATCGCGCGGCTGGCCTGTTCCCAAAGTCTGCCGCGATTTTCAATTTGAAAGGCTCAATTGAAAGCCGTCTATCTCAGTTCACAGATGCAATCACGTCGTACAAACGCTCTGTTGAAGCCCAAAGCTCGAGCAGTGAGGGATGGCTGGGACTGGCACGGGCCCAGGTTTCTGCGGGGTTGATCCCGGATGCTACCTCCACGTGCACTACCGCGATTGAGCGCTTCCCGAAGGATGCACGCTTCAAGGTCGTATATGCAAAGATGCTGCTGAACTATGTGAGTCCGACCGATCGCACCGCCGGAGTTCGGGCCGAGCAGTTGCTGAAACAGGCGATTGCAAACGATGCCACCAATGCGGAAGCTTTTTTTGAACTGGGGAAGGCCGAATTAAACGACGGGAGATTTGCCGATGCTTCTCAGCATCTCGAACGCGCGGCAAAACTGCTGCCCGAAAGCAGCCAGGTGCATTTCGTGCTCTCGCGTGCTTACCGGCGTTTGAATCGCAGCGCCGACGCGCAACGGGAGTTGCAGACGTTCCAGCGACTAAAAAAAGGCAAGTCCTCCGAGAATCAAGAGGGCTCACTCACGGATGAGGCGAAGCCTTGACCAGACTTCAATGCCGAGACCATGGACCATTACGCTGCTGGTTTTCCTGACGCTCGCCATCGCATTTTGGAAAACAGCATCCATATCTGCGTCGAAAGAGATCTTCACCGATATCACTGAACAGGCGGGAATCACCTGGCAGCAGTTCGGGGGTGAGTCCCAAGATCGATTTCTCATCGAAACCATGGGGGGAGGCGCCGCCTTGGTTGATTTCGACAACGACGGACTGCTCGATATTTTCTTCGTAAACGGCGGAGAAACCCCTCGCGGCAAGAGCCCGCTACCGGTGAGCAATGCCCTGTATCGCAACCTGGGAAATGGCAAATTTGAAAATGTCGCCGCCAAAGCGGGCGTGGGCAAGCTTAGTTTCTATGGCATGGGCGTGGCTGCGGCAGATTTCGATAACGACGGTTACCAGGATCTCTACGTCACTGGGTATCCAGCGAGCGCTCTCTTTCACAACAATGGCGACGGGACCTTTACCGATGTCACCGACAAGGCCGGCGTAAAGAACGCGGGGAAGTGGGCGGCCGGTGCAGCCTGGTTCGACTACGACCGCGATGGCCTCCTGGATCTGATCATCACAAATTACGCGCAGTTTTCGTTCCAGGATCCCAAAAACTGCGAACTGAATCACGTACGCGCGTACTGTGCGCAAACCGCGTACACCGGCTTGCCGCTCACGCTCTACCACAACAACGGTGATGGCACGTTCTCGGACGTCAGCAGGCGCTCTGGATTCGACAAACTCATCGGCCGCGGCCTCGGCGTAGTTGCGATCGACGTCAACGATGACGGTTGGCCCGACCTGTTCATCGCCCGCGACGCCTCGCCCAATCTCCTGCTCATCAACAAACACGATGGGACTTTTGAAGACATCGCACTCGAAGCCGAAGTCGCCTACGACCAGAACGGGGTTGCCAAGTCGGGCATGGGGATCGATGCAGGCGATGTCAACGGCGATGGAATCCCAGACTTCGTCATCACCAACTTCAACGACCAGTATCATTCGTTGTTTTTTGGCTCGAAGTCCCTGGCGTTTTCCGATCACACGACTGCCTCGCATTTGGCAGGCTTGACAAAAACATTCGTCGGATGGGGAGCGAAGTTTTTCGATTACGACAACGATGGCAATCTGGATTTAATGCTGATGAATGGCCACATCAATCCGGAGATCGACGCCACCGGAGCCGATGTCAAATACAAAGAACCCGCTCTCCTGCTGCGAAACGACGGGAACGGTGTTTTCGATGACATGCGAGAAGTCGCAGGCGCCACTTTCCAACGCTCTTACCTCGGGCGCTCCCTCGCGGTCGGGGACTTTGACAACGACGGTGACCCCGATGCGATCTTCACCACCCTAAACGGCACTCCAGTGCTGTTGCGCAACAACTTCGGCCAGGACAATTCCTGGATCGGGTTCTCCCTTCAAGGGACCGTCGGCAATCGTGACGCAATCGGCGCCAAGCTCACGGTCAATTCGTCAGGCAAGACCCTCACGCGGTGGGTCGCGGGCGGCGGCAGCTATCTCGCATCACATGACAAACGTGTGCTCGTAGGGCTAGGCTCGAGCGTCAAGCCGGTCGATGCCGATATCCGCTGGCCCAACGGAATCGTTCAGCACCTCTCGGGTTTACAACCGCGTCAATACCACCATCTCGTTGAGCCCGGCCCCCCGGTCCCTTCGAAAAAGTCCCAGAACTGAATCGTTATTGCGTCAGGTTTCTTGTGGGTATTGAACCAGGTACCCCGCATTCTTTTCTGGGCGTGGCTCGTCTATAACGGTTGATACGAGCAGATTTGTCTTGACAACGGTTCCCAAGACAGTTAATAAACGCAAGGTAATGAAACGTTTTAATAGTGGGAATAGGACGCATCTCCCTGTCCCCACCCCCGACCCGCTCAAAACTACCCGAACTCGGAGCGTCGTATGAAGATGAATTTCAACGCACGTTTGCAATCGACTGTCAAAAGCCCAATTCAGCGCCTGCGCGGAGCGGCTTTCGCAATTTGCGCGCTACTATGCCTACCCGCAGCCTACGCTCAGCTCTATACCGGCTCGATTGCTGGCACCGTAACGGACCCTTCCGGAGCCATCGTGTCCGGGGCGCAGATCAAGGCGATAGATGCCGATAAAGGTTTTGAATTTAGCGCCACCAGTGATTCCAGTGGACGATACACCATTCGAGAGCTACCTCCGTCGAATTATGTCGTCACGGCAAGCGCGTCTGGATTTAAAACTCAGCGCAAAGACCATGTCAGAATCGACGTCAATCAGAACGCCTCGGTGGACTTTTCCATGTCCGTTGGTGCTTTTGCCGAAGTCGTGGATGTAGTTGCAGGTGCGGTCGAGTTACAGACCGAGGATGCGGAAACCGGGCAGGTGGTGAACCGCAGGTTCATCAACGATCTGCCTTTGAT
>JBKPSP010000034.1:0-14095 GCA_046735175.1 Acidobacteriota bacterium
GCCCTACGCTGTCATTTCCGCTGCGATACAGATTGCAGAGCGCGGCATTGTAACCGGCATTCGGAAGACCCAGATTCTCGTACGCAGCAAGCGGCGTGGCCTTTTCTGCGCGGGCCTTGAGCTCGAGCAATTCCGGGAGCCAGGGCAGCGGCAAATATGGGCGCCGCGAGTATGTGTAGTGCGCGTCTGGGTCGCCGTAGTAGGCTTCGTCACGAGGGACGGCAGTTCCGAATGATGTTCGGTGGCGCTGCCATTCGCATTTCGTCATTAGGATTTCGAAATAACGATCGGCTTCGTCCGGACTCAGGAAGTCACGGTCGTAGTAGAGTTCAGCGCCGGGAACTCGCAGTGGGAATAACATGGCCGAGATTCAAGCATATGCTGAAACCTGGCGCTTTACGACGACCTGTACTCGCCCTCGATCACCTGAGATTTCTCGCTGTCGTCGGGAACCAGATTCTGCTTGTATTTGCGGTAGACGTTCGCGACCGCGAGCGTCCAGAACGGCACCACGTCAACTCCCGGCACCAGTTCTCCAGCAAATGCCGGGAGGAACTCCCAGTGCCAGCCGAGCAGGCGGACGAGAATGCCCGCTACGGCAATATCGAGGACATCGTCGGCCGGCGACAACACCCCTTCAGCGAAGGCGGGTAAGACGAAGATCTGCAGCGCGTCAGCCGCGAGCGCCAGCAGAATGGCGGATTGGAAGCGCCAGCGGTCCGATGAGGAGATCACTTTTTCAAAGAAATTCATAACTGTTCCCGGCACCCGGTCGGTTTGGACCGGTGCCTCATATATTTTTGTCGGTTTTGCACTCCTGAAGATAGAATCCCACGGCGAGGAGAAAGTTTCTGAAAAATCCAGGGACGAAGATCGCGCAGGAGGAGCCAAACGTGGAGTTCGTAATGTTTGAAGACGTGCAGGGCCAGGAAATCTACGTGAACCCCGCCCACGTGGTTTGGGTAAGAGAGTTGGGCGACAAAAGGACGGTGATCAGTTGCGGGCATGATCACACGTTCACGGTCCGCCTGAGCCCGGCGCAAGCGGTTGCAGTGTTGGGCGTGAAAGTCCGCTGAACACGGCCGTAAGTGTTCCGGCGTTGAGGACTGACTACCGTTTTTTGCTTTCCCGCTCCCGCGCCAGGACCATCTCATCGAAGGCGTGCAGCAGCGTCTCACGATGCGAATACGGGCCAGGCTTGTAAGCGCGCGACTCAATGCCCGCCTGCGAGAGCTCACAGATGTGCCAGTCTTCTTTGTTCGTCAGGTCCCAGAAATCGATCGCGTCGTTAGCTTCGAAATCAGGCTTTGCCATCTCCGCGGGATGGAAGTGCCATTCTGCAATGACCTCGGTGCGGTCCACGGCTTTGGGCCAGAGCGTCGCTGTCATCATGTAGTCGGGATGCAGGCTCAGCAGAAAATTCGGAAAAATTGAGTAGTAGCAGACCTTCTGCCGCTCCTCATCATTCAATTTTGGAAGGTAATCGCGGCGAAGCCTACCGTCCAGGCTCATGGTCTGCGCCCCATCGCGAAAACCCATGGCTCCGCCGATGTAGGTCGGCTGCGGGGTCTCGTTGTCCGCACCAAGATAGTGGGTTAGCCGGTTCAGCGTCGGGTGCAGCACCGGACAGTGCAGGCATTCGTTGTAGTTCAGCATGACCAGCTTCCAGTTCGCCTTCACATCGTAGACGATGCGCCGGTGCAACTTCAGGTCAGCCATTCGCCAGGGCACGAATTTTTGCGGGAGGTCTGCAAGCTGGACGTCCAGCGGCGCAGCGGTGGGATCGAGATTGATGAAGACGTGCCCGTCCCATTCGGCCGCATGCACCTTGTTCAAGGGATAATCCTCGCGGCAGAATTCTCCGCCTTCTTCCATGTGCGGGGCGCCGATTAGGCGACCATCGAGGCCATAGGTCCAACCGTGATAGCCGCACTGGATGCGTCCCGAAAATTTTCCCTCCGCGCTGGTGACCATGCGCGTGCCGCGATGCCGGCACACGTTGTAGAAGGCACGGATTTGATGGTCCGCGCTACGAGTGATAATGATGCTTTCGCCGGCGATCTCGCGAAGGAAGTAGTCGCCGGGGCCCGCTGCCTGTTCCGAGCGGCCTGCGCAAATCCACGATTGGCAGTAGAAGCGCTCAAGCTCGTCCCGAAACAGCTCGGGATTGGTGTAATACCGGGCAGGAAGTGTCTTGGAAGCCGATTCCACCTGAGTCTTCATATCCAACAATTTACCTGATCTTGAGCTTTCAGGAGAACTTGTGTCAGAAGAAATCTGTCATGGCCGATGCGTTCGCTCCCGCTCCCGGGCACGAGGAAAATCCAAGCGCATCACAGACCGTACGCAAAAGGTTTTGATGGTGATAAAGAGTTTGCGACTTGAAATTGCGCTTTACCTTTGGACCGATCACCAGCGTCGCGACGCGTCCGCCACAACCGGTCGAGGTCTGAGCGCTGCAACGGTTATCGTGAGTGGGGGCGATGTCGCCTTCATCCCAGGCAATGAACAGAAGACCGTCGCCGCCAGACTGAAATTCGGGGCGGGCAAGGATTTTCGGGAGATGCTTTGAGAGCCAGACGTCAGCCTGGGCACGGGATCCATCGTGGCCATCATGCTGCAGGTTGGGTGTGATGTAGACGTAATTCGGAGTGGCGTTGTTCGCCATGTCGGTCGCGAGCTGTGAATAGGGGACGCTGTTCAGCTTCTGGCTTGGAGTGCAAACATCCACAAAATCGATCAGTGGATTGTGCCGGCGAACATAATTGGCCCAACTCAGGCCCGTGAATCCCGCGTACGGCAAATCTTCCTGATAACTTTTCCAGGTCATGCCCTTCAACAACAATTGGCGAACGATGTTGTCTACGTCAAAGCATGAAGTGGTGTTGTTGTTCGTGGTCACGTCCTGGCCTGCGACAAGCCTCATGAGTGCGGGAAGCGAGCTGTGCCGGTTGGAGTAATACTTGGCCGCCAACGCGTATTTGTTGGCGAGAGCGTTGTAGTACGGCATTTGCGAATTGCCGATTATTTTCTCATAGCTGTGATTCTCTTCCGTGATAACCCAAACGTGATTAGACCGCGGCACGGCTGGGGCGACGACGGAAACTGAAACGGCAGCCTTGGCGGTCCATCCGCATTTGTCCCAGTGCTGCACCACGACGTTGTACTGGCCGGGCTTCAAGTGCAACTTAGTGTCGAGCTTTGCGCCGGAAGTTACATAGGCAAGAACATTCGGCGCGGTATAGATTCCGATCGCGGAGATGCCCTTCGAACAAGCCGGCGAACTGCCGCTGGCCACGAAATGCACAGGAGATGAAAGCCGACCCGATCCGGGAGAGGAAACCGTCACTGCGGCAAAAGCGGGCAACGACAGCACACACGCGCACACTATGACCCACACGCTCAACAAATTCATTTTCAACTCCGTGACTTGCAGTTTCGGTTTGCCTGCGGGGGAATAATCCGAGCAATTTTGGTACGGATTCTAGCAGCGATGGAATGTCAGTCAACCGCGCAGATTGTGAATACAAAATCAGAGGTACATCGGGCAAAAGACCTATCAACGGGAATTTTCAACGGTGAGTAACAGCCGTTTAACAAAGTAGCCCTAATGAACTGCGTCCAGTCAACTTGCAACTCGCGCCGCTCTCTTTGAAACTAAACGTACTCACAATTGGAGGCCTTTCATGCGGAATTCCTTCTTAGCGGTAATACTCATATCCCTACTTTTCGTTTTCCAGGCTGCTGCGGACCAAGTCACGCTGAAGAATGGCGATCACATGAGCGGCACGATCGTGAAATCCGATGGCAAGGAAATGGTGCTGCACACGGACTACGCGGGCGATGTCACTTTGAAATTCGAGGCTATCTCGGCCCTCCAATCTGACGCGCAGCTTCACGTGGAACTGCAGGACGGAAAGACCGCGGCCGGAGTGGTCACCACGTCGGACAGCAAGCTGGAAATCGCAACCAAGGCCGCAGGCACGGTTGAAGCTCCAATTTCGGCGGTCAAGAGTTTGCGCAACGATGCAGAGCAAACCGCTTATGACAAGACCTTGCATCCCGGATGGATACAGGGTTGGAAAACCGGACTGAACGTAGGCTTTGCTCTCACCGGCGGCAACAGCGAGACTACGAACCTGTCGCTGGGGTTCCTCGGAGTTAGGCAGACTTTGCACGACAAGCTAGGCCTTTACGCGAATTCGGTCTATGGCAAGAACAATGCGCCGGGCGCGGTGCCTTCCACTACCGCCAACACTGAGGCTGGGGGACTTCGCTATGACCACGATCTTACGAAGAAAATATTCGGGTTTGTTGCGGCGGACTTCTTCGCCGACGAGCTTCAGACTTTGAATTTGCGTTCAGTCTTCACGGGCGGCGCCGGCTACCATGTGATCAAGAGCGATCCAACCACTCTCGATTTTCTCGGGGGCCTGAACTACACGCGCGAGAACTATGACCTGTTCAGCCGCAATCTGGTTGCGCTCACCCTGGGCGAAGAACTCATGCACAAACTGGGAAAGAGCACAACGTTGAATGAAAAGCTGTACTTTTTCCCCGATCTCAACAGCGGCGGCGATTTCCGGGGAACTTTCGACTTTGGGACTATCACAAAGCTCAACAAGGTGCTGGGATGGCAGACGACGTTCTCGGATGTTTATGTAACCAATCCACCGCCGCTGAAACGGCAGAACGACTTGATCTTCACCACTGGACTCAACCTGACATTTGGGCAGTGAATCGCTGGTGGAGTTGCTAACGCGATGCGCCGCCCTGGTTCGCCCAGCGGTACTGAGGCTTCAGTTCGCAGCGGAAAACACGGTTCTTGTCCTCATTGATTCTGGCATTGCAATCGGCCCAACTGAGAATCAACGCCGGCCCGAGGGGAAAAACAATGGTTTCACCGTTGAGGTCGGCCTGCAGGCTGATTCCTTCGGCAGATGGCGGCAGAATGAAGTTGAAGGCGTCGCCGAACATGACTGGATAGGAATTGCGAACCACGTCCGAGGTCATGGGATGAACCACCTCCGCTTCCACCAGGAAGGTCGCGGTATCTGACCACGTGGTTGCTGAGACCGATATCGTTCGCCCATCATGCTCGAGGCCGCTGGTGTCTATCCGCGTGAACGGGCAAGGGCCAGCTATACACGATGCTCGCGCATTCCTGAATTCGTTGCCGGCGCCGGCGTCGAGCGAAGTGGAGGCGCTTGCCGCTTTCCACCTGCCGTCCGGAGAACATTGCAGATGCGCGGCGCAGGGCACATTGCCTTGATTCACCGCCTCGAACGCTCGCACCGCGCTGCCGATAGTTGCGACACTGGCTGTCTTGATAGAGTAGCGAACGACCACATTGCCAACCGGCTGCTTTGGTAGATTGTCGGCCACTGGTTTTGGACGCGCTACGGGAGTGAGCGATGCGACCGTGAGCATTCCTGGGGCGCTGGCAACCATATTGAGAGGCTCATAGTCCGGGTGACGAAAGCGCAACGTGACAACTCGTCCGTGCAACAGAGGTTTGCGAAGCTTCGCGGTGAAAAGGCCGGACGAATCGCTCTTCGCCGATACTATCGAGAGCCCATCGTTTGCGGTGATGTCAACGTCGGCGATCGGCAGTTGCTTGCGGGGATCGCTGTTGCGCATAATCACCGCGCCTTGAACAATCTGCGTGCGTTTTCTCAAGTAGCGCACCCAGAAGTATGAAGCGACCGCAACACAAATCAGGAAGAACAGGAACAGTTTCTTTGTGCCGCCCATACCTGCATTATGCCGCGATTGACTGCCTGGGTGCAGTTCCAATTCTGGTCTGCTCGCTCTACGACGACATCGTTTAAGATCGACTGCTGGAGGGTATGTATTGTACTTTTCCCGCCGGGAACTGCTGAAGGCAGCCGGTTGTACTGCACTGAGTGCGCTGCCATTCTCTGCCTGGGCGCAGGCGAAGCCAACTGCGCCGCCGCCGGTCTTTTCCCCCGAAGACGACCAGCTTCTTGATGAAGTCGAACGTCTCGCGTGCTGCTTTTTTTGGGAGCAGGCCAGCCCTCAGACTGGGCTGGTGAAAGATCGCTGCAACGCGCGTAAAACATCCACAGACAGTTCCAACGTGGCCAGCATTGCAGCTACCGGCTTTGGCCTGACTGCGCTCTGCATCGGGGATAAGCGCGGCTTTATTGCTCACGGCGATGCGCGCGCACGGGTGATCGCAACTTTGAAGTTCCTGTCGGAGAAGCTTGCTCACCACCGCGGCTTCTTCTATCACTTCGCCGACATCAACACCGGGGAGCGCGTATGGGACTCGGAAGTGTCATCGGTTGATACCGCGATTCTGCTGTGCGGCATTCTGACTTGCCGCACACATTTTCGCGATACCGACATCACTCTTCTCGCGCACTCAATCAGCAATCGCGTGGAATGGACCTGGCTTTCTGAAGATACGACTTTGCTGCCGCACGGCTGGCGGCCTGAGGTCGGCTTTCTGCCCTACCGCTGGGACTTCTATAACGAGATGATGATGATGTACCTGCTCGGGCTCGGATCGCCGACCTATGCACTGCGTCCGGAGGCCTGGGACGCGTGGAAACGCACGAAGTTCGAGTACGCAGGGATGCGCTATATCGGTTCATTTGCGCCGTTATTTGTGCACCAGTATTCGCAGGCATGGTTCGATTTCCGGAACAAGCGCGATAGGTATGCCGACTACTTTCAGAACTCAGTAATCGCAACGGAAGTTCATCGGCGCTTTTGCATCGAACTCGGAAGGCAGTTCCCCGATTACAGCGCAGACCTGTGGGGCATTACCGCTTCCGATTCGGACCACGGATATGTGATCTGGGGCGGGCCGCCGGGAGTTGGACAGATCGACGGCACAGTCGCGCCTGCCGCTGCCGGTGGATCGCTTCCCTTCTTACCGCAAGAGACAGTTCGCGTGCTGCGCAGCATACGGCATCGCTATCCGCAGGCGTGGAGCACCTATGGATTTGTCGATGCCCTCAACCCGACAAAGAACTGGTATGACACCGACGTGGTGGGAATCGACATCGGAATCACCATGATCATGGCCGAAAACGCGCGCACGGGATACGTCTGGAAAGTATTTATGGAAAATCCCGAGGCGCAGCGCGGAATGGAGAGGGCTGGATTCAAACCTTACCAGCCGGCGCCGGTGACTCCGGCTGTTTTGAGTTCCGCGATAGGAGCTGCGCGTTAATCGGCAGCGTGCGAAGCAATGTATCTGGCCCCAATCTCTGCCGACGCGCGCAGCAGAGCGTCTAGCGATTTCAATGACGGGAGTTCCGCGTTGCGTTCTTGCAACGCTTGCAGAACTGTTTCGGTTGAAATATTCCCGACCAGTGCATCTTGCGCGAACGGACATCCACCGAGACCACCCAGCGCAGAATCGAACCGGCGGCATCCGGCGTCGTAAGCAGCGAGAACCTTCCCTGCTGCGGCATCAGGGCGGCTGTGCAAATGCGCCCCGATCTCCAGGTATCCAAACTTGTCGATCACTGCTGAAACCAGTTCGCGAACCTGATCCGGCGACGCCAGGCCCACCGTATCCGCGAGCGAGACGGTCTTGACTCCGCTCGACTCCAGCATGTCTACCGCATTCACTACTTCCTCGACGTTCCATTGGTCGCCGTACGGATTGCCGAACGCCATGGAAATGTAAATCACCATGTCCAGGCCGGCGTCTTCAGCTTTCTCTTGAATCTTCTCGAGCACATCGAGCGACTCTTCCGGCGTCTGCCGCTGGTTATTCTTCAAAAAAGTTGGAGACAGAGAATACGGGTATCCGAGCGTGCGTACCGCCTGCGAGTTGATCGCGCGCTGTGCACCCTTTTCGTTGACGACAATGCCGATGATCTCAACATCGTCGGGGGGATCGAGTTCTTTAAGCACTCGCTCGGAATCCGCCATTTGCGGCACAGCGTTCGGCGAGACGAACGAGACCGCATCAATGTGCTTAAATCCGGCGCTGATCAGCGCCTTGAGGTAATCGACCTTCAGGTCCGTGGGAACCTGGCCTTGTAGTCCCTGCCACGCGTCGCGCGGGCACTCGATGAGTTTGACGGAGTCGGACATGTGATGGGTATTTTAAATTGTGGGAGGAGGAATTCTCCACCTAAGAGCATGCAAAGGTCGGGGATAATGCTCATCGCGACAAAGCGTGGTTTCAGCGGCGTGAAATCGAAAACCAGCCCCGGAGGAGCGGAATCTAAATAGCCCAGCACGTAAGTGCTGGGTTGATATGCCAGAGACATCCTGAGTCCTGAAGGGACGGCACGACGTTGTCTGTGGTGTGCCGTCCCTGCGGGACTCTCGTCTGTTTCCACCCTCCCCAGCGCTTACGCGCTGGGCTAATTAAATGCCGCCGCTGAAGCGGCTGACGCCGAAGTCTGCTGTGTCCACGGTGTTCCGTAAGGGTCGATGCTCCTAAGCGGGAGATCAGTTCAGCAAAGTGATGCCAACCTGACGTCCATCGAGGTACACGTTTCCGTCAATGCCGCGCTGAAACTCCAATCTTGTCGGAGCCTCTGTTTCTGGGAGTTCGTGGGCCTCCACCCAATATGCAAAATAGAATCCCACCTCCGTCCCGAGTCCTTCCTCACTATTAGAGAGTACGCGAGTTACCACCGCCTGCCGCTCTTGCGAAGGGTCGTCGGACAATATGAACTTGAAACGCTGCCCTATCTTGATTTCGGATTGCATTTGAACTCCTGTATGTTCTCAGCTGATCTCTATACCACAACCAGCTTACGCCGGTCTGATCAGAGCGCAGGTAAATCCGCACCCGTTCGACTTCATACTCGACTTCGCTCGGAGCTTCCGCGAACCGCGAGAAGTGGGGCACCCACGAGTCGTTTGAGTCCTTGAGAGCTGGCCGCCCGCCCAAACGTCAAACGCGGCTATGGGCACATTGGGAACAAGCGGAGGTCGCGGGCCTCCAATCTTTCATCTGGCCCAAACTGCAGATCGACGATTCTGTCGAAGCCGCAGGGAAAATTCCAGGCATCGGTGTGAAGTCGGCCGTAAAGGCGGCGGCGGTTGGTGTCACCGGTTGGCGGCTCATCAAATAACTCAATATTCCTTTTTCTCAGAACTTCTCGAGCTTCGTCGAGGCTAATGCCTGCGGGGAGGGCCAGTTCCAAGTCGTGCTGGTCCCGTCTTAGTTCTTTCATGTGGTGCGGCCACAACGGATTCAGCGAAGGAATGCACGCGGGCACGACGAGAAGAACCGTCGCGAATCCCAGCTTGATCGAAAGCGAACGCAGCGATGTGTTCCTCAGTTTTTGAGAGAGTGGCGGTAACGAGAGACACAGAAACGAGAACGCTGAGTAGAACAACACGTTCGGCAAGACGAAGGCGAGAATCGGGTCCGTTTCTATGTTGGAGAAGGGGATAAGTGGAATTGCGCCGGGAGCTAAGAAGAGCAAGAAGAACAGACCTAATGGAAGATTGAGAAGTAGCGATACAAGGCAGACAAACCCAGTGCCGCATACGAACGCTATGAGTGCTTTGTATCGCACCGGCAAATCTCGTTAGGAAGAACGACTCGATTCGGGAATCTTGCAGGTTGGGATACCCAACGTTCCAACATTGCAAAGGGATTGGGTGCCCCATGTCTGGCGATTTTCCAGACATGGGGCTTTACCGCCGGTCTGATCAGAGCGTAGGTAAATCCCCACTTCTCGAAAACCGCGAGAAGTGGGGCATCCCAGAGCCGTTTAAGGCCGAGAGACCTGGGCCACCCGCCCAATCAAATCCAACGCGGCCTTCGGACTTCTCTTCCGATACCACGAGATGGCGCTCCGGACATCCCGGGCCGCCCCTTCATGGAACTCAACCCGATTACGGGCTCATTGACATCGCCAGAAGCTGACGATGTAACTCTTCCCATGGGACCGTGGTTGCGCGACCGGCCTTCGGGTCACTCATGCGCCGGGTGACTTCCTTGTCCAATGCTTCCTGAACGGATTCATCCTGCGGCTCGAGGCTGTCACGCAGAGAGTTCGCCAATGCAGCGCGTTCATCAATTGGCAGCTCGAGAGCGCCTTTTGAGAGATCTTAAACGTCGGGACCCATGAATCTATTCTTCCACCGTTTATGTTGCGGCTCGACTCAAGCTGCCCGCCCTTCGCGGTTTTGGGAGGTTTGTACGTGAAGATAGGGATACAAATCAAAAGCCCCGGTAGTCATCCGGGGCTGAAATTGCCAGTTGGTACGCCACCTGCCAGAGACAATTATAGCAAAGCTCTGATTCAATTCGGTCGAGCGGTCGTGCGGAGGACGACGGAGTCGAACCGTAGTGGCTGACGAAGCCACTCGACCACTTGGCAGGTGTCGTCCAGTACCCACTGGCAACGTCCTCCCAAACGCTCACCTGCCCTCGCGCAGTGTTCCACTCAGCGCGACACGGTACAAGACCACGAAAGTAGGCATATTGAATTCCCATATCGGGAACTACTTGTGCCGTTTTGCCAGACGGCCGTCCGCACGTGGGATGTGCCAACCCTACCCCTTCTCCTCCATCACCTTCTTGTACGTGGTCAGGGCGATGAGCGGGAAGTATTGGCGGTAGAGGTGGTACATCAGGTAGAAGACGCGGGGGAAGCCGGTGCCGGTGTACCAGGCTTCGTCCCAGGAGCCGGATGAAGGCCCGTCTTTTTTCTGCGTCTTGAGGAGGTAGGCGATGCCTTTGGCGACCGATTCGCTGCGGGTGTCGCTGGCGGCGAGCAGGCCCATGACGGCCCACGCGGTTTGCGACGGAGTGCTGGGGCCGACGCCGCGGGTTGAGGGATCGTCGTAGGAGCCGCAGGTTTCGCCCCAGCCGCCGTCGGGATTCTGCACCATGCGCAGCCACTCGGCCGCCTGCTGCACGTACGGCTCGTGATGATCAATGCCGATGGCTTCGAGTCCCCGCAGCACCAGCGCCGTGCCGTAAATGTAGTTCACGCCCCAGCGGCCGAACCAGGAGCCGTCGGGCTCCTGCTCGTCGCGAACGAACTTCAGCGCGCGCTTCACGGCTTTGTGGTTTTGGTCGTAACCGTAGGTCGCGAACATTTCGAGGATGCGGCCGGTTATGTCCACCGTGGGCGGATCGAGCATGGCATTGTGGTCGGCGAATGGGATGTGTTGGAAGACCATGCGGTCGTTGTCTTTGTCGAACGAGGCAAAGCCGCCGTTCTTGCACTGCATGGAGAGGATCCAGTCGATGGCGCGCTCGACGGACTCGACCTGATAGCGCCCGTTCGGATGCTCGACCTTGGAAAGGCCAAGCGCGACCATGGCGGTGTCGTCCACGTCGGGATAGAACTCGTTGTTGAATTCGAAATACCAGCCGGCGGGCTTGCCCTTCTTGTTCTTGATGGCCCAGTCGCCGGGCTCGCGGACTTGCTTTTGCAGGATCCAATCCGCGGCCTTCACCATGCGCGGATCGGTCTTTGGCACGCCGGCCTCGCCGAGGGCGAACATGGCGTAGGCCGTGTCCCAGACTGGCGACATGCAGGGCTGCATGCGGAAGGTGTCTTTCTCTTCGATCCCTAGCTTTTCGAATTCGTCCATGGCGCGGATGAGTTGCGGATCGTCCATGGAGTAGCCCAGGCAGCGCAGCGCGAGGATGGCGTTCATCATCGCGGGATAGATTGCGCCCAGACCGTCGGATTTTTCGAAGCGGGCCAGCATCCATTGCTCGGCTTTCTTTAGGGCGAGCCAGCGCAGGGGACGAATGTGTACGGCTTCGAACCAGTGCACGCTCCGATCGAGCACGAGGAAGAAGTTCCGCCAGGAGATGAGCTTCTTGCTCCACTCCAGGCGCATGCGCGATTTGTCGCGGCCCCCGACGAAGAGCTCGTCAATGGCCATCTCGTCGGGAATCTTCTTGAACGGCTTCTTCGCGTAAACGATCGAGAGTGGGACGAGGATGGCTCGCGACCACGACGAAATTTCGTAGATGTTGAACCAGAACCAGTTGGGAAAAAGGACTATCTCCGGCGGAATTGCCGGCACGGCATCGTAGTCGTATTGGCCAAGGAAGCAGAGATAGATTTTTGTGAAGGTGTTGACCTTGGTGACGCCGCCAAGTTCGAGAATTTTATTGCGAGCTTTTTCAAGGGCAGGATGGTCGGGCTTGTATCCCGCGAGCTTGAGGCCGAAATAGGCCTTCACCGAGGCGCTGATGTTGGAAGGGCCGCCGTTGTAGATGGGCCAGCCGCCGTCTTCATTCTGGAAGCGGAGAATCTGATTGGCGCATTTCTGGAAGCGCTCCTGATTGCTGGTGCCGAGGAGCGTGTGCATCAGGATGTAATCGGATTCGAGCGTGGTATCGGCTTCGAGTTCGCCGCTCCAGTAGCCCTCCTCGTGCTGCTGCGAGAGAAGCCAGTTGCGAGAGGCGTCGATTGCGGCGCTTACGCGCGTGCCGAGGTCGTCGATTTTGCCAAAGCGGAGTTGAGGAGCGGAGCTTTGAGTCGTGGAAAACGAATCTTCCATAGATTTAACTTCTCGGCGAACTCTGCGGGTTTTCTCGGCGATCTCAGTGGTTAAGAGCTTTTAACCGCAGAGGACGCAGAGCAAAACAAGTCGAGATCGCAGAGCGGAACAAATCACAACCGTGCTAATCAGCCGAGACGCTGGGAGCCGGCGCCGCCGCAATTGCTTCCACGATTTCGGGCGGCAGGCCGAAGCGCACGTTTTCCGGCATTACTTCCACTTCGCGAAGATTGTTGTAGCCCTTGGCGCTCAGGAACTGAACAACTTCTTCGACCAGGCACTCGGGCGCGGAAGCTCCGGCAGTCAGCGCGATTGTGCCTACGCCTTCCAGCCACCCGGGCTGAATGTCTTCGCAGCTATCGATTAAATGCGAAGCACGTCCGAGATTGCGCGCAACCTCCACCAGACGATTCGAATTTGAACTGTTCTCGGAGCCCACCACCAGCAAGAGGTCAGCGTCGGAGGCCACGTGCTTGACTGCGACCTGGCGGTTTTCGGTCGCGTAGCAGATGTCCTGCGCGTGCGGACCTTTGATGTTCGGGAACTTACGCTTCAACGCTTCGATGATGTCTTTGGCTTCGTCGAGGCTGAGCGTGGTCTGCGTGAGATAAGCAACGCGGTTGGGATCGGGAACGCTCAGGGCTTCCACCTGCGCAGGAGATCCGACGACTTGCGTGACCGCAGGCGCTTCTCCGAGTGTACCGATAACCTCGTCGTGGTCGCGGTGGCCGATCAGGATGAGCGAGTAGCCTTCTTTGGCAAACTTCACGGCTTCCACGTGAACCTTGGTGACCAGCGGGCAGGTCGCATCGATCACACGCAGGCGGCGCTGCTTGCTGGCGTTGCGGACTTCGGGCGATACTCCGTGCGCACTGTAGATAACGCGCTCGCCTTCAGGGACCTCGTCCACCGAGTCAACGAAAATTGCGCCCTTGCCCTGGAGCTCTTCAACAACAAAGCGGTTGTGGACGATCTCTTTACGCACGTAGATCGGGGGGCCGAAAGCTTCGAGGGCGATGCGGACGATGTCAATTGCCCGGACGACACCGGCGCAAAATCCGCGAGGTTTCAGCAAAAGCAGGGTTTTCTGACTTGAAGACAAGATTTGTCCTTTAGTTTGGATACTCTAAGGATACACTTTCTGCACGATACGATTCCCTTGAAATTAAAGGAAAGCACCCTTGAGGTCAACGTAAGTGCAAGAATTGCATGGAATTAGCAGCGGAAGGGGAAAAAGCGGGGGCGAATGGGACTACCACAATCTTCGAACCCCGTATTGATCAAAGATGACATCATTGCTGACAATAGCGAAGTGCTCAGCCTGCGCCTGCGCGATCAGCATGCGATCGAATGGGTCGCGATGCGGACCGGGCAATGATCCGGCTCGTATCCCATGGGCCGCGCTGACGGGTAATTCCTGGAAATTTTGTCGCAACAGGAAGCCACCAAAATCGGCCACCAGCTCGGCCGCGCCGGGCAGCCGCCCCAGACGAAACTTCGTAGCCACTTCCCACGCTGAAGCAGCGCTCACGAAAACGCTGGTGCCGTAGTGTGCGATGTATTTTCTAGCCGAAACAGGCAGGGCTCCATCGTCCGTCGACCACCACAGCAC
>JBKPSP010000035.1:0-2575 GCA_046735175.1 Acidobacteriota bacterium
CATCTGGTGGATCGCGTATCGGAACTTCCCGCGGAAATCTTTTCAAGGACGAAGCTTCATCCCCGGTTGAAACAGCCCATGCGACTGGTGGATCACTTGTACTTCGCCGCCGAGCACGACGACCATCATCTGGCGAATATCTGGGAGCTGATCTCCCGGACCGAATAGCCGCACCGCTTACTTTGGTTCTATGTCCGCCGTGTCCAGACGGCACCTCGTGCCCCTGTCCTGACTTCTATAGACTGGTCGCAGGTGAGCCATGACGGTTGACGAGGAATTAACTCTGCTCGAGTCCCAGCTGCGACGGCTGAAGATCGAGTACGAAGTTTTCTTCAACAATCCGCAGAAGAAACCGCCTTCCGATCTGGAGTGGAAGGTACTGGCGCTGCTGCGCAAGTTTTCCGACGGCAGCCGCATGAGCTTTGGGCAACGTTTTCGCTACACCGAACTGGCGCAGCGTTATGCCATTTACAGCGATCTGTGGCGCAAGAAGTCGCGAATTCGGGAAGAAGGTTACCGTCGTCCGCAGGATGCGCTGCTCTCAGTTCAAGGCGTCAGGCCAGAGGAGCATGTTCCAGAGCACAAAGTTTATGGTGTAAGCCACGCGGCGCGGCCGTTCGCCATCGACTGCGCGGACGCCACCTCAGAACGTGAAAAGATCGAGAAGCTATTCACCGCCTTGAGCGAGGCAAAGAAAAAAGCCGGAGAGAATGTCTCCGGCTCGCTCGAAAGCTTTTCATCGTTCGTACAAAAGAAGACCGAGCAGATTCGCAAGCAATATGGCTGCGAGCGCGTGGAGTACATCGTCGACGTAGCCGACGGCAAGGTCAAGCTCACCGCAAAAGCTAAAGCCTGAGCCAGTGATCGACTTCAGCCGGGATCTCCTCGCCTAAACCGACAGCAATTTGTGGAAGAAAGTCCTGTACCGTTGCAAGGCAACGCGCAGGTCCTCGGTTGAGACTGAGTCTCCCCGGTCCCATTGCTTTTCGAGCTTCGATCTTTCTTCGGCGAAGACTTCCGCCAGCCGTTTCATGGCTGAAGCCACCAGGCTGTCGGCCTGCTCAACCGCGTTGCGAGGCTCATCGACAAACGCCGTCTGAACCTCCTTCCAGCGGGTGCGCAAGCTTTCGAGTTCATTGTTCGGGAACAGGGGAGTTGAGTCGTGTTCCTCACGGATGGGTTGCAGATTGTTCAGGCTCGCGGTCCGGTCCGAAGCGACCGGTTTCGGCTCTCCGGGTTCCGCTCTCTCTTCTACTCGACGAGGCCCTTGTGCCAGGTCGGCTGTAGTGATTTCTTCTTCGGGAAGGTCTTTCCTTAGCGGCGTAGCCATTATGCGCTCCTTTGGTTGGCTTGAGGTTGGTCGAGCAGTTCCTGGAACAGGGTTCGATAGTGCACCATCGCCTGGCGCAGGTCTTCGGTGCTGGCCTCACCTTTACTGTGGCGACGAGCAATGGCGTGTGCTGCGCGGTAGTTTTCAACTACCACCGGGTGGTCTACGGAAATGTCAGCGGCACGTTGATCGAAATCGCCCATGGGGTATCCGCGTGCCTGCATAGCGTCCGTGACCAACGCGTCGGCCAGGGTCACGGCCCCTTTGGGATCGTCAACAAACCGGCTTTGCACGTCATTCCATCGGTAGAGAAAGCTTGAACGATCGGCTGTGGAAAGCGGACGCAACTTGAACCTGTCGTGCCGCTTTTCGCGAAATTCCAGTACGCCTTCTCCCTTGCGCACATCGCCTTCGCGATGGATCACGCGATCGTACTCCGGGCCGAAGTGTTCGCGTAGTTTTTGGCTTCTACGCTTCCGGGCAATTCCCCAGACGACGGCCGCAATCGCAATTAGGGCGATTACGAAAATCACGATCATCACTGGACTTGGATTCATCTTTCCCTCCCGCTTGCAGGTTTGCCGGGTTATGGGATTCGCTCGGCGGGGGAGGTGGTTGTCCGCGGAAACTCTGCTGAGATCGGCTGCCTTTGTCGCGAGATTTGTCAAGAATTTGCTGGCGTGACCGCAAGGACAGTTACCTCGGTGCAAACTCAAATCAAATAATTCGTGGACAGGTACAGGAACTTGCTGAAATCTGGGGAAAGTGCGTGCAACAGAACATTGTCATAGAAAGAGGAATCATCATGTCCAAATTTATCAAGAACAAACCGCCATTCCCCGAAATGATCGATCCCGGCCGCTGTGAGGGCCAGAAGGGCTCGCCTCGGCACGAAGTGTCAGCAAAGGCAGATCAGCCGCGCATGGAGCAAGAGAGTAGCGCAGAATTAAGAGCAGGACTGTGTCTTCACGTCAAATCTGACGGGAGTCCCTGCGGGGCATTTGCTCAAAAGCGATCGCTGTACTGCTTTTTTCATGATCCTGATACTGCCCAGGAACGCGATGCGGCGAGAATTATGGGTGGCAAAGAACGAAGCCGCAAAGCAGCGGTTTTGCCTGCGGACACGCCTGATGCGCCGCTCGCCACTTCAGCGGACGTAACGCAGCTTCTGGCAGACACAATCAATCAAGTGCGACGTGGCGAACTTGACCCTCCCGTCTCGAATGCGATCGGTTACCTCACTGG
>JBKPSP010000036.1:0-10306 GCA_046735175.1 Acidobacteriota bacterium
GTTTATAGCGACGCAGCACGTCGCGCATGCCATGAGATTCAAACTGGAACACGCCCGAAGTCAGGCCGGTGTGAAAGACTTTTTCGTATGTCGTCTGGTCCTCAAGCGTGATGGCATTCAGATCAATCAGTTCGCCGCGGGTCTGTTGAATGAGTTTGACGGCATCGTCGAGAATCGTCAGCGTGGTCAGGCCCAGGAAGTCCATCTTGAGCAGGCCCATCTTCTCGATCGCGACCATGTCAAACGCCGTAACAATTTCGTCGTTTTTCGTCTTAAAGAGTGGGACCAGTTCATTCAGCGGGCGAGGCGAAATCACCACGCCAGCTGCATGCATCCCGGCATTCCGAACCAGACCCTCAAGCTTCTTCGCGGTGTCGATCAGTTGGCGAATCTGGGTGTCGCTTTCATATGCCTGCTGCAGCGCCGGCGATTCCTTGACCGCCGTTTCCAGCTTGATATTCAGCGTCGTCGGCACCATCTTGGCGATGCGGTCCACATCGCCGTAGGGGATGTCCATCGCTCTGCCAACGTCCTTGATCGCTGCCTTCGCCGCCATCGTGCCGAAGGTGATGATCTGCGCGACGTTCTCACGCCCATACTTCCTCGTAACGTAATCGATCACCTCGCCGCGCCGGTTCATGCAAAAGTCCATGTCGATATCAGGCATGGAGATGCGTTCAGGATTCAGAAACCGCTCGAAGACCAGCTCGTACTGCAGGGGATCGAGATCGGTGATTCCCAGCGAATACGAAACCAGAGATCCCGCAGCCGATCCTCGGCCGGGCCCGACCGGGATATTGTGTTCGCGCGCGTAGCGCACAAAGTCCCAGACAATAAGGAAATAGCCGGAAAACTTCATCTGCTGGATGATGGCTATCTCTCGTGCAAGCCGCTGCTCGTATTCGGCAATCCCATGCTTCAGGCCGGAGCCGAAGAGGGTCTGCATGCTGTTCAACCGGCGAGCAAATCCTTCGCGCGTGACATGCTCGAAATAACTGTCGAGCGTGAAGCCGTTGGGCACATCGAAATGCGGAAACGGATTGCTGACCTTGGCGAGATGCAGATTGCAGCGCTCGGCGATATCCAACGTGCGCGTGAGCACGTCGGGAGCGTCCTTAAAGACCTGGTACATTTCGTCGTGACTCTTGACGTAGAAGCCAGTGCCCTGGAACTTCATGCGGTTGGGATCTTGAATGCTCTTGCCGGTCTGAATGCAGACCATCACGTCCTGCGCGTGTGCGTCGTCTTCGCACAGGTAGTGGCTATCATTAGTCGCTACGAGGGGAATGCCGAGATCTTTCTGCATCCGGAACAGGCCGGGATGGATGCGGTGTTCCATCTCCAGTCCCTGGTCCTGAATCTCGAGGAAGAAGTTCTGCTTGCCGAAGATATCGGCATACGTTGCCGCCGCATTTCGCGCAGCTTCGTACTTGTCCTCAGTCAGAAATTCAGCCACTTCACCTTTCAGGCATCCTGAGAGGGCGATCAAACCTTTCGAGTGCTCGGCCAAAAACTTCTTGCTGACTCGCGGCTTGTAGTAGAAGCCGTGCAGTGACGCCTCCGACGTGATCTTCACCAGATTGCGGTAGCCCTCTTCGTTCTCAGCGAGCACCAGCAGATGGTTGTAGGTGTCGCCATCAGGCGGCGTGCGCTCAATACGGTGATCGTCCTTTTTGCAGATATAAAGCTCGCAGCCGACGATTGGCTTGATACCCGCCGCCTTGGCCGAGTTTACGAAGTGCACGGCGCCAAAAATGTTGCCGTGGTCGGTCATCGCCACCGCGGGCATGCCAAGGTCTTTGACGTGCTTGCAGAGCTTGTCAACGTCGCAAGCGCCATCAAGCATGGAATAGTCAGTGTGAAGATGTAAGTGAACGAACTGAGACATTCTGTTGAATTGATTTTACTGTGAGCAGCTTCCAGGCGGAAGGGAAAACAGGCACACGGAAAACGCAACTTTTTTCAGTGTCCAGCCGAGGCCGTCTTGGCCGCAGCCTGCCGGCCCAGCGAGCCTGCGTCCACGGTTTCGCCGGATCGCGAGATAGTCTGGAAGTAGAGCTCGTCGTTCGCAATTTCCATCAGCATAAACGTGCGGTCACGATCGAATTCCTTCTCTGTCAGCTTCGTATGGTGGAAGTCATTGCTCTGGAGTTTCCCCGAGCTTCCGAGAACAAAGTAGTAAATTCCGTCCTCTGGTTTAAGTCGCTGATATGCGTGTTCATGCCCAGCGAACACCGCATTCACTCCATAGGTCATCAACAAGGGTCGCAGCCGATTTCTTAGGTCCAAGTCGGGCCCGTGCATCTTTCCCTCGTTATAGAGCGGATGATGAAAATAGCAAATCTTCCATCGCGCGTTGGAGGATTTCAGCGTCTGGTCCACCCAGGCCAGCTGCTTCGGATCCATATACGTGCTGTCGAGCGCGAGAAACTGCACGTCCTGCTTCTTGAACGTGTAATAGCGCTCGCCGCCCATGTTGAATCCTTTGTAGAGCCGCTCGACCTCCGGATCATCATGGTTCCCAAGCGAGGCATAAAACTTTACCCCCGCATCGAGCAACGGCTTGTAGGGGATCTCAAACTTCTGCGCGAAGTCCTTCGGCTGGTGCCCGCCGTAGATGTTGTCGCCCAGCATGATGACGAAATCGAATCCCACTGCATGCCGGTAGGCTTCCATTTCGTTCGCCACATCGTATTGTTTTTGATCTCCGGTGCCGCTGTCGCCGATGACTGCGAAACGCACGGAATTCTTCTGCAGCGGCAGCCTGGGCGTGAGCTGCTGTGCGTTTGCATAGACGGACGCGCAAGCCGCAAAGAGCAGCAGCAATTGTGCATTGGACGACCGGCGCATCATGTCTTCTTACGAGGGAAGAGCGTTCGGAACATAATCCACAACGATGTTCGCGTCCACATCGCGCAGCACCAGTTCCCGCCCCACAAAACGATACTCCAACCCCTTCGGCAACTCCGGCAGCTTTGAGAGCAGGCTCGCCGGTGTGGACTGCAGCGGAACTTTCTCCGGATAACTCACATTGACCTGCAAGGTGATTTGTACCGGCTCAGCGTGCTGCAGGCTGGCGCGAATCTTGTCGCCATCCGGGCCGGTCAGCGTGGACTCTATTTGGTGCCGCAGAAATTCGGCAATTTCGGGAGTAAAAATCGCGCCCTGGTTCACCCCGGCACGGGCTACGCGAATTTTATCCGCCAGCTTCTTTTGTGCCTTGGTGATGTTTGCCGGAGTATCCGTGGACCTCGGCGCATTTCCAGCGACATTTTTGCGGAAGTCAAGATACTGCTTCGCTCGCTTTTGCAAGTCTTCCGAGAGAGCCTTGTTCTCAGTTACGGTCGCTTGCGTCGCCCCACGCTCTGCAGCCATCCACAGCCCGGCCATGACAAAAAGAAACGTGCATACCATCAAAGAACTAACCCGCATCGGACACCGCCTTCACCGCCTCTTTTGCCGCATCAACAGCGGTGTTCTCGACCACGTCTTGCACAATTTCCTCTACCGTCTTGTGCACCCTGCGAGCATCCAGATCAACGTCGGCTTCTTTGCTGATTGCCTTTGCCACTTTCTTCGCCACCGGGGTCACTTTGATCTTTTTGGCGATCGATTTCGCCACCTTCTTCACAACCTCGCGAGGCCGCAGCTCCCGGCTGCGCTTCTCCTCTTTTACCTCCTGCCTTTTCGAAATTTCCTTCGAGGCCGAGGCCGTCCAATCCTCTTCGAACGTGCGCACCAGGTCTTTGACCGCCCGGCCATCGCGAAAAATAACGCCAATCTCCCGCCGGGCATCTAGTTCAAGTTGCCGCAAGCTTTGGCTTCCAATGAATGCGTCGCGCCGGTCGCGAATGATGGTCCGCGTGTGCAATCGCATTCTCTTCAACTCGCTGGCAGCCAAGTCCTTTGCAGGCACACAGCCCAGTGTCCGGATGCTGACTCCTGCCTGCTTCCGTTCGGTCAGAAGGCGCAGAATTGCACGGTCGCTGACTTTGGGGTCCCAGATCAGCAGCTCTTTTTTGGCGCCTTTGATGAATCGCGTGAGCTCCTTGCGTGCATTCACCGGGCTCACGAGGAACCGATTGCTGCCTGCGGTGTATACCTGCCTTTTCGTGTCGGCCTCGAAGAGCTTCGCTCCTTCCGCCACCAGCGCGGGATTGCGCGTAATCACCGCAAAACTTCGGCTGTGGTCAATATCGAGGTAAGTGAAATTGAACGCCATGACGTAGAGCTCCTTGCCGTCGACGATCATCATTTTGCCGTGATAACGCACCAGGTCCCCGGCCGTTCTCGCCACCGTGATGCCGTCGGCCAGCAGGCGTTTCTCCAGCTTCCGCAAGTTCGCTTCTCCGCCGCGATTGGTGAATGCGATCAGCGCATGCACAAAAACTCCGCGCTCGACCGCGTCGGCCAGGGCCCGTTCGACCTCTGGACGATCGAAGCGAAAGATCATAATCTCGACACTCTTTTTGGCCTTGCGTATCCCCTTCAACACCCGATCGATGCCATCGCCAGGCTGTATGAGTAGCTTCATTAGGTGCGGCAATCCTCCCGCAGCTTAGATGCCTGCCTGCACTCAAGCGCTCCTGAGAAGCTGGCCGGGAACACTGTATGCAGAAGCTCTGGGACAACCTCAATTCGTCGCCAACCCCTCTGAGCTTCCTACAGCCTGGAGGCCGATTCGAATGAGATTATTGCGCTTGCCTGCGGTGATCCTGCTCGTAGTCTGCACCACCCAAATTTCCTTTGCCGGCGACGAAAAGCCTGCCGGCCCGCAACCGGTCCTGTGGGTTGACCCCGGCAACATTTCGTCCCGCAATCTGCTGTGGGGAGCGGGAGGTGAGGACCATCAGCCCGCGCTCCCAGTTGAATTTGTTTCCGAGGACCGCAAAGGCACCAGTCCCAAATTCGAAGTCCGTGACCGCGATGGCAGGAAATGGTCAGCCAAATTGGGCTTGGAGGTGAAACCCGAAACCGCGGCGGCGCGTCTGCTCTGGGCGGTCGGTTTCTCGGCGAATGAGAATTACTTTATTCCCGAACTCGAAGTCAAAAATATGCCCGTGCAGCTCCATCGTGGACAAAAGCTCGCAGGCCATGATGGCCATGTGCCGAAGGTCCGGTTGCAAAGCCACCCGGCTCACACCAAGCGAGTCGGCGACTGGAATTGGCGGCACAACCCGTTCTACGGCACGCGCGAGTTCAACGGCCTGCGCGTGATGATGGGCCTGATTGGAAACTGGGACCTGAAGGATGAGAACAACGCCATCCTCGAACACGAGGAATCAGGCGCTCAAATTTATGAGGTCAGCGATGTCGGCGCGACCATGGGAACTCCCGGCAAGAGCTACAGCGACAAGGACAGCAAAGGAAACTTAAGCGCCTATCGCCATGCTCGCCTCATCGCCCACGTTCACAGCGACCACATTGACCTAAATTTTCCCAGGCGCCCGCCCCTTGCCGAACTCTTTCCCGAGTTCGAGTGGACGGTATTTTTTCATCAGTTGAGCATGCGGTGGGTGGGCAAGCACATTCCGCGCGAGGATGCGAAATGGATCGGATCGCTTCTGGGGCAACTCACACCGCAGCAGATCAACGACGCTTTCCGCGCTGCAGGCTATTCGCCGGAGCAAATTGACGCCTACACCCAAGCGATCCTGTCGAGGATCCAAGAGTTGAACCAGCTATGAAGCCTGGGTCAGCTCAACATCTTCCTTGAACTGAAGGTTATGAAGCTCCGCGTAAACACCCTCTAGTTGCATCAACTTTTCGTGCTTACCGCGCTCCACCACCTCACCGTCTTTGATTACGAAGATGATGTCGGCCTTCTGAATCGTTGAAAGTCGATGTGCGATCACAACGACCGTTTTATTTGACATCAATCGATCAAGTGCCTCGAACACCAGTTTTTCCGACGCGGAGTCAAGGCCCGATGTCGGCTCGTCGAGTATGAGGATTGGAGTGTTACGAATGACTGCGCGCGCAATCGCAAGCCGCTGCCTTTGCCCGCCGGAGAGCGTCATGCCACGCTCGCCCAGCATTGTGTCCAGCCCATTCGGAAGTTTTTCGATGAACTCCATTGCGTTCGCCAGTTCGGCTGCGCGTATGATTTCCTTACGAGTGGCGTTGGGCCGACCATAGGCGATGTTCTGCCACAGCGGCGCATGAAATAGCAGTGTCTCCTGCAACACGAAGCTCATCTGATTGCGAAGGGATTTCTGCTTCAGCTCCCGAATATCGATTCCATCGATCTTGATCACGCCTTCGGTAGGATCGTAAAACCGGGGAATCAGGCTGATGATGCTGGTTTTCCCGGCTCCAGTAGGTCCTACGAACGCCGAAACCTGCCCGGCTTTGATCTCCAGGCTCACATTCTTCAGCACCGGCGCGTCCTCGTTATAGGAGAACGTCACGTTCTCGAACTCTATGTCACCCTTCAATCCCGGCGCCGGGCGCGCACGCGCCGAGTCTTTGACCTCGACGTGCGTTTGCAGAATTTCCTGAATGCGCTCATACCCGACGGCAGCTTTCGAGTACGTGTCGGTCATCTTCGAGATTTCCTGCATGGGCTTATACATCTTGCCCAGATACAGAATGAAAACCACCAAAGCCCCGGCCGAGAGTGCCCCCTCAATTGCCAGCTTCGCGCCGAACCAGAGAACCAGTCCAGTCCCCACCGCCACCACGATACCCACCAGCGGCGTCAATTTAGCTTTCAAACTCCGCGCCCGCAGCGAGATGTCCACCGCTTCCAGGCTCTCTTTTTCCAGGCGCTCAACTTCGTAATCTTCTCGCGCGAACGCTTTCACCACGCGAATCGAGGACAGCACTTCCTCCACCACCGAAGTGATCTCGCCCTCCTTCTTACGGACTTCGCGGGACGCGGCCTTGATCTTCCGAGTGTAGGTGTACACCATCGCGAAAAGCACCGGGACGACCGACAAGGCAATCAAAGTAAATTTCCAGTTGATGTAAAACATCACCACTATCATGCCCAGCAGCGTCATCACGTTGATCAGCACGCCCAGCAGACCGTTCATGATGAAGCTCTGGATCGCCTCAATGTCATCGGTCACGCGACTGATCAGGTCGCCGGTGCGTTTCTGGTCGTGGAATGCAAGCGACAGCCGCTGAATGTGTGAATAGATCGTCAGCCGCAAGTCATAGCTCACCCACTGGCTGACACTGGTGGTCAGATATTTTTCCCCGTAGGTACAAATGGCATCCAGCACCGCAATCGCCAGCACCGTCAGGCAGGCGAACTCGAGAATCGCCATCTTGTCGGTGCCCACCAGCCGATGAACGATCGCCATGGCCCAGCCATGCGTGCTCTTAGCCCGCAGCACGTCATCCAGCACGATCTTCAGCGGCCAGGGTTGAAGCAGGTTCGCGACACTCTCTCCGGCAATGGCGATGAAACCGAGTGTCAGCTTTCCCCAGTGCGGCTGCAATAACGAGCGGATGCTGAGTCGCTTGTTGTAGCTCTTGTGTTGGCCCACGGCTTCGCTTTTGGATGTCATGCGCTCGTGCTTCGATGGATTGAGCTACTCAGGAGTTGCCAGAAGGAAATGTGTAGCACAGCTGGCTCGGCTGCGAAGGGGGAAGGCAAGAGTGTAGATCGAGGCTTAAAACTGCACAGGCGGGCCGCCCGTTCGACTCCTTCCCTTCGGTCAGTCGCTCAGGGCAGGCACTGTGCCACACGAGCTCAAAGGTGACAAAGGGCGGCAAAAACGCCGCCCCCTAATCCGACAACAACAACCAGCAACCAACAACCGGGTTTTACTTCGCGTACACGAAATGCCCGCGCCGGTTCTGCTGCCAGCACGATTCATTCGACTCGGTGCAGAACGGCTTTTCCTTGCCGTAGCTGATGGTCTTAATTCGGTCGGCACTGATTCCCGCGCTGACCAATGCATTCTTCACTGCGCTGGCGCGATTGTCTCCGAGCGCGAGATTGTATTCGGTTGAGCCGCGTTCGTCACAGTGGCCCTCGATGGTGAAGCTGATATTCGAGTGCTGCTGCAGGAATGCGACATCGGCCTGAAGCGAAGCCTGCTCCGTGCCCCGAATATCCGACTTGTCGTAATCGAAGTAGATGTCCTTCACGCTTTGCGAGAACGCCTGTTCGTCCGTGAGCGACTGTGTCGGCGGCGGCGGTGGAGGCGGCGGAGCGTTCACCGTCACGCGTGCCGTCGCGGTCTGGTTTCCACCCGCGCCCTTTGCAGTCAGTGTGTACGTTGTGGATTCGGTCGGGCTGACCTGCTTGCTTCCGTTGGCATCGACCGCGCCTACGCTGTCAATGGCGACATCGGTGGCATTTGTCGTTTGCCACGTCAAGGTTGTCGATTGACCTTTGTCAATGGTCTCCGGACTCGCCGTTAACGAGGCGGTCGGCGCTGCCGGTGGCGGTGGTGGCGGTGGCGGTGGTGGCGGCTGCTTCTTGTGGCAAGCGCCGAGGAACAGAATCGCGCCCAGCGCGAATACGAGAGCGACCCATCTGGATGATAGTTGCTTCATTTTTTCTCCCTTAGATACAGCTGATAGCTTCGAGCTACTAGCTTTTAGCAAACCAATTCGCTCGCGCCGCGTTGGCAAATCAGCCGATTGCCACTGACGATAGCGCAATTGTTTGCCAGAAGCTAGGAGCTAGTAGCTAGAAGCTAAATACCCGGCACAGAACTCAATGCACATCGTCGCATCTACTTCCAACTCCAATCCGGCTCCGAATTACTCCCCGAGTTCGTCAGTTGCTTCTGATTGCTGCCATCGGCGAGCATCGTCCAGACCTGCAGCGATCCCGAGCGGTTCGACTGAAATACGATGTGCCTGCCGTCCGGCGACCATGACGGAAAGTCGTTGCGCCCGCCATCATGCGTCAACTGTACCCACTGCTTGCTGGCGACATCCATGATGTAAATGTCCTGCGCTCCCGGAGCGCCCGGGCCGTAGTGTCGGATCCACGAAAACACCAGGAATTGTCCATTCGGCGACCATGATGGCGATACGCCGTAACCTTCAGTGGTCAGGGCTTGTACGTTGGTTCCATCCGCACCCATGGTGTAAATCTGCGGAAGGCCGCTCCGCCCGCTCACCCACGCGATCTCGCCGCCGGTCTTCCGATTCCACACGGGAGAAACATCCGGTCCGCGAGAATTGGTCACTCGGTGCAAATTCGCGCCCGACTGATCGACAACATAAATCTCCGGATCACCTGCCCTCGACGACGAAAACGCCAGCTTCGTGCCATCAGGCGACCACGCCGGCGAAAGGTTCGTGCCACCGTAGCGCGGAAACGAGATCAGCCGGTTCAGATCAAGCGAGAACATCCGGATTTCCCACGCCGAACCGTTAAACGAACTGAATGCGAGCCGCGATCCATCGGGCGAAATATGCGGAGAAAGGGAAATGGTGCCAAGCGTCGTAATCGGGTGCTGGTCTGCGCCGTCGTAGTCCATGGCCCAGATTTCCTTGTGCCCGCCGCGCGAGCTGACGTAATAAATTGAAGTCTCGGCGATGCCGTTAATGCCGCCCCCGAGGCGAAAGATGATTTCGTCCGCAAATTTGTGGGCGATCACTCGCACCGCTTTGCTGACTGCCGCATCCGTGTACTGCTTGGCCAGGACTTGCGGCGTTGTCGGATTCTTCACGTCGTAAAGCCACCCTTGGACAGTTACATTGTTGCCGCTCGAGCCGAGATTGCCGAAGACCAGCATGGCCGCATTCGGCGGCGGAGCGCTCCATGCGTCAAACTTCACGTCCGAAGGCTGGCCGACCTCTCCCAGCGGATAGAAACTCTTCGAGACCATCTCAAAGATCCCGGCATTGCTCAAGTCATTCGACAGGGTGTCGTTGAAGATTTTGAGCAGCTCAGGATTGCGGGGATCCTGATTAGAGGCTTTGAATTCGGGCACGGCGATGCGGATCTTTTCAACGCCCAGGCCAGTACCGGTCTTCACCCAGTCCTGAGCTGACGCACAAGTCAGCAAAGCTAATAAGCCGCAAACGCAAACGAAAGCTGAGGTTATAACTTTTCTAATCGGCATAATTCCAAAGGTTCCAAGTTAAAAACTAAAAGCTGAAAGCTGAGAGCTGAAAGCTATTTTTTGTAATCAAACCAAAACTCAACAGACACCTTGCTCCCCGAGTAATCCGACGGTAGCGGTCCGAAACTGTCGACCCGCTGTATCGCGCGAAGCGCCGACGTATCTAGCGACGGCACTCCGCTTGACTGCTCGACCTGCACGTGCGACGGGCGGCCGCTCCGATCGATATCGAACGTCACGTACACGCGGTTCGCGTTCCGGATCCG
>JBKPSP010000037.1:0-18312 GCA_046735175.1 Acidobacteriota bacterium
CATCTGCCTAGTCCCGAAGGGACGACATATAAATAGCCCAGGGCGTAAGCCCTGGGTAGGGGACGAGCGGACCGAGTCCCGGAGGGACGGCACGAGTCGCCGACCGCGTTCAAGGGGCAACGACCAACGGCCGACGACCACGACCAACGGCCAACGGCCAACGGCCAACGGCCAACGGCCAACGACCGACCATGCCATAATCAAACTCAGATGCCCTGTTCCATCTGCAACACCCGCAAAGAAAAGCGCTTCTGCCCCGCCGTCCACGGACGCATCTGCCCGCAATGCTGCGGCGAGCAGCGCGAGGTCACGCTCGATTGCCCGAGCGACTGCGTCTATCTGCAGCAAGCGCGTGAGCATGAAAAGCCGCGTTCGCTCGTGGACATCGACCAGAGCGCATTGTTCCCAAATGTCGAAATCGGCCAGGCATTTCTGTACGAGCAGGAGCACTTGATCCTCGGCCTGAGCTACGCGCTGGCCAAGAGCGCCCGCACAGATCGCGGTGTGCGCGACGCCGATGTGATCGCTGCCCTGACTGCGTTGGCCGGCAGATATGAAACGCTGGCCAATTCCGGCCTGCATTACGAAGCTCCGCTGACGAACCTTGCGCACCAGGCAATCGCGGCCGAAGTCCAGCAGATGGTGAAGGAGTACCGCGAGGCCGAGCAGAAGCACCTAGGCTACAGCCGAGTGCACGACTCAGATGTCCTGCGCGCGCTGGTGTTCCTGCTGCGCATGGGATACACGCGGACGTCGGGTCGCCCAAGGTCGCGCGCTTTTATCGATTTCCTGCTCGCGCAATTCCCCGAACAAAGCTCGGCAATTGCCGCTCCGCAAGAGGCGAGCAGAATCATTGTTCCGTAGCCTTTCTCATCACTGTCATCCCGAGCGAAGCGCAATCGAGCGCAGCGAGATTGCGCGAAGTCGAGGGACCTTGAGTTTCCCGCTGCATAAACACAAGATCTCTCGACTTCGTAGTGCGTTTCACGCGCCGCTTCGCTCGAGATGACACGGTTCAATAGATATCAGCATCGTCCCTAGTCGGACAAGAATGTCTGACCACACGGCCTGTCTCGGTCACCAGCAACCGACCACCGATCACCGGCCACCAATCCACTGGTCCACCCAATCATTCACCGTCTTGTACCAGAGCTGAGAATTTTGCGGCTTGAGCACCCAATGGCCTTCGTCGGGGAAGTAAAGCATCTTCGACGGTACGCCCTGCCGCTGCAACGTCGTGAACAGGTCGAATCCCTGCGAAACGTCGAGCCGATAATCGAGCTGGCTGTGGATCACCAGCGTCGGCGTCTTGAAGTTCGTCGCGAACAAGTGCGGAGACCACTTCCGGTACATCTCGCGATTTGTGTACGGCGTGCCTTTGAACTCCCATTCGTTGAACCACAGCTCTTCGGTGTCGCCCCACGCCGACTCGGTGTTGAACATGCCGTCGTGCGACACGATGCACTTGAATCGGTTGGTGTGGCCCATGATCCAGTTGACCATGTACCCGCCGTAGCTCGCGCCCAGCGCGCACTCACAGTCTTTATCAATAAAGCTATAGTGCTGCTCGGCGTAGTCCAGGCCCTTCATCAGGTCTTCATACGGAGCGCCGCCCCAGTCGCCATTGATCGAGTCAATGAATTTCTGCCCATATCCGGGAGAGCCGTGAAAGTTGATGAACACGACCACGTACCCGTTCGCGGCAAACAACTCGAAGTTCCAGCGATAACTCCATTCATCTCCGAATGGAACTTCCGGCCCACCATGCACGATGAACTTCACCGGATATTTCTTGTTGGGATCGAAGTTGGGTGGCTTAATAATCCAGCCCTGGACTTTGTCGTTGTTGGCGCCGGTGAACCAAAAGGGTTCGAATGTCGTAGCTTTGGGACTCTCTGGCGGCGACAGGGTGATTTGCGACAAGACCGAATCATTGACATGACTTAGTTGTGAGACAGTTCGTCCGCCGGAAACTGGACCACCGTGGTTGACTGCCGAGAGGAAGTATCCGGGTACTCCCTTGCCCGCAAAATCCAGAACTGAGGTGGAGGAAATCTCATTGGGATACTCAAGCGACATACGCGTGAACAGAAGGCTTTGGTCATCGGGAGTCACCGAAAGATTGTCGTTGTAACCGCGTACGACTTCCTTGAATTCCTTGCCGTCGGCGCTGAGATGATAAATCGGAGATTCACCTTTGTCCTCGCTTGCGAAGTAAATGTGTTTTGAATCGTGCGACCACGCAAAGCTTCCCACCCAGCGATCTAGGTCCTCGGTTACATTCTTTCTGCTGCCGGTCTCCCAGTCGTAAAGCATCAAACGCCAGCGGTCGCTCTCGTATCCGGGACGCTGCTGCGCGCGATAGGCGATGTACTTGCCATCCGGCGAATAGAGCGGAGTGTTGTCGGCGGCTTTATTTTCGGCAGTGATGTCCTTCTTGGCCGCAATCACCTGGGCAGACGTCGCGTCAGCAGGCCAATCCACTGGAACGGTGAACAGATCATTGTTGGTCGAAGCCGCCGGCATGGCATCGTGGTTCGAGGCGTAGCAAAGCTCCTTCCCATCCGGCGAGAACGCGTAATCATCCTGCCCGCCCACCGAAAACACCGGCGCATCGTAATCGCCGGGCGTCAGGTCGCGAGCAACTGAGCAGGGACTCGACCCCTCCTCGGCTTGCGTAGGGGCGGGTACCCCCACCCGCCCAGCCGAGCTTTGCTCGGCAGAAGGCGAGCCTTGCTCGCCCGCTCGGGCGAGGGCACCCGGGCCTACGTGACCCGTGCCAACACCGATTCCCAATTCACAAGCAACAACCGACGCCACGAACAAATGCGACCGTTTCCCCTCCTTGTACGCATTCCAATGCCGATACAGCAGGTGCGTAAAGATCAGCGCTTTCACCTTCGAGTTCTTTACCTCTTCTACCTTCTTCGCATTGCACACCGCTTCTTCCGCTGGCGTCCCATCGCACTCCGGATACACATCCGACTCGAACAAAATGTTCTTCCCATCCGGAGACCACAACTCGCCACTGGCCTCGGTTGCAATGTTCGTCAGCCGATGCTTCCCGGTAACCGTTCCGGTCGCCACATCAAAATCCGCAATCCAGATTTGCGATCCGTTCTCTTTGCTCGACACAAACGCAAACCTTTTCCCATCCGGCGCCCACCGCGGCCGGTCCGCATCCTGATCGGAGATGATTTCCTTTTCTTTTGTCATTCCGACCGAAGCCGAGTGATTCGCTTGCGAACCACTCGGCTGAGTGGAGGAACCTGCTTTTTCCGCACCGTCACTAGGACCCAGCGCCACCACCCAAACGTGCGGCGTTTTCGTGTTCGCCTTCAGGTCGACATCAACCGCCGCGAACAGCACCCACTTCCCATCCGGGGACACTACCGGCTCTTCAACCCGCTTGAGCGCCATCATGTCTTCGAAGGTGAAGGGATGCTTGGCCTGAGAAAAGGCCGGGAGCAGAAACACTAGAGAGAGCAGCACGGGCGAGGACGCCCGTGCCCCCAAGATCAGAAAAGGAAGACGGCGCATGGATCGACCTCCGGCTCGATCAGAAAACGAGACCAGATAGTCTAATCCACCCAGGGATTCACCAGCCGAACGCCGCAACCTTCGAAATCGGAAGTATTTCGTGTGGCGAGAGTTGCATCGTTCACTCGCGCGATCGAGGCGATCTGCGCGTCCAGCTCGGCGATGGGGCGGCCGATCTTGCGTCGAGAGCTTGCTATTTGCGCGAACGCGCGGGCAGCGCTTTCATCGAAAACTAAAATGCGTCCGGAGTAATCCAGAGCGAACATGCGGCCAGCGTCGGTTTCCAGGCCGTCGCGCCGTTTGCCAGCGGGAAGAAGTTCAATCCCGTAAAGGATTTCAGCAACCGTAATTGTGGTCACGAACAGCTGATCCACGGAGCGCATTTTTGAGAACCATGCCAGGACCTTCGAGGAAGGCGAGTTCAGCATGACCTCAGAGACGACGTTTGTGTCGAGCACGAGCATACGTGATCAGCGAATGCCCGGATCACGAATCGGGCCGCGCGGCGGTATTTCAAGCTCGACGCCACCATACGGAGCAAACCGCCGCCGTATAGCTTCCACCAGGTCTTTTCCGGTGCGCGCCTCTTTTGCGGAAGGTTTGGCGAGCTCGATTCTGAGTATCTCCCTCGCTTCGTGCTCCATAGATCGGCCATGCTCGGCGGCGCGGATCTTCAGCTTGCGCTTGGTCTCTTCCGGCAATTGTCGAATGGTAATGCTAGCCATGCAATCAATGATATCACTGCAATCAAGGCGCCAGGCTTCAGGCTTCAGGCGTCAGGATTTAGCCTTCGGGTTCTGACTTTAAGGTTCGGAAGCCTGTAGAACACTAGGGTCACACCGGATTCCTGATGCCTGACGCCTGAAGCCTGACGCCGACCTGCTATCATCTCTCGCATCGCTTCCATGCGAATTAAGCGCCGACTCCCTGTTTTGTTCGGGTTTCTCCTGTTCGTGGCCGCCGTGGCGTTGGTGGTCTTTCTGCGCAAGCATGCGCCGCCTGAGCCTGCCCGCCTTCTCCCCGGCGCTGACGCCTTTGTTTATCTGAACCTCAAATGGATGCGCTACACGGACATCGCCGGCAAAATCCCACAGGTCCATCACGATCCCGAATACCAGCAGTTCATTCAAGCCACGGGCTTCGAGTTCGAGCGCGATCTGAAAGAGGCGGCCGTCGCAATCCACTACGCGAGTCCGGCCACCGGACCGGAGACGCGATTCTCGTATGTGTTTTCGGCGAAGATCGATGGCGACAGGTTTCGCGCGTACCTGAAGCAAATCGCCGCGTCGACGGAAGAGTATCGCTCGGTGACGATCTATAACATCCCGCTCGAAGGCCGCACTTTACGCGTAGCCATTCTGGGGGTTGATACCGTCGCGGTCTCAAACCACAACGATCAGGTAGTCATTCGCGGAATCATCGATCGCTCGCGCAAGCTGGCCTCGCCGTTCGGCGGACCGGCGCTATTGCGGCAGTTCTACAAGCACGTTCCACTATCGAACCCTCTCACAGGGATGACCCTGGCATGGGCGATCTTCCGCGTGCCTGGGCCGGACGCGGCCGGTGCAACGAATCAGGCTCTCTATCCGCTCTCAAGCCAGCCTGGAACTTCAATCGTCGGTTCCATCAGCGCATCGCCGTTTCCCTCCGTACAACAGGTGGATTTCCTGGCGGTGGGTAATATTCATCTACGCGCCGAGGCGTTCACTCCCGATGAGCAGGCTGCGCAGCGATTGACCGAGCAGGCGGACAACTATCTCGGTCTGTTCCGCTCGGCAGAAATCTCCGTCGGGGCGAAAAGCACGGATCCCGACATCCAGAAAAGCATTGAAAGCCTGAAGGTCGAACAGAAGAAAGACCGTGCCGTGCTGACCGCCACAGTCCCGGTCGAACTGATCCGCAAATTAGTTGCGCAAGCTCCGGCAGAGATCGGGCCACAATCGCAACGGTAAACTGCGGACACGAGCACCGTGAAGGTACAATACTCCTGAATGTCAAACCTGCCTCTGCCGCTGGCTGCTTTTGTGGCCGGCTTGGTTTCTTTCCTTTCACCGTGCGTATTGCCGCTCGTGCCAGGTTACGTGTCGCTCATCTCCGGCGTGGGCGTTGAGGAACTCAAAACTCAGGAAGCCTCTCTGCTGCGCAAGGTAATGCTGAACTCTGTGGCGTTCATCGCAGGTTTCACTATTGTTTTCGTGACCCTGGGCGCAATCTCAACCGAAGTTGGCCAGCTCGCAGCCCAATACAAGGCAGTCCTCGCGCGCGTTGCCGGCATTCTCATTATTGTTTTCGGCTTGCATTTGACTGGCATCATGCGGATCAAGGCCCTATACGCCGATAAGCGCCTGCACAATGTAAAAGGCGGCAGTACGCTTTGGGGAGCATTCGTCATCGGGTTTGCCTTCGCTTTCGGTTGGACGCCGTGCGTGGGCCCGATCCTCAGCGTGATTCTCGGCTTTGCCGCCGCGCAGGATTCTGTTTCCAAAGGAATCTGGCTGCTGACGATTTATTCTCTGGGGCTGGCAGTGCCGTTTCTGCTAACCTCGTTAGGAATTGAGCGCTTCCTCAAGTTTTACGGCCGATTCCGCCGGCATATGCACGCGCTCGAAATCGCCAGCGGAGGCCTGCTCATCGCACTCGGCTTGCTGCTTGTATTCGGCAAGTTCACAATATTAGCGAGGTATTTTTCAGCCTTGAACCGGTTCGTTCTCTGAGGGGGCTTGGTGATCTGACCGGTCAGGGAAACGAGGCATTTCGTGAAACGCGATCCCGTCATTCTAATTGTTGTGGCCATGGTCGTCTCGGTGATGCTGATCTTCGGCATTCAAAAGGCCCGCCACGGCTCGACCTCGTCCGGTTCAAACAAGATCCTGAATCAGCCGGCCCCCGACTTCACCCTCACTTCACTCGATGGTAAGAACCTCAAGCTCTCCGATTTTCACGGTAAAGCAGTGTTGCTCAATTTCTGGGCAACATGGTGCGAGCCCTGCAAAATTGAGATGCCGTGGTTTGTCGACCTGCAGAAAAAATACGGTCCGCAAGGCCTGCAGGTCTTCGGCATCGCAATGGACGATGCAAGCCCGAAGGAAATTTCCGAGTTCGCGCAAAAGATGGGTGTGAACTATCCCATCGTGATCGGAAAAGAGGAGGTCGGCACGCTGTACGGCGGCGTGCAGTTCCTTCCCTCGACGTTTTTTATCAGCCGCGATGGCAAGGTTGTTGACCGCGTCTTCGGACTCGTCAGCCGGTCCGAGATTGAGTCAAATATTCAGAAAGCTCTGAGTACACAGGTTGCCGAGAAGTGAAAATTCTGGTTCCGCAAGGCTCGCGTAGGGGCGGGTGCCCTCACCCGCCCAGCCGCGCGCAGCGCGGCTTGCGACGATTCGCGTGCGTGCTGGTTCCGCTTCTTGCGGCTACTCTCCTGGCCCAGGATTCTCCCGGCTCTCGCCGTCCGTCGGTTACGCTGCTGCCGAATGAAGTGATCTCTGTGGCCCGCGGCCACTCTGGGACCGTCGAACTCATCTTCCGCATCCCGCACGGCTTCCACATCAACTCCAACCTCCCACACCAGGAGTATCTGAAGAAAACGGAGTTGAAGCTTGACGCTCCCACCGACATTCTGGTGCGCAAAATCACCTATCCCGACGGCGAAGACCGCAGCTTTCCCTTCGCGCCGGAAGAGAAGCTCAATGTCTATAGTGGAGACTTCACAGTCACGGTAGAAGTACGGCCGCTAAGGACTGTCCTGCCCACCAAATATGCCGTGCACGGCAGGCTCAAGTACCAGGCCTGCGACAACGCAGCCTGCTATCCTCCGCGGGAAGCGCCGGTCACGTTTGAAGTCAAAGTGACCAAAGCCGCCAGCGAAACCAAACACAAGAACACCCCACAGAGTCCCCACGCGCATACTTAACCCATGCGGCTCGGACACTCATGTCCGAGCGGGTGTCGGATACTTTACTTCGTGGGAAACTCAGTTCCGCGGTCGACAGGAGTGTCCGACGTACGCGCCCCTATGATTTAGTCGCGAGAGCCCGGTTTGCAAGGCTTTCTACGTTCTCTAGCCGGTCTACCGTTCTTCGCTTGCCCAGCGCGATCATGACCGCAAAAAGGCTCGGCGCTACGCCCTGTCCCGTCAATGCCACGCGTGCGCCGTTGATTAGCGCACCGGCCTTGACGCCCTTTTCAGCGGCGAGGTCGCGCAGAATTTTCTCTGCATTGGCTTCGTTTAACTCTGAAGCTTGTGCATAGCGCCCCCCGAGTTCAATCAGCAAGCGCCGAGTACCCTCATCCTTCAGGAATTTCTCAACCGCCGCTGGATCCGGATCGAACTCATCTGTGAAAAATGCGCGGAATGAGACCGCAAAATCTTTCAAGCTGCGGGCGCGCGCTTTCAGCAGATCAATGGTCGAGAGAATCGGGGTGCCCCATGTCTCGCCGCCTTTGCGAGACATGGGTTCCAACCCAGCCTTTTTCCATTCCTCCTCAATTAGTGGCAGCAGCCGTTCCGCGGGATACGCGCGAATGTACTCGGTGTTGAACCAATCAAGCTTGCCGCGATCAAAAACCGCATTCGATTTCGAGATTCCGTTCAAATCGAAAAGACGGATCAATTCCGCGTCGCCGAGAACTTCCGGCGTCCCCTCCGGCGGCGTCCACCCGAGCAACGACAGAAAATTACGGAACGCCTCGGGGACGATGCCCTCATCGCGATAAGCCATCACGGAAGTCGCTCCATGGCGCTTGCTGAGACGCGTTTTATCCGCGCCCAGAATCAGCGGCACGTGCGCGAACACCGGCAACGGAGCACCCAGTGCGCGATAAAGCAATACCTGCTTTGGCGTGTTCGAGATATGGTCGGCGCCGCGAATGATATGCGTGATCCGCAGGTCGATGTCATCTGCCACCACGCTCAAGTGATAAGTAGGGCTGCCGTCGGATCGCAGCAGCACGAAATCTTCGAGTTCAGAATTTGCAAACTCAACCTTACCGAAAACGGCGTCGTCGAAAGACGTGCTCCCGGTCTCAGGGATTGCAAACCGAACCGCTGCAGCCTCACCAGCGCTTTTTCTACGCAAGGTTTCCGACCGATCCAACCTTCGGCAAGTGCCCTCATACTTCGGCGGCCGTCCCTCTTCGGCGGCCTTCTGTCGTCGCTGCTCTAATTCCTCTTTCGTGCAGAAGCAGTAGTACGCCGCCCCGGAGTCGATCAGCCTTCTCGCAGCTTCCTTGTAAAGGTCGACTCGCTGCGTCTGGTAGTAAGGCCCCTCGTCCCAGTTAAGCCCCAGCCAGCTCAGGCCCTGCAGAATGCCATCCACCATTTCGGGCGTAGAGCGCTCGAGGTCGGTGTCTTCGATCCGCAAAACCAATTTCCCACCAAAATGCCGGGCAAACAGCCAGTTGAACAGGGCGGTGCGGGCGCCCCCAACATGGAGGTAACCGGTGGGCGAAGGGGCAAAACGGACGCGAAAAGACGAAGCCTGATTGGACGCGGCGTTAACGGACATCCTGGTAACCAGACTGGATGTTACGGCCCGTGCAGGAGGGCGTCAAGCAAGCTAGGTTTCTGAGAACATTGACCTAAGGGCACTCCAACGTCACCTCAAAATCATTGTTTTCCTCAGGAACGTGTGCAACGATAGTGGCGGCCTTCCCCGCGCTGCCACTTGTCCCGAGATTGGTGTCGATAATTCATGAATAGTCTGGTCATCAGCAACACGGTCATACCGGGCATCGTCGCGCTTCTGCTCTTTCTCGTCTTCACCTATCTTCACGAGCAGAGCCGGCAGCCGTATTTCCGTGCCTGGCAGCTCGGGTGGGCGGCTTACACCTTGCACTTCCTGCTGGATGCAGCCGCCTCGGTCTGGCAAACCAGGCTGGTTTCATTCCTTTCGTCCGTACTGCTCGTGACCATGGCCCTGTGCATTCTGGTCTCGACCAGGCTTACGCGCCGTCTGAATGCAATCGAACGTCGGTCGTTCCATCTGCGGTGGTACGAGTGGACGGCTGCAGGCGCGTGCATCGCGCTCGCGTTCTGGAATCCGAGCTTGCCCGCGCTGCACGGCCCTTTCTGGCCGGGAGTTGAAATCAATAAGTTCGAAGTTGGAATCGCTCTCATACTCGGTTACTGCTCGTTCGATTTCTACCGCATCGCCCGCCGTCGCGGCTCGGTCGCATTCCGCGGCTTGTCTTTCTCGCTGGCCTTCTGGGCCGTGTTCATGGCCTTCGGACAGCTCAAGACTCGCCTCGCCGGAGACCTGCTTGGCCCGGTGCCGCAGATGCTCCTCGGCCTCTCCATGGCGATGGTCCTTTTTGAGAATGAGCGCAATGCCGTACAGGAGAACGCGCTCGCATTCTCGAAGCTTGATGTCGATCCCATGCGCCTGCTTTCGGCGAGCGATTTGATTCCCAGCATGCAGGCCATTCTGGAGCGTCTGGTCGCGCCCCTGCCCACAAATCGCGCGGTGATCTGCATCTCCGAACGCTGGCGCGCGGTGCTGCCGTCGGTGCAGATGGGCTTCACTCCCGACTTCGTGAGTAAGGTCGATTCGACTGGCGCCGGGGAGTATATCTGCGAGCTTGCCTACCGCTGCGGCGGCTTCAAGTCGGTGCGCAACCTTCCTGAAGCTTCCGAACCGCTGCCGGCGTTTCCTGGCGGCCGCTTCCAGCAATTCCGCGAGGCACTGCTCGAAGAAGGCATTCGCGACGTAACCGCGGTCAGCTTGCAGACCCGCGAACATAACTTTGGCGTCATTCTGTTTCCGCATGCCGAGCGGCGTCTGTTTGGAGATTCCAACCTGACCCTGCTGATCGGCCTCGCCCTGCAGATCGGCCTCACACTTGAGAACTATGTCGTCATGCATGACGCGCAGCGCCGCACCAAGGAGTATCAACTACTCACCCAGATCGGCCAGGCGATCAGTTCGCGCCTTGATCAGGACGAGGTTCTGCGCACAGTTCAAAAGGAACTGGGCCAAATTTTTGATACTTCCAATTTCTATGTCGCCTTTCAGGAAGGCGATTCGATTGTGTTTCACCTAGACGTAGAAGAGAACCGCTTAATGCCGCGCCGCGGCCGAAAAGTCGATAACGGATTGACTGAGTACATTCTGCGGACCGGCCAGTCGCTGCTCATTCGCTCCGACCTTGATCGCGCCCGCGAGCGCCTGGGCGTGACTTTCATTCCCAAGCGGCCCGCGAAATCTTTCTGCGCGGCGCCGATTCTGGTCAGTGGCCGCGCCGCTGGCGTGATGGCCGCCATGAGCGTCAATCGCGAGTATGTGTTCGAGCAGCGGGATCTTGAAGTGCTCAAAACCGCCGCCGGACAAGTATCTGTGGCGATCGAAAACGCCCGCCTATTCGCCGAAGAGCAACGCCGAGCGCGCCAGTTCGCGTTTCTCAACAGCGTCTCGAAAACTGCCATCTCCAGCGAAGACGCCGAACAGATGCTGGCGGAGATCGTTTCCAACATTCAGAAGAACTTTCAGTTCGACCACATCGGAATCGGCATCCTCGATTACGCCACCAAAGAGATTGAGATCCGAGCCGAGGCCGGCACCACAGCGCACGAGAAAGGCAAGAAAATCCTCGTGGGGACCGGAATTGTCGGCCGGGTCGCGCGTACCGGCGAAGCTGCGCTGGTGAACTCTTCGGATTCAGCCCAGCTTCAGGGCGTGATCCCGAATGCCCGCACCGTTCTTTGCATTCCGATCACATACGGCGACACGCTGCTCGGGGTTCTCAACGTAGAAAGCGAGAAGGAAAACGCCATTTCGCCGGAAGACGTGCTGGTGATGAACACGCTCGCTGACCTGCTCGCCACCGCGCTGCACAATTCCTTCGTCTTTCAGAAACTGCAGACTCAATCGATCACCGATGGCCTCACCGGCATCAAGACCCGGCGCTTTTTCTGGGAGTCGCTCTCGGCGGAATGGAAGCGCGCCTCGCGTTCCGGGCGGCCCTTCTCGGTCGTTCTCGTCGATCTCGACAAGTTCAAGGAGGTCAACGATACCTACGGCCACCTCGAAGGCGACCTGGTTCTCGCTCGCGTCGGCCGTTTGCTCGAGCAGAAATGCCGCCAGTCGAACGTAGTCGCGCGCTATGGTGGAGACGAATTCATCATCCTGATGCCGGAGACCGGCGTAGAACAAGCCCAGATTCTGGCTGAGCGCCTGCGCCTCTGGCTTGCGACCGATCCCATGCTCTCCGAGCACCACATCACCGGAAGTTTTGGCGTGGGTAGTTTCCCTGTGCACGGGTTTTCCGCAGAGAGCATCATCCGCGCAGCCGACGCCGGCATGTACATCTCCAAGAAAGCCGGCGGAGACCGGGTTTCAAGCTCCGAAGAGGCGGCCCAGGACGAGTCAGGAGCCGTGCATCGTCAATTGGTTTCCGGATACATCGAGGGCTTCCTGCAGCGCGAACGCACTGGGCCGGAACATCTGGAAGAACTCGTCGGCACGTTGCGAAAACTCGCTCCCGGAACCTTCGACAAGGAAGCCTCACTTTTGGAGGACTCGATCGAAGCTTTGGCTCGCGCCTCAGAGTCGCGCGAGGTCAGTGCCTCTGGGCATGGCGAAGCAGTCGCGCAGTACAGCGAAATGATCGGTCGCGCGCTTCGCTTGTCCAGTGAAGAGATCAGGCAGTTGGGCTTCGCCGGCAGAGTCCACGACGTGGGCAAATTGTTTGTTCCCGAAAAAGTTTTGAACAAGCCAAGCTCGCTCACGGAAGAAGAATTTGCAATGCTCAAAGTTCACCCGCGCTTCGGAGCGGAAATTCTGGCTACGGTACCGAACGGCGAACGGCTGCAAAAGGCGGTCGAATGCCATCATGAGTGCTTTGACGGCAGCGGCTATCCTGGTGGCCAGCGTGGCGAAGAGATTCCACAGTGGGCGCGAATTCTTGCGGTTGCCGACGCCTATGCAAATCTCACCTCGGATCGCCCTCTGGCCCCGGGAAAGACCAGCGAGCAAGCCCTGGCCGAACTCGAGAGATACAGCGGCACCAAATACGACGGCATGCTGGTGAGAATCCTCGCTCGCGAGCTCAAAACCGAACGCATCATGCCCAACTTCGGCGGATAACTCTAAACCGCCGCGGATTCGCGGACCAACGCGGATTAATTCTCAGCTCTTCACAATCGATTTCCTCTGCGCACCTCTGCGCCCTCTGTGGTTATTGCTCTTTCGAGCTGACCCGAAACAACTTCCAATTCCGCTCAGCGACGTACCCCGTTAAAAAACTGCATGCGTCCACGAAATCCGCGGCGGTTTTCCCGGTGATTTGCCAAATGTGTACCTTTCACCCGACACTATCCACACCATGTCCGTCGCGCTCTCGCTGGAAGGGAAAGTTGCTCTGATCACGGGCGGTTCCCGCGGAATCGGTGCTGCCACGGTGCGGATGTTCGTCCAAGCCGGCGCAAAGGTAGTTTTCAACTATCAGAAGGCTGAAAGCGCGGCTAAGAAGCTGGTCGCGGAATGCGGCGCCGCCCGCTGTGCCGCGGTGCGATGCGATCTCGAAAATTTAGAAGCTGCCAGTGACCTCGTGAAGGCAACCGTTCACCGCTTCGGCGCTCTCGACGTCCTCGTCGCAAACCACGGAATCTGGCCTCCCGAAGATAAAGGTGTGGACCAAATGCCGGACGAGCAGTGGCGCCGCACGGTTGCGGTAAACCTCGATTCCGTCTTTGGGCTGGTCAAACACTCCGTCGCCGAGATAAAAAAGCGTGCCACCGCGCAATCGCCGGCACACGTCGTACTCATCAGCTCGACTGCCGGCCAGCGTGGCGAAGCGTTTCACGTTGACTACGCCGCCACAAAAGGCGCTCTGATCAGCATGGTGAAGGGGCTTTCGACCGAGCTGGCGCCGCATCATATCTATGTGAACTGCGTCGCTCCAGGTTGGGTGGATACTGATATGTCGCGGCCGGCCTTAAACGATCCCGCTGTCGCCCCAGGCATTCTGGACAAGATTCCGTTAGGCCGCGTAGGAACGCCGGAAGAACTGGCTGCGCCAATCCTGTTTCTTTGCACGCCCCACGCCGGATTCATCACCGGGGAAATTCTCAACGTGAACGGAGGCGCCGTACTAGTGGGATGAGTGACTCGGGCGGCCAATTGCGCCGCAAAGCGCGTCTAACTCTCCTTGAAACAAATGAAATACATACTTTCCATTTTGTTCCTGATAATTGTCTCTTATTCGCAGGATGCGACCGCGGCCGCTCCGCCGCAGGATTCGAGTTCCAGCAGTGCTGCGACTCAGCCGATTCCGGTCGACCAGGGAAACGCGCGCAAGGCCCGGGCGATAATCGATCAGGGAATCAAAGCACTAGGCGGAGACGCCTATCTCAATTACACCGACCTCAGCTCCGAAGGCCGTCGTTACAGCTTCCATCGCGGTCAGCCCAACAGCCTGGGAACACTGTTCTGGCGCTTCCAGAAGTATCCCGACAAGGACCGGGTCGAATTCACAAAGAAACGCGACGTCCTTCGTATTTACAACGGTGACAAAGGCTACGAGGTCACCTACAAAGGCGTGCGCAATCTGGAAATGAAAGACGACCTCGAACCCTACCTTCGCCGCCGCCACTACGCCCTGAATATCGTGCTCCGCGACTGGCTCAAGCAAGCCGGTGTCGCCCTGTTTTACGAAGGTCAGACCGTAGCCGCACAAAAACAGAGCGATCAGGTCACCATCATGAACGCCAAGAACGAAGCTGTGACCCTTTTCTTCGATATCGAAACCCACCTGCCGGTCCAGAAGCGGTTCACCTGGCGCGACCCAACCGACAAAGAACGCAATGTAGAAGAGGAAGTATTCGACAATTACCGCTCGATTCAGGGCATCATGACGCCCTTTGACGACACTACTTTCTTCAATGGCGATATGGCGGGCCAGTCATTCCTGACCTCCGCCACCTACAACCAGAACCTCAGCGACAGCCTGTTCGATCCCAACCAGGCGTCCATCTCTGGCAACAAGAAACACTAGCGTTCACGCGCGAGAGGTGACGATGTGTGTAACACCTTCGTGACATCGCCTACAGCGCCGATAATTGTAATCATTTGTAAATATTAAACTTACATGATTCTTTGTATGGCTTGCTTTGTGGAATGTGTGGCGAATTTACCACAGTCACCTTTCCCGGCCTGCGGGTATCCTATCGTTTCTGATACAGGAACAGACAATCCGGTCCGCCGTCGAGTGCGGCGGCGTAGGGCTTCACTCGGGCGCGCCCGTCAGGCTGCGCATCCTTCCGGCGCCCGCTAATACCGGCATTGTTTTTCGGCGCATTGACCTCGATGGCTTCGAAGTCGAGGCTGTTGGCCGCAACGTGGCCCGCGTAAGCTATGCCACCAGCCTCATGAAAAAGGGCGTGCTGATCTCGACCACCGAGCACCTGCTTTCGGCGCTGGTTGGAATGCGCATCGACAACGCCATCATCGAACTCGACAATCTCGAACTTCCAATTCTCGACGGCAGCGCCCGTCCTTTCGTGGATCTGGTTCGCAAAGCCGGGATTCGCAAGCAACGGCGTCCACGAAAATATCTGCGTATCTTGAAGGCACTCGAAGTTCACGAGGGCAACAAGTTCATAGGAATTTATCCCGCGGACAAGTATTCGATTTCCTACACCATCAACTTCCCTCATCCCATGATTGGGCGAGAGGCATTCACTCTCGAACTCACCAACGGGCAGTACGTCTCGCAGATTGCTCCCGCCAGAACGTTCGGATTCCTGCATGAAGCAGATGCACTACGGCAGCAGGGCTTGATACGCGGGGCCTCGAAAGAAAATGCTTTGGTCCTGACGCGGACCGGGTTGGAGAACCCGCCACTGCGCTATCAGGACGAATTTGTGCGCCACAAGATTCTGGACCTCATTGGCGACCTGGCGCTGATTGGTAAACAGGTTCTGGGCAACGTAGTTGCCGACCGAGCCGGCCACGCCATGCACACCGCCCTGGTGTCACGCCTGCTGAGAGACCGCACGTTGTGGGAAGAAACGACGCTCTCAGAGGAGCCCGAGGAATCGTCGATGCGGCAAGAGTTCGCCAGACAACCAGTTCTTCAGAACTAGTCCGCCGCGTGCGGCTCCACAACTTCCGCAAACGCCTTTTCTTCGAGCAACCGGTTAATCTCAGCCTGCGTGAGCAGCGCCAGTTCCTGCGCGTGGCGCTTCGCGGATTGCTGATGTTCAGCGGACAGCGGCGCCACCCGCATAGCGAGCAGCGGGGCGTCGTCTTCGATCATGCGCAACAGGCGTTGCGCGCGGTCAATTCTGAGTTCAATGGGCAGCATGGCTGGTTGACTCTAGCCTGCCGTCAACATGGGCTACGGGCAAGTCTCAAGTCAGGTACGGCTTGATTGTGTGGAACGGCGGCCCGGCTGTTCGGCTGGTTCCCTTGTTTCGCCGTCTATATCTGGATCGGACAAGCGAGCCGCCTGTCCCACATGGCAATTTTTTTCTGGAAACATTCGCGCCGAAACCGCAAACTTGAACGGAAGTGCACAAGACCGTCTATCTCTCATTTGGCTCCAACCTCGGCAACCGGGAAGAAAATCTGCGCACCGCGATCGCCAAGCTGGCCGAGTTTGGCAATGTCGTCGCGGTCTCGTCTTTTTACGAAACCGAACCGGTGGACGTGCCTGCGCAGCAGCCCTGGTTCCTGAACTGCGCCGTCAAGTTTGAGACCGAGAAGATGCCCCGCCAGCTCATGTCGGCGATTCTCACGCTCGAGCAGGGCATGGGACGCCAGCGCCGGCAGAACAAAGGCCCTCGCACCATCGATATTGACGTGCTGCTGTTCGGCAGTTCCGTCATCCAACTGCCGTCTCTAACGGTGCCGCATCCCCGTATGCACCAGCGCCGCTTCGTCCTCGACCCGATGGCCGAGATCGCGCCCGACACCCGGCATCCGGTGTTTAAGCGCACCATGCGTGAGCTGCGGGACGCGCTACCGGCGGGACAGACAGTAAAGAAGGTCAGCAAGGTCTGAAGGCAAGGCTCTTGAGCCTTAACTCTTGCACCTGCAATACCGCTATGGTACCTTCTATAATTGTCCCGTTGAAGAAAAAGGGATTAGTGTGACAGGCTGCGCCTGTTGCATGCTGGCGTAGCTCAGCTGGTAGAGCATCTGATTTGTAATCAGAGGGTCAGGGGTTCAAATCCCTTCGCCAGCTCCAGTGTTTGAGCCCGGACGAGAGCTCGCATTCCGGGAACAGCAAGTTTAGCAGGGCGGGCGGCGGACAGCTTTTCCATCGGCACACCATAAGGGAATTTTCCAGATGAGTTGTTAGCGCGGGTTTTTCTTCGCGCACTTTCTGATCCCAATGGCAGGGCGCAATTGCAGGTCGTGGTTGCGGCGTGTCTGAAAAGCAGCGAGCTTTCGAGCGGTGAGCCATGAGCGAGCCTGGTTTGCTCGCCGCTCAACGCTCACCGCTGGTGGCTAGCCTGCACAGGTGGGTGAGTGGTTAAAGCCAGCAGACTGTAAATCTGCCCCTCCTCGGAGGTACGAAGGTTCGAATCCTTCCCTGTGCACCAGTATTGAGCCGTCTAGCGGGCGTGAGCGAAGCGGGAGTCCGCTGGCGAAATCCCGAGCGCCTTTGCGAGGGATCTGTTGTGACGAAAAGATTGGCACTGGCGCTGTCGGCATATGCGGCGATCGCGGTGCTGGCAGTCAAAACGCTGGACAACCCGCGGATCCGGGCGTTAACGCTGCTGATTTTGGCGATGTTTGTGGTGAAAACCTGGGTGCGGAGGAAAGAAGTGCTGCATCCAGATGGCGAAAGCGGGAGTGAGTAGCGTCGTCGGTCTTACGGTCTTGCTGAAGGCTGACGGCTGAAAGCTGAGGGCTGTTTTTAGCCGATGTAGCTCAGTTGGTAGAGCACTCCCTTGGTAAGGGAGAGGTCATCAGTTCAATCCTGATCATCGGCTCCAGAGTTTGCGGTTGTGGCGAGGTTCGTGTCAGGGCATGGCTTCAGCCGTGCCGGTTTCGAACTGAATGTGAGCGGCTTTAGCCGCTGAGGTTTTACTGAGGGCTGACGGCTGATGGCTGACAGCTGGTTTTCGGGCGGGAGTAACTCAGTGGTAGAGTCACAGCCTTCCAAGCTGTTGGTCGCGGGTTCGATTCCCGTCTCCCGCTCCAGAGTTTATAGAAGATGGCATTCGAACAGGCTGCGATCAAGGTCGAGAAGGAAAAAGAGTTCGGGGAGTTGAAGGCTGCGATCAATCGCGCATTCACTTCTGAGAATGTTCAGAAGTATTTGAAGCAGGTCGCAAGCGCGGGCCTGCGCATCCGGGATTTTGACGGAGTGCTGGCCAAGCGCATATTGGAACGAGCGACCGGATCAGCGCAAAGCGCAAAAGATCTGTACGCAGCGTTGAGCTTGACCGATCAAGCGCAGATGAAAGAGTTCTATCTGTCCAAGATTGAAGAAGTCAGCCCAGAGTTAAGGGCAAAGTACCAGAAGATTTATCAGTACTACTGAACGAAAGAGCCACAGGCTCAAGGTTTCAGGTTCGTATCAGGGCGCGGCTTCAGCCGTGCCCGACAGGCGAGATTAAAAGGGGCTTTAGCCCCTGAGGGTTCAAGCTAAAAGCTAGGAGCTAGAAGCTAGAGGCTAATTATGGCGAAAGAGAAATTTGAACGCACCAAGCCGCACTGCAACGTGGGCACCATCGGTCACATCGACCATGGCAAGACCACGCTGACGGCGGCCATCACCAAGGTTCTGTCGAAGCACAACCCCAAGATCCAGTTCCGGTCG
>JBKPSP010000038.1:0-4170 GCA_046735175.1 Acidobacteriota bacterium
CCAGGCAGACGTTTTCTTTGCGGAATCTGGCTCCGCAATCCTGTTACTCGGCGGCCGACTGGTCAACGGAGAAACGGTTGGACCGCATGAGAAAAGAAATGGCCAGATCGTCGGAGGAGTTCGCCGGGCGATCTCGGCTGGCGATGTTGTGCGTATTCCTCCTCGAGTGCCGCATCAACTGCTGTTGAACGGCGCAAAGGAATTTAACTATTTTGTGGTCAAGATTAAGGGTTACTGATCCAGCATTTCTCTGTGCCAACTAATGCATATGAGTAACCGTAAAACTGTTGTCCTCACTGGCATTGTGTGTCTTATTCCGCTGCTGATTACCGGCTTGCCGTTTGCGCAGGAAGAAAGCCAATTTCATGGCGCGCCAGCTACTGCAAGGGCGAGAAAGAACCCGTTTCTCGGCGAGACCGCTGCAGCTTCCGGTCAGAAGATATTTGCGCGCACTTGCGCGGCTTGCCACGGACCCTCCGGATTGGGAAACGGAAACGTGCCGGCGCTGGCGAGTGGGCCGAGCAAGTCAGCGACCGACGGCGAGTTGTTCTGGTACATCACCAGAGGCGACATCAATAATGGGATGCCTTCTTGGTCGAAGCTTCCCGCGAGTGAACGATGGCAGGTGATTTCCTATATTCGAAGGCTGCAAAACTCGAATGCGGCAACTCCCGCCCCCGCGCCATTGGATCCAGCGGCTCGCTCAGTGAAAAATGCGCCTCCACCACATGCGCCTTTCACCGATTATCGTTACGAAAAGCCCGGCGCCGTGCGAAAGATAACTTTAGCTGATCTGCCCAAGCCATTTGCCACGGCCTCCGCCGGGAATGGGCCCAACATCGTGCCGCGGCCACAAGAAGCGTGGCCGCAAGTGCCCGCCGGCTTCAAAGTGGAGCAGTATGCGATTGGCCTTGATCTTCACGCATGATTCGGACTGCACCAAATGGAGATTTCTTCATCGCCGAGAGTCGCGCAGGAAATATCAAAGTGGTCCGCGGCCTCACTCCCGATGGCAAGGCGGAGTTGATCTCTGTATTTGCGACCGGCCTCAATCGTCCCTTCGGAATCAATTTTTATCCTCCCGGACCGGACCCGAAGTGGGTTTATGTCGGAGATACCGATGCCGTGCTGCGCTTTTCTTACGAAAACGGCGGCCTGAAGGCGCGGGGGCCGGCGGAACATGTTGTCGATCTTCCTCCCGAGGCAAGCCATTGGACCCGCGATATTCAGTTCACTCCCGACGGCAACAAAATGTTCGTCTCTGTGGGCTCGGCGTCGAACGTAGATGATCCCGACACCACTCCCGCAGAGAAGAACCGCGCCGACATTCTGGAGTTTAATCCTGACGGTTCGAATATGCGGGTGTATGCGTCTGGCATTCGCAATGCTGTAGGGATGGCGCTCGATCCCAAGAGCCACGAACTCTGGTGCTCTGTGAATGAGCGCGACGGACTCGGCGACAACCTTGTTCCCGACTACATCACTCATGTGCAGGAAGGAGGATTCTATGGTTGGCCATGGTGGTACATGGGTGGGCATCAGGATCCCCGTCATTCAGGAAAGCACCCGGAGTTGAAGGACAAAGTAATTACTCCGGACGTGATCCTGCAGCCACACAATGCATCGTTGGGAATAAGTTTCTACGACGGCAAGATGTTTCCAGCCGAGTACCAGGGAGACATTTTTGCCGCCGAACACGGCTCATGGAACAAAGAGACAAGAGCAGGCTATGAGCTGATTCGAATTCCGTTGCACCAAGCCGACCATCCCACAGGCGAATACGAGGACTTTATGACGGGCTTTGTAGTTGACAATGGGCACGTGTGGGGACGCCCAGTGGGGGTCACCGTAGCCCACGATGGATCGCTCCTGGTAAGCGACGACGCCTCAGGTACGATCTGGAGAATCATCTACAACGGAAAACAATAGCATTCAGTGCGAGGCCGTCAATTCTTCAACTCGACGAGACGAACTCGCGACTTCCATTTTGAGGCGAATCGCACAGTCTCTGAGTGCTTCGACTTCCCACGTTGGCCGTTTAGGGTTCTGACGATGCGGCAGGGGCGAGGGAATTCGTCCCGTCAAGTGCAAAAACACTGCAGCGGAATGTTTGTACGCAGGTACAGGCTCACGGAACGCAAGATTTCCCAGATACTGCAGTGCATCCGATAATTCATAGTAGGAGCTGTCGCCCGCTTCCCATAGGCGGTCGCGCTCGGCAAATTTCTCAGGCGCAAACGTTGCTAACCCCAACAGGTAGTCGGAACCGTATTCGATCATGTCGATTCCGAGATCATTGCCCGTGTAGATGCGGAAGTCAGGGCGATGCTCGTCGCGAACGCGCAGACGCTTAATCTCGAGCAGGCGATCCAGGGAGGAGTGTTTCATACCCTTGATTTCGGGAATATCAAGCAGACGCTGGTAGGTTTCATCATCGAACATCTCACCGTTCGGCGCAAAGCGAGGACTGAGTTCAAACGCAAGCACGTGGGGATAGTCCTTTGAAGCGTCCTGATAAAGACCAGCTTTCTCGGCAGCGGACTTCCCATGAACGCGAGCCGTCTGAAACATAATGGGAATGCCACCGATGCTCACGATAGCGTCCATCTGCCGACGGTAGAGAGAAACCGCATCTCCCGCCTCACCCTCAACGATTGCTCCAGCGACGAAAGGAACATTTCGACCGAGGGCCTCTCGTGCCCAGCGCAGAACATCTTTCTTTTCTCTATCGCTCAGGAAATTCACATAACCAGTGTCCATATTAACGGCATTCATGAGACCGGCACGATGGGTTGCGATCAAGTGCTCCTGAAACGCTTCAACGGCGATCGTTCCGTCTTCTTTAAATGGCAGTAAAGCTGCGGCGATTCCCTGCACCTTCCGCCCAGGCTTCTTGTATCGAATCAAGTCTTCGATGCAGTGATGCATGGTATTACCTCAACTGGTTGCCTCAGTAACTTCGGCCGAAACCGGGCGCGGTCGTAAGCCCTTCGCCTCACGCAACTTGGTCGCCAACGCCGAGTCTTTGTAGTAATTGTCGAGCGGATAACACCCCGAAGGCAATCCGCTGCGCGGAGCAGTCGTGCAGTCACTGAAGGTCCGGCAGATGCGTTTGCGTTGAAGTTGCCGCCCTTCGGTTGCGTCCCAAAGAATTTCCGGGTAACTGAGAACCATGCGGCCAAGTCCAACCAGGTCAACCCAGCATTCCCGCACCGCCGCTTGGGCCACGTTGGGCAGAAATTCCTGCAAATAGCTATAGGCGGAACCCACGATAATGAGATCCGGGAATTTTGCCTTCAGCGTGCGCGTTGCCTCCATCTGCCGGGCGACCCCGACCAACGGATCTTCGGGCGGTTTATACCCATCCGACGGCGGATAAAGCGCCGGTCTTTGAATGTGTGGAGTGTAATAAGGACTACCGGCGGTAAGGTTCACAAGTTTAATCCCCAACTGCTGAAGGAGATCGAGGAAACCGGAGGCTTCGCTGAGGTCCGTCTCGATTGGGTTGTCGGCTTTGACTCCAAACCCCCAGCGATACGGGATCAGGTCAGCGCAACTTTCAGGGATGCCTGCGCCCGCTTTGCCTTCGTGAGACTCTGCTGGATTGGGGAAAAAAGGGACCATATCGAAAGCCGAGAGTCTCACACCCACTTCCAAACCTGGCACAAGGGAACGGACACCTTCCAGAATTTCGCGCAGAAACCGTGTTCTATTTTCGAAGTTGCCACCGTAATTGCCGGTGCGAGTGTGCGCTCCGAGCAATTCGTGGGCGAGATAGCCGTGGCAATGTTTGATGTCAATGAAGTCGAACCCAACTTCCTGTGTCAGCACGGCAGCACGATGAAACGCCTCAATGATGACTCTGATCTCGGAGTCGGTAAGGAGCGGATAGGAATGATCCAAGCCAAGGCGTCGGTCCAGAATCGGGTGGTGGTGTGCAATGCGTGGTTCGTTCCGTGTGTGCACGTTCGGCTTGCAATAGCGGCCCGAGTGAGTGAGTTGCAGCCCGATCAAGGGCTGACTGTGGGAACCGGTCGTGTGGCGGTATTCCTCAATGAGAGCTTCGCGAAGCTCAGCAAGGCCACGCTTAGTATGATCGGCGATGATGAGTTGATTGGGATTGGCTCTTCCCTCATGGCTAACAGCGACCGCTTCCCCGCCCCAAATTAA
>JBKPSP010000039.1:0-13754 GCA_046735175.1 Acidobacteriota bacterium
CACCATTCGCGCCGTCGCCATGCGCGAGGGCCGCACCAATAGCGACACAGCCACGTTTCAATTCACAATCGACCGTCGCGACCGCACCGCCTACATATCGGAAGAAATCCTTCCGGGCGTTCGCATGGTCCGCGACTCCGATAATGACAAGATGTTTCTGGTGAAAGGCGCCAAAAAGTACGCGCTCATCGACAGCGGCATGGGTCGCGGCGCGCTGAAAGAGTACGTGTCGCAATTCACTGGCGGCATGCCGATCGAGGTGATCTTCACGCACAATCATGGCGACCACATCGGCCAGGCAGACGAGTTCATTCGCGGTAGCACGGAGCATATCGGCGCGGCTGACCTTTCAGGCTTGCAAAAGCTGCTGAAGGACCGCGGCGTACCTGATGAAGTGATCGCAAAGAACGCAATTGCCGCTCACGATGGTGAGCGCATCGACCTGGGTGATCGCACACTCGCAATCTACTCCGCGCCCGGACACACTCCCGGCTCACTGGTCGTCTTCGACGAGCAAATCGGAAATTTGTTCACTGGCGACTCCTTCGGCAGCAACTCGCCAACTATTCCCGACGCGCTCTGGATGCAATGGAGCACTGCACCGCTCGATGTTTACCTGTCCGCCGTTAAGATGTGCCGGGCAAACTTTCACGGCAAAGTCACGCACCTCATGACAGGCCACAACGATCATCCGCTGGTCGGCGAAAAGTATCTCGACAACCTCGAAACAGCGTTGCAATCTTTAATGGATCGAGGCGATGACGCGCTCGTGGCTTCATATCGTCCTGCAGGGTTGAGGCAAGTAGTAGTCGGCAACCGGCTGCACGATCCCGATTGGGTCGCCATCAACGTGAACCAGGCGACTTATCTTCCCGCGCCGTCGAATCAGATCGCAGGCCTGACGCGCCTTTCGGTTGCAGGCGCAAAGGTCTCGCCCGACTTTTCCCCCCAGATACGCCAGTACACGGTCACAGTACCGAAGAAGACCGCGAGTATTGAAATCACGGCCGAGCCAACCAGCACTCGATCAAAGGCGCTCACCATCAATCGCGACAGCGTCAAGCCGGGAACCTCCGTACGCCTACCGCTAAAAGGGAAGTCTCCCCTGATTTGGATTCAAGTGGTTTCGCCGGACGGCACCACTACGACGGACTACGCGTTAAAAGTCTTACGGTAACGCGGGAAAGAACCCATTTTCAATCCGCGAAATCCGCGTGAGTCCGCGGCAAAGAAGTTATGCTTCCTGAACTACCACGCTGAAGTCCGTCCCCTCCCAACGATTCGTATTACGCCAGTAGAACGTGAAAACGATCGTGTGGCCTGCGTCGAGAGTGTTCGTAGGCAAGTCGGCAACATGCAATCCCGTGCCAGTTGCGCGCGTGGAGACATCCTGCGTTGTTTGCCACCCATCGTGACTGCAGTGCACCGTGGCTGGCGCCATTACCGCGAGCCTCAGCGACTTACCCACCGGCAGCACGCGGCATTTATTGTTGAACCGCCATTCCCAGTAGACTGCGGCCCGCCGTTCGACCACATAACGCTTCATCGCCTGCGAGGACTGATCGAAAATCTTTCCATCCTTCAACGAGCGAACCAGTTTGATGTACTCCGAGTGCGCCCACACCAGCGGGCACGCCGATCCCGAAGGCGCGCCGAGAAAAAGCTCGCGCTCGGGCAGGTCCTCCTGGTCCCAGACCTGTTCAGGAATTAAGCGGCCGCCGCCTGTGGATTGCTCTATCGTAGCCAGCAACGCCTGCGCTCCAGCCACATTTCCCGCGGCGAGTTCGTAGTGCGCGCGCTCGCCCGCAAGCAAAGGCCACGGACGGCCTATTCCAGTTCCGTCAAACGGGCCGCCGTCCGAGTGCTCGCCGTAACCGTCATCGTTGTATCGATACCAGAGCGGCCCCTGCGGCAACTTCGCCTTGAGCACCGCATCAATCACTTTGATCGTATTCAGAATTCGCGGATCGTCCGCCGCTCGCAGTCCAAAGCGAACCAGCGCCAGCGCATCCGGACTGATGATGTGCGACGCACGCTCAATACTCTCTCCCGGCGGCCGGTTCTTGATAGGTACAAATCCATCCGTCGGCGACGCGGCGCAGTCGGTTTCCTGCGGCGCAATGCGTACGTAATATCCCTCAACCCCAATTTGCCGCGCCAGATCACCATTGGTTGAATACGTCCATCGCTCAATGTTCTCGTTCCAGGTGTCCGCCAAGTCGCGACAATAGCTGGCGAAATTGGAGTCGCCGACCAGTTCCGCAACATCTGCTGCCGCCAGCAGCCCGGCAACTTCCACCGCCAGCGTGAACGGAGAGTAACCCGCATCTTCTTCCCATCGGTCTTGCTGCGTCACCGGCCCATTGCACGCGATGAAGCTTGCCGCCTTGCGGATCATCGGCCACCAGCGTTTCAGATCGCCAAGCGCGCCCATAGCTTCCCGCCGCAGCAAATCCACCAGCAGGATCGGAAACGCCGCCTCATCCATCTGCAGCCCGTTCCAATACGGACGCCCGTCGAGCCACATGTTCTGCGGCCAGCGGCCGTCCGCTTCCTGCGTGGCCTCGAGATAATGCAGCACGCGCATGGCGTCGCCGACAGCGCCGGCAGCCAGAAATCCTCCCGCGGTCTCGACCAGATCACGCGGCCAAACCAGGTGGTATCCGCCCAGGTCCTCATCGCCTTTGTTGAAGCCCCACGGAATAGAAAGGCTGGCGATCACACCGCCGAGAAAGTCCTTCGACTCATGCGTGCGCAGCACGGCAACGCTGGGCCGGTACAGGTCCCCTTTCGCTTCCGGACGATCTAGTTTCATCAGGCCCTTGTGCCACGCATGCCACTGTGAAACATAGTCGCGGAAGAGCGAATCGTAGTCTTCCATCAGAGTGGCGCGGACCAATTCTCCCGCCTCAGCCCAGATAAATCCGAATCCAAGCACGAGCAGAAACTCGCCATTGCAAGCAGCGAGATCGATTTCCCCGGTCAACGCGACATTCCCGTTCTCCGCACGCTGATACAGGTTCCGCAGTTGGATGTTTTGCGACAACTCTCGCCACCCGTCGGAATAGCCGGCAAATCCCACCGACATGTTCTTCCACGGCGTGGAACACCCGAACGCCAGGGCGATTCCCGTGGGCCCTTCCGCGTACAACAGCGGCAGGCCCTTATAGTCGCCGGTCCAACCGACATTGTTGCTTCCGATGTTTCCGAGATGCGGAGCGAGAAGAGCGTAGAGGCGATAGTTCTCCAGAGAGTCGTTCAAAGGCACAAACTTGACCTTTTGCAGAACTACGTTTCTATGTGGATCGGCAAATACTTCTTTTTCGATCCGGTATCGTCCACCCTCATGCGTATTGACCAACCGAAATGCGGGGACGCCAGGGTCCACCGGCGCGTTTTCGAACGAACAGTCGCGCTTCTCTTCCGAAAAGAAGCTCGATCCGTCTGTGACGAGGAGACCCATGTCACGCGTGCATGCCAAATCTACACGCGGAAAATAAACTTCGTTCAGGATTCCGTGACTCAGAGTGAACCACACCCGACTGCTGCGATTGAGCGCCGTACCGATGCCGGTCTTCGCGCTGGATGTCCACCGCGGCGGAATGCCCGGCGCGCCCGGCGCATAGCTGATTGAATCGCCCATATTCTTTTCTTACTGTCATCCCGACCAAGTCGATTGATCGGCTTCGCCGATCAATCGGCGCGTGGAGGGACCTGCTGTTCTCGCCCTTTGGAAACTACTTCGAGACAGGAATGTTATCAGGTAAGTTCAATTTGCCAAGGTACAGCGCCATACCGACCACGGCATCCACACCCATATGGTGCAGGCGCTCGACTTCTTCGCTCGACGCAATGCCGCCAGCAACAATGAGTTGCTTGTCAGTAGCAGCTCGCAGCTCGCGCACCGGAGCCAGCGGAATTCCCGCCAGCAACCCCTCAGTATCGATGTGCGTGTAGAGGAACGCACTACAGTAGGGCTCGAGGGCCTGGACCGCTGCCACCGGCGAAATCTCTGTAGCTTCACGCCATCCCCGAATTGCAATCTTGCCGCCGCGCGCATCGATCGCGAAAACCAGTTTTTCCGCCCCGAGTTCTCTGGAAGCCTTCTCCGCGAACGCAATGTCGACTCGGCCTTGGTTGATCAATGACGAACCGAAAATGACTCGCTTCGCCCCGAGCTCCAGAATTCGCCTCGCCGCCTCCATGCTGCGGATTCCGCCGCCCACCTGACAGGCAAGCCTCGTAACGAAGAACTCGATCAGCTTGGAGTTCGCGGCTTCGCCCGTCGCAGCATCGAGATCAATCAACTGGATCAGAGGAAACGACGCGAATCTCGCTACCCAGTCTTCGAAATTATCGAACTCGAGCGCCTTCTTCTCACCTTGAATCAACTGCACAATCTTGCCGCCCATCAAGTCGATTGAAGGGATCAGCATGGATACCTCATCGGCACGCCAGCAACCAGGAGTTCACGTTTCAATTCTGAAATTGAGCTCACCCCGAAGTGAAAGATAGACGCTGCCAGCGCCGCATCGGCCGCGCCCTCGCGGAACACGTGAACGAAATCATCGGCCGAGCCTGCGCCGCCGGAAGCAATCACCGGAATTCGGACAGCCTCGGATACAGCCTTCGTCAACTCGCAATCGAAACCAGCCCCTGTGCCATCACGGTCCATCGAGGTAAGCAGAATCTCACCCGCGCCGCGACTCTCAGCGTCCTTTGCCCATTCCACGGCGTTCTTATGGGAATCCTTTCGTCCGCCCGCAGTGAACGCGGTAAATCCGTTTCCGTTTCGTTTCGCGTCAATGGCAACGATCACTGCCTGCGATCCAAATCGTTGCGCAATGCAGGTGATCAGAGAGGGATCAGCAATCGCGGCCGAGTTGATGCTGATCTTGTCCGCGCCTGCGTCGAAGATCGTTCCCGCGTCCTCCAGCGTACGCACTCCTCCGCCGACCGTGAACGGAACGAACAACTCCCGCGCTGTGCGCCTCACGGTTGCGATCAGCGTCGCTCGCTTTTGGTGGGTGGCAGTGATGTCCAGCAAAACGATCTCATCCGCGCCGGCAGCGCTGTGAGCGGCAGCAAGCTCCGCAGGGTCCCCCGCGTCACGCAGATCCACAAATTGCGTACCTTTCACAACGCGCCCAGCATCAACGTCCAGGCAAGCGATAATACGTTTTGTAAGCATCGATCTTTGCCAGTCTTTCTTAGCGAAACTTTGCGCGTTCCTTTGCGACCTTTGCGGTTAAATGCCTTTCTCTGCGAACTCGACGTGCGTTTCTCTGCGATCTCTGCGGTAAAAACCTTTCTCAAACCCGGCAGAAATTTTCTAATATCCTCAACCCCGCGCTCCCCGACTTCTCCGGATGAAACTGCACCCCGAAAACGTTCTCCTGCTCAACCGCCGCCGAAAATCCGCCACCATACTCGCAAGCCGCCACGGTCGAAGAAAGTAGCGGGACCCGATATGAATGCGTGAAATAAACAAACTCGCCGTCGGCAACGCCAGTCAACAATCGCGAGCCATTCCTGATCTTCAAGCTGTTCCATCCCACATGCGGCGACTTCACGCCGGTAGGGAAGCGGCTGCACTCGCCCGGCCAAAGCGCGAGTCCCTTTACGTCCGGCGCCTCTTCGCTCGACGCCAACATCCATTGCATGCCAACGCAAATCCCCAGGAACGGAATTCCGCTCTCGATTTGATCGAGAATTGCTTCCCGCAGGCCGCAGTTATCCAAAGCTCGCGTCGCCGCAAAATGTCCCACGCCCGGCAGCACGATCTTGTCGGCCGCGGAGGCGATTTCGGGATCGTCCGTCACGGTGGTTTGCGCGCCCAGATGATCGAAAGCCTTTTTGACCGAGGTCAGATTTCCGGCCTTGTAGTCCACGATCGCGATCACAGCAACCCCTTGGTACTCGGAAGCAGCCGAGCCATCTGCTTATCTCGCCAGCACGCCGCCCGTACCGCGCGCGCAAACGCTTTGAACAAGGCTTCGATCTTGTGATGATTTGAGCGCCCGTACAAAATTCGCCCATGCACATTCGCCTGCGCGCCGCGAGCGAAGCCATCGAAGAAATCAGCTACTAACTCCGACTGCAAGTCGCCCACCACGCGGACGCGAACCTTGCTCTCCACAATCGACGCAGCACGTCCTGAAAAATCGACGGCGACGACGCCAAGCGTTTCATCCATGGGCATCACGAAATATCCCGCCCGCAGAATTCCTCGCTTGCTGCCCAATGCCCGCGCAAAAGCCTGGCCGAGCGCGATGCCGACGTCCTCAACCGTATGATGCTGATCAACATCCAGGTCGCCGTTCGCTGCGAGCTCCAGATCGAACGCTCCGTGATTCGCAAACAGCTCCAGCATGTGATCAAAAAAGCGAATTCCAGTCGAAATCTTGTGGCGGCCCTTGCCTTCAATAGTCAGACGCACCCGAATCTTGGTCTCTTTGGTGACGCGATCGATGGCGGCCTTCCTCATCGCGCCACCTGTTCACGAATTCCGAGTTCCGCGAACACTTCACGTAGTGCCGCAAGCATTCGCTGAGTGTGCCCGCGTGCACCCACTGTGATGCGCACGCAGTCGTGGCAACCATAATCCGACGAGCGGTCCCGCACCAGAATCCCGCGCTCGCGCATGCCCGCAATAAAAGGTTTGCAGCGCTCCCCAAGGTAGATCAGCACAAAATTCGCGCGACTGGGCCAATAGCGGACATCTGCAGGGGTTGCTCTGTGCACCTCTGTGGTAAATGTCTTGAGCTCAGCCTGCAAAAGCGCACGCCCTTCGACGGCGTCTCGAACGTATTGCGTAACGTACTCCTGGTCCGACAGAGCCGCCGGCAAACACGCCAGCGCAACCGAATTCAGGTTGTAAGGCGAGCTCGCTCGACGCACCCAGCGCATCTGCTCTGCATTCCCCATCAAAACCCCGATCCGCAGCCCTGCCATTCCATACGCTTTTGAAAACGTGCGCGACACAAACAAGTTCGGGAACTCTCGCCAAGCTGGCGCAATCGTCTCGCCGCTGAACTCAAAATAAGCTTCATCCACCAACAAGGCTGCCTGAGATGCAGCTCGCGCGATGGCTTTCAGATCGTCGATTGGAACGAAAGTTCCGGTTGGATTGTTGGGGTTCGCAACCGCCATAAATCGTGTACGTGCAGTAATAGCTCCTAGAACAGAGGCGGTCGGGAACTCAAAGTTTGTGCCGGCTGGAATTGAGATCACACGCGCCCCGGCCGACGCCGCATAAATCTCAAACATAGCGAACGTCGGCACTACCACGATCGCTTCATCGCCCGGTTCCAAATACGTTTCGCATGTTAGGTGGATCGCCTCGTCGGTGCCGTTTGTCAGCAGCAACTCATTGCTCGAAATTCCCAGGTGCGCTGCAACCGCCGACTCGCCTTTTCCTCGTACCGGATATTTCGCCAGAACATCCGCATCAAGGTTCCGCAGACACTCCATGACGCGCGGCGAACAGCCGGCTGTGTTCTCATTGAAGTCAAGCCGCAGCCCTTCGCGGTCGCCGAGCGGCGGATGATATTCCTTCAGCGTGCGAACCGACTCTCGGGCCTTAAGCACTGGCACACCTCACCCTGATCGAGTCTGCGTGCCCACGTAAGCCCTCGGTCTCCGCGAGCTGCACGATGGGAGACGCCAACATTGCGAGACCACGCCGCGACAGCTCCTGCACGGTAATCAGCTTTACAAAGTCCATCACGCTTAGCCCGCCACGAAACCTTGCCGCGCCAGCCGTCGGCAAAACGTGGTTCGGGCCGGAAGCATAGTCTCCCGCCGCCTGCGCCGAATAATCGCCCACGAAGATCGAGCCCGCATTCTGAACGAACTCCAGATCGCCCTTCTCCACCGTGATGTGCTCCGGCGCAATCCGGTTCGCCCAATCGAATGTCTGCCGACGAGAGTCTGCAACAAGAATTGCGCAGCGTTTCTGCAGGGACTCCAGCGCAATTCGAGGAACATCTCCCGATCCGCTGCTTACCGCAGCCGCGACCTGAGGCCCGAGCTTCCCCGAAGTCGTCACGAACACGGCCAGCGTCTCCGGATCATGCTCCGCCTGCGCAATCAGATCGGCAGCAATGAACGCCGGATTGCCACGCGAGCTGACGATCGCCACCTCCGTCGGTCCCGCCAGCATGTCAATCGCGCAATCGAATGCGACCAGCCTCTTCGCCGCGGTCACGTATGAATTCCCCGGCCCAACAATTTTGTCAACGCGCGGAATACCATTTGTCCCGTAGGCCAGCGCCGCAACCGCCTGCGCTCCGCCAGTCCGATAAAACTCAGGGACCCCCAGCATCCACGCGGCTGCCAATACTTCGCCGGACGGTCGCGGAGAAACCACGCGAATGTTCTTCACACCCGCGACCTGCGCGGGAATTACAGTCATCAGCAACGTCGAAACCAGCGGGAACCTGCCACCAGGAACGTAGCAGCCCACTGAATCGAGCGGCCTCACTACTTGGCCCAGCGAAATTCCGTTGTGCGAACGCACCCACGCTTTTGGTTTTTGCCATTCGCAGAACCGCCGGATTCTCCTTTCAGCGACTTTCAACGAATTCTTCAGGTCGGGCGCGGCATTCTTCCATGCGGCCTTCAGTTCGGATTCGGCCACTCGAAGGCTTTGTCCTGTCTGCAAGCTATCGAACCTGCGCGCATATTTCAGCAGCGCGCGATCACCATTCTTTTTCACGTCCTTAACAATTCGCCGCACCACCGGCTCAATCTCATCCAGGCGCGAGCCTCGCCGTTCAAGCTTCGAAACGTAAGCCTCCGCTGCCTTGCCTCTGAGAATCAGCACTAGACGACCACCTTGTTCAGCGGATATTCCACGATGCCTTGCGCATTTGCTTCTTTCAGGCGTGGAATTACCTGCCACGCCAGGGATTCCTCAATCACGGTATTCACCGCCAGCCATTCAGGATCGCTCAACGTGGAAATAGTCGGGCGCTTGAGCGCAGGCAATACACCAAGCACTCGATCCAGATCCTCCTTGCGGACATTCAGCATCAGTCCCACCCGGTCCTTCGCCTCCATCGCGCCCCGCAACATGAGCGCGAGATTTTCGATCTTGCGCCGCTTCTCGCAATCAGACCATGAATTCTTGTTTGCGATGATCTGGGTATTGCTCTCGAGTACCGTATCCATGATGCGCAGATGGTTCGCGCGAAGCGAACTGCCGGTTTCTGTCACCTCGACAATCGCATCCGCCAGCATCGGGGGCTTCACCTCTGTCGCTCCCCAGGAAAATTCCACGCGGACATCGACTCCACGGCTGGCGAAATAGTTTTTAGTCACATTCACCAGTTCCGTAGCAATGATTTTTCCCGCCAGATCATCTGCCTTTTCATAAGACGAACTCTCGGGCACCGCCAACACCCACCGCACTTTCCCTCGGCTCTGCTTGGCGTAAATCAGATCGGAAACCCTCACAACCTCCAGTCCGCTCTCGACAACCCAATCAAGCCCTGTCAGCCCCGCGTCCAACGCGCCGTGCTCCACATATCGCGCCATCTCCTGCGCACGAATCAGCATGCACTCGATTTCCGGGTCTCCCGTCGAAGCAAAGTACGATCGCGAATTGGTGTGGATCGGCAGCCCCGCCTGCGCAAACAGTTGCAGCGTTGCTTCCTGCAAACTCCCTTTCGGTATCCCCAGCCTGATCTTCATCGCGCGATCTCCTGCGCGCCTTCAACGAAGGTGGGTGCCCCAGTTCTCGCGGTTTTCGAGAACTGGGGGTTTACCTTCCCGGAGATCATCTTTGTGAAGCACGACCTCGTCCCCTCATGACAAACCACACCCGCGCCTTCGACTTCCACTTTGATGAGCAGGGAATCGCGGTCACAGTCTGTCGCTGATGAAATGACCTTCAGTCGATTGCCAGAGGTTTCCCCCTTGGTCCACAGCTCATTCCGCGTGCGGCTGTAGAATGTCACATATCCGATCGCCTGAGTCTTCTCCCAAGCCTGAACGTTCATGAATCCCAACATCAGGATGTCGCCGTTCCCCGCGTCCTGCACAATGGCCGGCACAAGCCCCTGCATCTTGTCGAAATCAATATTCATAGTTCACCAAATTCTTTTCACCATAGAGACACAGAGGCACAGAGAACGTAAATCTATATAAACATTCCAAGCTGGTTTTCTCTGTGTCTCTGTGGTGAAAGGCTCTCCTGAAACAAAAAGCCCGCTGAACTCTGCGCTCAGCGGGCTTTCCAATCCTTGTGTGCTGCTATCTCAGCCCCACACCCCCGCCTTCGCGCCGTGCGCGTGATGGTGGTGATGATGGTGCCGGTTCGTCATGGTGACTCTAACCCTACGCAAGCTCCACAGTTCCGTCAAACCCAAAAATTCGATTATGCTAATTGGTTTCTTAAGCGAAGATGCCAGCGGTGGAAAAAGTCGTGTTCGGAATGAAAGGTGGGGGGAGGTAATCAAAAGCTCGTCCCGGTAGACGGCCCCTGCGAACTGGGGGACAGCCGTCCTCGGCTGTCCTGGCGAGCTTGCTCGCCAATGGGTCTTCTCTCAATTAAGCAAATCTGCAAGACCCGAGCTTCGCTCGGGTGGACAGCCGAGGGCGGCTGTCCTCACCTTGGCTAAGTGCCGATTGCTGTTAAAATAACCTCACACCCAAAATTCTGGAGAACTGACAGTGAAGATCGCCAAGACTGCTGACCGCAAAAAGGTCATGGACACCACCAAGAGCACCGACTGCCCCAAGTGCGGTAAACCTACCCGCATCGTAAAGCGCGTGAAAGACCGCGAACACGGCGTCCCCGGGGGCATCTTCATCTCCTGCTCCGCCTGCGAGTTCTACGAAAAGCTGTAGTCAACCTCCTAATCGTGTGGCGCGGACACTCCTGTCCGCGCTAATCGGTCAACCGAATTCAACAATCTTGAGTTATAGCGATCGATATTGTTGACTCACTCCCCAAACATCGGCACCTGCCTTACATCCTCCGCGCCTCTTCGCTGACGCTTGCCGGCTCCGATCACCGCCAGCACCGTCAGCGACTCCAGCGCTGTTCGCGGCACAAACATGCGCTGCACATTCGATCGCAGGTCCGGAGGATTGATCAGATAACCTTCAGCCAGGTTCAGGCTGAGGTCGTTCGGCATCAGTCCTTCCATGATGTCGCCGTCCTTGAACTTGATCTTCACCCAGAGCCCCTCCGCTCGCGGCCGGGTGGTGAAAGTCTTGCGCGAAAGGGAATCGGAGTCTCCGAACTCCCGCACAAACAACGCTACCTTGATATCCGCCACCTCAATGCCCACCACATTCCCAGTCGTATTCAGCAACTCAAACTTGCCGTCGTGGACAAAATGCGCCGGAGCGACGTATCCGTTCACCGTGTCGCGATCAATCTTGCGGACGATCACTTTTTTGTGGGTGGAAGGCATGGGGCAACTCGGTAATTGGGAAATTTTGTAATTTGGTAATTGAAAACCATAGGATCAGACCAAAGGTTTTCAAATTACACAATTACCCGATAACCAAATTACCCAATTCCTCCCGATTCTCGCACTTTCCCGCTCCACTCTCCCACGTATCTCCCTTCGCAGTAGCCAAAACTATAACGTTGTGTTATTTTCTGTAGTTCACTCGTCCCGCGAGATGAAACTAACCTTTTCATCGCTAAGCACTTACATGCTGACTTCGCAAGATTTCCACAGCGTGTGGAAATCTTCTGGACGAGCCGGGTCCCCGCTGCAGAGTTCGTGACAGCGGGTCGCAAGCCGAATGGCTGATTACATTTACACATTAGAGCTGCGCCTGACGCCCAACCAGCAAAAGGGCATCACCTTAGTGCAGGACATCTCCCGCGCCGCGGGTATGAATGTCTATCTGACCGGCGGGGCAGTCCGCGACCTCATCAGCGGTTTCCCAATTCGCGATCTTGACTTCACCGTCCAGGGCAATCCGATCAAGCTCCAGCGGGAATTTGAGCGCGCCGGCGGTGTCATTGGCGGCGTCGAAGACGACACGCACACGATTTACGTGACTCTGCCCGGAGGCGTTCGCGCCGAGGTGAGCAGCGCACGGACCGAGCGCTATGAGAAGACCGGCAAGCCGCCTATCGTGGCGCCTGCCACCATCATTGAAGACCTTCGCCGCCGTGATTTCACCGTGAACGCCATGGCGCTCTCGCTGAATCCGGGCTCGCGCGGCCTGCTGATGGATCCTTTCAACGGCGCCGCCGATATCGAAGCCAAGCTTCTCCGTATTCTGCACAACTACGCGTTCGTCGAAGATCCGTCGCGCCTGATCCGCGCCACTCGCTTTTCTGCCCGGTTCCACTGGCCTTTGGAAGAGCGCACTCAGGCCCGTTACGAATCGGCGAAAGAGAACAATTACATCGAGTACATCAGCAACCGTGCGATCGGCTATGAACTCGAGCAGCTTGCCTACGAAGACGATCCGCTGAATGTGGTCCGCGCGCTGGAACGCGAAGGCTGGCTCAAAGTCCTGAGTGCGCACTGGACCATCGCCAAGGTTGATACCGAAGGTCTTTCGCAACTGATGAAGACCCGTCAGCAGATGATCGACCTCGGCTATGCGCCCGATCCTCCGCCCGCCGTCCTGGAATTTTTGACTGCGCGATTGAACGAAAAGGAGACGGCAGACATTCGCAAGGCCATCCCGCGCCGCGATCTCGCGGAGGCTTGGCGCGATCTCGAAGACAACGCCAAAGAGCTTGCAAAACGTCTGACTGGAAAAGAAGCCGCAACTCCTTCTCGCACCTGGAAGCTTTTGTCCAGTGCTCGCCAGGAGATGGTGCTCTATCTCGCGATCACTGCGCGCCAGCAGGCCGTCCAGCAGAAGATCAAGAACTTTTTCACCAAGTGGCGTCAGGTGCAGCAGAAGATTCCATTGCCCGAGATGACCGAACTGCTGATCACGCCGCAGTTGCCGGAATATCCAAAGATTGCCGACGAAGTGTTCATGCTGCTGCTCGACGGCAAGCTGCGTTCGCGCAATGAAATTCTCAAGTTCTTGAAGCCGCTGGCGCCGCCACCTCCACCGCCTCCACCTCCGCCGAGGCGAGGCCGGGGAGCAAAAGCCGCTGCCGTAGCAGCGCAAACTCCTGCACCTTCCGCTCCGGTTGCTGGAAAGAAGAAAGGCAAAGGAGCCGCGGCCGCAGCGCCTGCTCCCACACCGGTACCAGCTGCTCAATCCAAACCGGCGGCCAAGCCTGCCTCCAAGCCGGCTCCGCCTGCAAAGCCGGCTAAACCTGCGAAAGCAGCGCCAAGACCTGCAGCCAAGAAAACGGCACCGAAGAAGTCTAAGAAAAAGCGTTAAAGCGAGTTTGCCGGAGACCCACCGCCCTGAGCCGCTATAATGGCCGCAGATATCCGATCTTGCGTCGACCATAACCCATGGCAAACGTCTGGCTCCGAGTGGCCCTCGCGCTCTATGGCCTCGGGCTTCTCTACATACTCGTCGCGCTCACGCGAACCAAAGAAACTTTAGATCGGCTTACCCTCCATGCCGCCTATCTCGGCATGGTGTTTCATTTCGTCGCCATCGCTGAAGCGGTGAATCAGTCTGGCGATCTCAGCCTTGCCTCGCTCTCGCTTGCCACCTCGGTGCTGGGTTTTCTCTTGATGGTCGTGTTCCTGCTGGTTTATATGGTCTACCAGACCACCTCTCCCGGAGTCATTGTCTTTCCCCTGGTCTTTCTTCTGACCTTTCTTAGCGCCATGGGCCAGCAGCCATTTGTGGTGAAC
>JBKPSP010000040.1:0-9785 GCA_046735175.1 Acidobacteriota bacterium
ATCACCGGCAAACCTGAAATTGAGAAAAGGGCCGAACTTCCCCATTGCCGACAATACTGGCTTCGTGGCCCAATCCAGGGCTGTGTAGAATGCCGCAATGGCGCCTGGCCCTCTCGTTCTTGTCGCGGCAATTCTTTTCGCGGTTTTGCCTGCTCAATCTCAGTCGCCCATCGATTATCACCAGCATTTGCTAAGCCCTTGGGCGGCCCAACTGGGATCTTTACCCAAGCCATTCACGGCAACCGATCTGATTTCTCTGTTGGATGCAGCGGGAGTCCGACGAGCGCTCGTTCTGTCTCTCGCGTATCAGTACGGTAATCCAAACAAGGCTCCTGTTGCAGACGAGTACGAGCAGGTACGACGGGAAAACGACTGGACTGCAAGCCAGGTAACGGAATATCCCGATCGGCTTCGCGGTTTTTGTGGCGTTGATCCGCTCAAGCCCTACGCCATTTCCGAGATCGAGAGGTGTGCCAAGAACCCATACCTCCACTACGGTCTCAAGCTGCATTTCGGTAACTCCGATGTCGACATGGATAATCCGAGCCATGTGGCTCGATTGCGCCGTGTCTTTCGGACCGCCGACAAACGTGGGATGGCAATCGTGGTTCACATGCGCCCCTCGGTGACTCGCAACCGACCCTACGGTGCCAAGGAGGCGAAAACCTTTCTCAACGAGGTTCTTCCATCAGCTCCTCATGTACCAATTCAGATTGCGCATCTTGCTGGTGCTGGTGGTTTCGACGACCCGTCGGTTGACAGCGCCCTTTCCGTCTTTATTGATGCCATCGCCAGACAAGATGCGCGGATGGCAAATGTTTATTTCGACATCTGCGGAGTTGCGGGAATCGGACGATGGAAGGAGAAAAAAGTCTTAATTGCGCGACGCATTCGGCAGATCGGCATCAGCGGAATACTGTGGGGTTCAGATGGTGCGTTTGGCGGTGGAATGACTCCAGCACAAGCGTTGCAGGCCTACCGAGAGCCACCACTAACAAACGAGGAGTTTCACACGATCGACACCAATGTCGCTCCCTATATGCATTGAGAGTGTATTTGTTGCGTCAATTGCCTGCTTGTGGTGGTGCTGGACGGATGACGGGCAGTCCTCACCTTATCGGATTAGGGAAGGTTGGCTGACAATCCAACCGGAACAGCACCTAATCTGTTGCGGACACGTTTACGGTTGGTCCTTTGTTTTCAAACCCACACTGTTGAAGCAGAGCTTCGAAGCGAGGCTGGGCTCGAAAGCGGTCCCATTTGGGGTCGACCGGGAGGAAGACCAAATGGACATCACGAGATGCATAGGCATGCTCAAGGGCGTCGAATACCTTCTGGTCTTCCTCCAGGCCAGCATAGATGAGCGCTGGGGCATACGGCGGCACGTACCTCGTTCGTGAAAGTTCGTCCAACATAATAAGCATTTCGCGTGCTGGTCTGATTTGTCCAATCTTTGCGAGTATGTACCCTTTCAAGCCAACTGGTTTGCTGTTTCCACCGGAGAGGCGTGTTGCCGTTGTGAGCGCATCTAGTGCAATATCCGTTTCGCCGAGCTGTTCGGATGCTTGGCCCAGCATCATGTAGCCAACCCAGAATTCAGGGTCAATTACGATGGCTCGCCTTGCACGCTCGGCAGCGTGCTCGTAATCTCGCGCTTGAAAACTCACTTGCGACCACATGGCTTGGTGAAGCGGTGAGAGGGGTTCGAGCAAAAAAGCCCGCTCCATCAGCAAGAGAGCTTCTTTATGGCGGCCCATCTGCGACACAGCGTGACTTAGCATCGTGTGTGCCCAGGCGTTGCTGGGATCGAGTGCGACGGCCCTACGAAAGGCGGTCTCCGCAGCCGAAAAGTTCCAGTCGAAAAACCACTGTACCTGTCCCGAAACGTGTTGCGCTTCCGAGAGGCTCGGATTTGCGCGAATAGCGCTTTCGGCCGCATCTCTCGCGCGCGGCCACATGACCCGTGGGTCCGCGTCTCCATTGATCGGTGCGGAGGCAAATGCTTCTGCAAGACCCGCCCAGGCCAGCGCATAATCGTGATCAATTTCCGTAGCACGGTTGTAGTATTCAATCGCGAGACGTGTCGTCGCAGGCGTCAACTGGTTCCAGAAACGGCGGCCGCGCAGGTACAAGTCGTACGCCGCCGTTTCCACGCTGTGTCGTCGGGCAACTGATTCCAATCGCTCGGGCGAGAGGTGCAGCTGGACCTGTTCGCTGATGGCAAAGGCCACCTCACGCTGCAGCGCCACTATGCTCCCAAGGTCGAGATGGTATGAGTGCGACCATAACTGCACCTGATCGCTTGCGCGGTTCAGCGTACACCGAATTTGCCATCGATCTCCGAGATTGCGAATCGAACCTTCGACAATAAACTCTACTTTCAATTCGGTACCGACAGCCGCAAGTGGCTTGGGGCTGCCCTTATACGACATTGCCGACCTTCGTCCAATTACCCTGAGGCGTTGTCGGTCGAGTTGGCTGAGCAACGCGATCATATCTTCGGTGAGGCCATCGGCAAGGTACTCATGTGACGGATCACCGCTGAGATTCACGAACGGCAATACAGCCACCATAATCGTTGTTTCGCAACCGCCGGGAGAGTGCTTCGAGTTGACACTTGCGACGAAACGGTATCCTTTGCCCGTCACCGTTTCAATGAATGCTGGGTCATCGGACGAATCGTTCAAGGCCTGCCGAATCTTCCTAACCGCGGTGTTTACGCCGGTTTCAACATCGACGAAAATGCCGTCCCCCCAAAGCCTTGCGATGATGTCGTCGCGGGTCACCAGCTCACCGCGCCGAGTAACGAGCAGGATGAGCAGGTCCATGGGTTGTCGCTCAAGACGTATGGGCCGTCCCTTGCGCCGCAGCTCGTAAGCGGCAGTGTCAAGTTCGAAGTGCGCAAACCGAAGAATTTCTCGTGGGTATGGTGCGTTCATGCCATCACATCGCAGCAGAGCATGCCATAACTATTGAAGATCTAGCTACTTACATAATCAGAAAATCTCCACATCTTCTCCATGGCGTCATGTAACGAATTTCTTCAGGATAGCCACGAGTCGTTGCCGTCAGTTTGGCTTCGGGCAGTCCGAAGGGAGAGTTCGAGATGACTATTAGAGCCGATATCAATTCACAAGGGCAAGTCGTGTATGCGTCCAGTGTCGCGCAGCGTCCAAAGATGTCACACATCGCTGCCGCGGCCGCCGCTGCGATTATGTTGGTAACCACAGTCACATTCGTTTCGGGGCAAGACTTAAGCGCACCCACAAATGAGTTCCCGAACACTATCGTGCTGCCGGGGGCACGATCGGCGGAGGGAATTGCGATCGGACAGGGTTCAATCTTCTATGCGAGCGAGTTCCTGGCTGGCAATATCTTCCGCGGAAATCTACGTACAGGCAAGGTCGAGCAATTCATCCATCCGCCGAACGGACGGCAAGCAGTCGGCCTGAAGGCAGATATTCGTCACGGGCTACTCTTCGTGGCCGGTGGGTTTACAGGTCAGGCATACGTTTACGACCTCCAGACTGGGGCAGATCTGGCGACGTTCCAGCTCGGTGGGCTGATCAACGATGTTGTCGTAACGGAGGATGCCGCCTGGTTCACGGATTCAGTACTGCCTCATATCTATAGGATTCCAATCGCACCCGGAGGCAAGCCGCAGACCATTGTCGTTACCGGGCCGGCTGCCGATGTGTCCGGTTTTCCAAATCTGAATGGAATCGCTGCGACACCCGACGGGAAGACACTTATCGTGTCACACTCTGCCTTGGGCGAGATCTTAACCGTCGATCCAACGACGGGCGTCAGCACGCTTATCAATGGAGTGGCTGTCCCGGCAGTAGATGGCATCCTTCTAAACGGTGGTCGAGTCTACGCCGTGCAGGTGGATCTAAATCAAATCTCGCAAATCGACATCAGCCCGGACCTGTCCACGGGAACCGTAACAGCGGTTATTACCAGCCCGGATTTCGAATCGCCGTCAACGGCAGCCAGATTCGGCGATCGACTTGTTGCCGTTAATGCGAAATACGATACTGGTTTTCCGCCTACTGCTACAACCTTCGAGGTCGTAACAGTTAGGGAGCCCTGACGAATTGTTTAGGTGCTGGTGCGACGAATCTTAAAATCGAGTGAGGGGCTGAGACACAGGTAATGGAATGCGGCGAGCACCTATTAGGAACGCTAGCCGTTCGGCAGCTTCAGGATCACGGGCAAACCAGAAGTCAACTTCCCAAATGCCGACCATCTGCCCCGAAGGCGCAGAGATTCAGGCGCTGCAGCCTCTAGCATTACTTCGAGGAGCACCGTAGCCGAGTCATCTGAGAATGCCAATAACACACTCAGCGTCTGGAATCGGTGCTTTCGGATTCCAAACTAGTATTTCCGCAATGCCCTGAATGGCCCCCCAAAAAGCTATCGCCAGCGCGCGCGGGTCGCCTTTCCTAATCTCGTTTGTTCGCTGTCCCTGTGCTATCAGCGAGGCACTAGCCTCAATCGACTTGGACTTGCTCACCATTTTCCTCGCGGCTGACGGTATAGACTCCAGCGAGAGCACCTGGTTTGCCAGCAAGAATAGGTTTCTGGAGTAAGCCTCGTTTAGCGATTGGAGTGTGGCGTGCGCAATAGAGCGGAAAGTATCAAGTGGTTGAGTAGAGTACCTCAACTCTTGAGCCACGGACTCGATACCGGCCTCCATCAGTTTCACATGCGCTTGCAGCAGCGCGTCTTTTGACGGAAAGTAGTGAAACATCAGACCAGGACTCACTTTCGCCCCTTTCGCGATGTCCCGGACCGTCGTTCCCGCGTAGCCTTTGCGAACGAACAACTCCAGGCTTACGTCGAGAAGGGCCTGGTTCGTTTCAGCACTCTGGCGTTGTCGGCTGGTTAGTTTCTTTTCGCGCATCGCGTTTCAGTGCTCTGGCTTTTTGCCAAGCTTGCGCAACCACAGATAGCATAACGGGCTGATGGCTACGGCAAGGTAAATCAAGTAAATCCACGGAAACTGACCTATATAGAAATCGTGCGGACTGAGCGAGAGGGGCGTCCTGATTAAGACGAAGGCAACGAAATCAAGTGGCAGTGCGATTGCCAACCAGAACAGCCCGAGTGCGACAGCATCTCGCGGGGTGAGACGTCCTTGTGGCGCGTTTCTGGAGTAGACCCAGGTCGCCGCCATCCACACTAGCAGGTTCAGCAAGGGCAGGAACCGTTCAGAAAGGAGATAGGCGGTGTTCTGAAGCGGTTCTGCCGTCCAAGAGGTATGCCGAATCAGCTGCAATCCCAACGACAACATAGTCCCGAGGATCGTAATTGCAATATATGCAAGCACAAAGGCAATGCTTGCGCGTTTTGTGTTAAGGGCTCCGCCTGCAAGCGGCATGATGGGCTCCTCTGCGGGATATTATTAAACAGGTATTCATTAAACATCTGTTTAATAATAGCACAAAGACTGCATGTGCTCCCGGAGGATCACTTGGCAAGGTAAGGATGTCTGTCCCTCTCATCAGATCCGAAAAACGAACGGCGTCGTAAATCCGGTGAATAAGATGCAGTTCGCTTGGTGGGTGACGGGCAATCCAGAAGTTAACTTCCCACTTGCCGACCACTCACGAACTGACCTGATCCGCAGCGCTGACTCCTGTATATCAGGACCACCGCATCGACACGTCGAATCACCACCATCACCGTGATACCGCAGAACCGGGGATAGAAGAATTCGAGATAACGCATTTTCACATTTGGGGCTCGCAACCGATCGCCAGAACTGGAACGGACCCGTTGTGCACCTAGCGTAGCCCATACACCGTCACGGTGTTGTCGGAAGTCGCGATCACATGGCCGTTCGCCACGACCGGCGTACTGAAGCCAATGCCTTGTGCCAGATGCTCACCAGGAGTCGTGTTGCTGTTCCACAGCTCGTTGGAGATCAAGGTTGCGTCATAGGCGTGTAGAATCCCCTGCCCGGTGCCGCTTGGGGGAGGAGCCGTCTTCTCATATGCCCAGACGATACCGTCCTTGTTACCGTTCGCGGAAACGACCGTGTTTCCGCCCCGCCACCCGTATGCGGTCGGGGTTTGCGCGAATGGGGTGGGATTGAAGCTGCTGCCGACGAACTGATATTGCTGCATAGCCATATTGGACGGGGCTGCGTAGACGAACCCGTCCCAGTAGGAGACATTCCCGTACAAGCGGTTCCAATTGGGCCCTTCAGCTGCCAAGGTGGTGCTCTTCAAACAAGGATGCGCACCAACCATGAACTCTTGGGGAATCCGATCTTCGCTTGAGTTGAAATGGCCGAGGTTGCTGATGTCGAAAAGGTAAAGCCTGCCTTCTTTATTCGTTGAAACCGCCATTTTCTGGCCACTGATTAGGTCTGTCGGAAGCAGGGTGATGCCGGTCGAGCCGAGATCTAGGTCAAGGTAATTCAGACAGGATTGATTCGCCGGTGTAAACCAGTCAACCACCTGAAAGCTGCTTCCATTGAGCTTTAATTTCAGCACCGAGTCGCCATAATTATTTCCGCCCCTATCGGCATTGAAGCTCCCGTCGGCTGTGTTGATGTAAATGTTGCCGGCGTCATCGACTGTTGGCGCGGCCCCCCCGGCCCATAAGCCAGCCCCGCCTCCGTCATCAGACGGGCCATTCAGCGGATCCCCGGTCTGAGCCTGCGGTGTTGGAGTAAAGGCTGCCTGCAATTTCAATGTGGATGCATCGAACGCCATCAACCAACCGTGATAAACGCCCTTATCGGAGAATGATCCCCAGCTCACAAGAATGGATCCACTCACCTCGGTAAGTCCCATCCGCTGATTGTGAATGGAAGGATCGAAGGCGATCTGACCATTGACGCTGCCTTTGCCATCGCCGGGCACGCTGGCCTGTATTTGCATACTTCCGGGGCCGAAGTCGTGACCGGTGCGTATATCCAGGGCGCGCAGCCATTGCTCGGCAACTCCGTTGTGCACATACATGGTCACGAAGTACAAGGCACCCGTAACCGAGTCAATCACTGGAGTGCCGGTAATTCCCACTTCTCCGTTGAAGGTGCTTCTTCCACCAAACGTATCTAATTGCGGAGTGATCCCATTGGCAGGATCCAAGTAGTGTCGCTCCCACAGCGAGCCAGCAGAAGGCTGGTCGGCATCGATCGCGTAAACGCTGCAGTGCTCCGTGGCAATGATGATGATGTTATGTTTCGCCGATCCGGTATCAACGTTGGCTATATAGAGGGGCTGGGCGATAAGGAGCCCGTCGGCATTGAAGCGTCCGATCAGCCCAAATTGCGTGGCATTCACATTGGCGGGGGTCAGAGTTGTTTCCTGGCTATATAAGCCTCGTCCGGACTGGTCGCCTTTCCACATCAGCACGCCGAAAAATTGTGGCACCGGCGGAGGGGGCGTATGGGGCGGAGGTGTAGGCGATAGCGGATCTATTCCCACGCCACCGCAACCAACCACAATGAGGAACACACCTCCGAGAATTACTCCGATTAAGAGCAAAAGAGACGTTCTAGCTTTTCTCATAGAAGACGGATAAGACGCCACACTCTTCCAAAGCGATTATCCCCGGAACCCATGCGCCTAGGCACGAGAATTCGACCTGTTTTTGGCGCGATTCCCCTAACCCCTGCTTAGCTTTTTTTTCGACTCCTCGTTCGCTTTTTTTACCCGCTCTTCCATTTCGCGCAAATTTTTGCAGCATTCGCAGCTCGGATCAGAGCAATACGGGGATCCTGATTCTATCTGTTTGTTTGGAACCGGCTGGCTTGACATCGTTTAGCCCCCATTGAACCCCAAATGGTACGGAACACGACCGCATGTTATTAGTTTCGTTGCATCTTTATTGCCGTTAGCACTCGGCAACACCACGATTGCCCTCCGTAATGGATGAGGTGCTTGTGCTCCTCTGGGCGGAGTCAATGAGGTTCTATAAAAAGGGATGTCAAGAAAAACTTCTGCCTCGACCGGACGGGAGAGAGGTTTTCTCGAGATCCAGCCCGCGGTAATTAAGCTTCCCTGAAGCAGTTTGACTTGTGCCCATTGCGATAAGTTCCTCTGGTGAGTGAGTGGCACCGTCGAGCGTGCGAGAGCGACTCGCGATGGGCCGATGTGAATGACCTTAGTAGTTTTTCCCGTACACCGGGCTGACCAGTTCCAGGAGAGTTGCCATCCGAATCTCTGAAATAGATGCTGTATCCTGCCCCGCTCCCAACTGATCTCTCGGACTCAATCTGGGTCGCGGCGTCGCAGAGTAGAGCCGTTGTAAAATCTTCGTAACAGTATGCAGGCAGTTCCCCCACTTCGGCAGCCGGTCTCCGAACGCGACTTACGAAGCGAGCCAATTGAAAATCAACTGGAAAAAACTCTTGGGGGTGCACCCCGACAGGCCACTGTTGAGAATCTTTTGGAGGAGCTAGTAAAAATTCCCAAGACCGACGGTGCAGCGGTTGGGCTCGCCAGGAGCGACGTTCTTGTCTGCGTGGCTGCGGGCGGGAGTTGTGGTCCCAAAATCGGCACGCGCTGCAGTCGCAATGAGGGCTTGACCGGACTTTGCTTTACTTCTGGCAGAGTGCAGCTTTGTAATGATGCGGAGAAAGACGACGCGGCAGACGCAGTTGCATGTCGTCAAATAGGTGTGAAGTCAGTACTTGCAATCCCTTTGCGCCGCGATTGTAGGCCGGTGGGCGTGCTCGAGCTTTTATCGTCGGAGCCTAACGCGTTCAATTGGAAAACCATTCGAGCATTAATCCGGCTCAGGCGCACATTCGAGGCGGTGGCGCTCGAACCAATAATGGAAACGTATGGAGAGCATAGCCTTGGCGAATTGCGCGACTTGGCTGCCACTTCAATTGCCCACCAAAATGACCTGCAACATTTGATCGAGGCTGTCTGGTTCACTCAACAGCGGACGAGCCTCTTTTCAACGGCCCTAGCGTTCACTGCGGTTGCAGAACATACTCAGCCACGAATTGCTGTCTGGGAAGACATTTCTGGAAAGCCCAGTTCCGAAAAAGTCATCGCACCGCCGGCACCTCAGTTTCTTATGCAAGAGCCGCATTTCGGCAGTAATTCCAGGGCGATCTTTTGGTCGTCAATAGCAGTTCTGGCTCTCATTCTCTGCTTGTTGGTTGCCCACGAGAGTTCTGAATATTCAAGCGTGACAGCGCTATCCACGCCACAAGCTATTCAGAGAAGCGGGCATCCCTCTCAGGGAGCTCAAACTCAGGTCCCGACCACAAGCGTGCCTACTCACTTGCACACGTCCCCCAACGAACGTTCTCCGCTGCGGGAAGGGTCTGACGCATCAGCCGACCAGACTCAAGCAGGTGACCAAATTGGGGGTGCTGAATTTGAGGCGCGAACTGTGGAATGGTTGAAGAAAGCGGCGAATCTTGGGGATTACCGCGCACAAAACATGTTGAGTAATCTTTACTTTAAAGGTATCGGCGTTCGCCGTGATCTCGTGCGAGCCTATACGTGGGCGGCCATTGCTGCACATGAAACAGGTGTCGGTAATGAACATCTAGTCGCATTGCGACAACAAATGACGCAACGTCAGCTTCAAGCTGCAGAACGTCGGATTGACTATTGGTTTTCGCTAAGGAACATTGCCCTTACCAAAGCGTGAACCCCGAATACTTTGAACAGGTATAGCGGCCCTCGTCGACTCCTGACTGTGGAATGCCCATTATTTACGCAATTTCCCGGCTGCGAGTTGTTGGCGAATCGAATACCACATCCGTAAGGTGTATGTGACTTTGCCCCACGGCGCAGACATGGCGC
>JBKPSP010000041.1:0-26448 GCA_046735175.1 Acidobacteriota bacterium
GAAATAGACCGAGTCACGCTGGCGGCCATCATAGGCAAGCATGTGTTTGCGTAAGGTGCCTTCTTCTTTGGCTCCGAGCCGGAGAATTGCCCGCCGCGAGCGTTGATTGAGCGCATCCGTCTTCAATTCCACGCGAAGGCAGTTCCAGACTTCAAACGCCTGGCGAAGCATCAGATATTTCGCTTCGGTGTTGACGGTTGTACGTTGCCAACGTGGCGCGATCCAGGTGGAACCGATCTCCACTTTGCGGTTTGCAAGGTCCATATTCATGTAGCGTGTGGTCCCCACGATTTGGTTCGAGCTTCGCTCGAAGGTAGCGAAGGGAACCGAAACCCCGCGAGTCTGTTCGTCGAGCACCTGCCGATTGAATGCCTGGAAATCTTCCAGTGATTCGAGCTTATAAGGGATCCATTGAAATAAGTCGCTCAGGTGGGCCTTCGCGATTTCCCACAGCATGGGTGCGTGTTCCGGGCGCAAGGGCTCCAAGCGAACGTATTTTCCTTCCAGCGAAAATGGGGAGATGGCAGGTGTTGTGCTCAAGCGTGTAACTCCGGTCAATCCGGTGCGTCTAATATATTTACAAGATTATCTTTGCATCCGGGCGCGGGTTTCGTCATCTGATGGAAAGGTCACCTGTGCAAAGCAAATAGCCAACAGCTGCTTTCATGAAATCCCACTGTCTCCCATTCCGGCAAATTCCGCACAGCACGCCGCTTTTCCTCGATTACTTGGAATTTACCCCGAAGGTGCAGCAGTTCTATCCGCGACCGTCGCGGCTGGCGCAGTGGGCGCAGGATGAGGCGAGTCGTATTCAATATCCCAATGACCGGCGTGGGCAGATGGCGAACATCCTGGAGCGGCAAAACAAGGCTTGGGGAGCTTCCGCTGCGACGCTCCAAAATATTCGGCGATTTCGCGAGGGCGCTTTTGCTCTGGTCACGGGCCAGCAGGTCGGCCTTTTTGGTGGCCCGGCGTTTTCACTCTACAAGGCTTTGAGCGCCGTCAAGCTTGCTGCAGAAGCACAGAAGCTCGGTATTGACTGTGTTCCCATTTTCTGGCTCGCGACCGAGGACCACGATCTCGACGAGGTGAACCAGGCGCATATCCCCACTTCGGACGGAAGCATGGAAACGCTGGTCAGCCCGACGACGGCCACCAAAGATGCCCAGGTGGGAAGCATCGCTTTCGGAACGGAAATCTCGGAATTGGCGGACAAGGCATCGTCGCTGCTCGGCGACTCAGATGCTTCTCGTGTTCTGAGTGAGTGTTATAGGCCGGGTGAAACCTTCGGCACCGCATTTGCGAAGCTGTTCACGCGTTTTTTTGCCGATCATGGAGTCATTCTTCTTGATGGCGCAGATCCTGAACTAGATGGAATCGCATCTCCTTTATACAAGGCTGCCGTGACCCGTGCTGTGGAGCTGGCCTCGGCGCTGGTGAAACGCGATGAGCAGCTGCACACTGCCGAGTATCATCAGCAGGTTCGGATCAGCGAATCATCTACTGTTTTCTTCCTGATGCGCGAGGGCGTTCGCGTTCCAGTTCAATTCGAAGCAGGGAAGTTTTTGGTTGGCGCTCAGGAGTTTTCATCCCAGGATCTCCAGGCGCTCGCGCAATCTTCCCCGCAAGCATTCAGCCCGAATGTGCTGTTGCGGCCTGTAGTCCAGGATTACCTTCTGCCCACGCTTGCTTACGTTGGTGGTGCCGCTGAGGTAGCCTATTTCGCTCAGGTTGGCGTTGTGTACGAACTGCTGGCCGGGCGAGTTACGCCGATTATCCCCCGTTTTTCAGCAACGCTGATCGAGGCGAAACCTCAGGCCTTGCTGGATAAATATCACCTGCCTTTTACAGATGTATTCCAGGGTCCTGAAGGCTTAAGGCAGGCGATTGGGTCACAACTGCTTCCGCCGCAGTTGCAGAAGTCATTTGACGAAGCGACGGCATCAGTTGAAAGGTCAATGAAGGCAGTTTGTGAGGCGATTGGCCAACTCGACAAGACTCTGATCGAGTCGGCGGAAAACGCAAAATCGAAGATGCTTTACCAGATCACGAACCTGGCGTCGCGCGCCGCCCGGGCCGAGCTGCGGCAAACCGAGATTGTCGGCCGGCACGCTGATTTTCTGTCGTCCTCTCTTTATCCTCGCAAGGCCCTGCAAGAGCGGGAGATAGCGGGTGTTTCCTTCCTCGCTAAATACGGTACCGAGCTGCTCAATGGGCTTCTCGACACTATCCACCCTGACTGCCTGGACCACCAACTCATACAAGTTTAGAGCTCCTGGCAGCGCGATTCTCCGGCGGGAGCTTGTCCGTTCAACTCCGCAATAAACCCACCGACCAGCCGTTCGGTCGTGCTAACATGTTGCGCAAAGTTGGGGGAAGCTTGCCCAGTCAATCATCCGAAATAACCCAGCTTCTGCAGCGTTGGCGTGGCGGAGACGTCGAGGCTGAGAACCGCCTGTTCGAAGCCGTGCTGCCTGAGTTGCGCATCCTCGCTGCCCGTTATCTTCGGCGCGAGCGAAATGGGCACACGCTGCAACCCACCGCGCTGGTGAACGAAGCCTTTCTTCGGTTGGCAGCGGCCAAGAACATCGACTGGCATGATCGGGGTCACTTCCTGGCCCTGGCAGCAAGGGTCATGCGGCGACACCTGATCGATCACGCACGCGCCCGCCCAGACGTCCACTTCATGGCGCTTGAAGGCCTGCCGGAATATGTGCTCAGCAACCACACCAAACTCGAGCAGGTGGTGGCCATCGACGAGTTACTCGACGAGCTTGGCAAAGAAAACCACCAGAGGCGGGAAGTGGTTGAACTAAAATTTTTTCTAGGCCTTACCGACAATGAGGCCGCCGAATCTCTAAATCTGACCCTCCACACTTTTCAGCGCGAATGGTATCGGGCACGCAGCTGGTTGTTTGAGCGTCTGAGTGCAAAGAAATGGACTGCAGCGCCGAACGCGATCAGCGCCTGATGCAGTTGGTCTCTGCAGCGTTGCAGAGGTCTCCGGCTGAGCGCGAACCTTACCTCCGGCGTGCCTGCGCGGACGACCCCGATCTCCTGCAAGAGGCCTCCGATGTAATACGTGGGGAAGAAAAGATGGGATCCTTCCTGCTTCATCCCGCAATTTCGTTTAAAGATTCCCCACCAGCCTTCCAGCCGGGAGAGGTGGTTGCCGGCCGGTTTGAAATCATTCGCGATATTGGCGAGGGCGGGATGGGTGTCGTTTATGAGGCCTTCGACCGCAAGTTGAATTGGCGAGTGGCGATCAAGTCCGCTAAGCCTGGCTTTCAACCGCGGCTTTCCCCCGAGATCAAGGGAGCGCTGGCGGTGAGCCATCCCAATATTTGCCGGGTCAACGAAATCCATACCACGCAGACGCGGCAAGGAGACGTGGATTTCCTCACCATGGAGCTACTCGAAGGCGAGACGCTCTCGAGCTATCTCAAAACTCGTGGAAAGCTTTCCGAGGAAGAAGCCTTCGAGATTGCACGCCAGATCTGCGAAGGCCTCGCAGAAGCGCACCGCCAGGGAATCATCCATCGCGACCTGAAATGCGGCAATGTGATTTTGTGCCGCGAGGAAGACAGTCAGGTGCGCGCGGTCATTACTGATTTCGGACTGTCAGGCGAAGGTACGCAAGCTGGAGATCTTGGCGGCACTCCCCGCTACATTGCGCCCGAGCTTTGGAGAGGCGAGAAGGCCTCCGAAGCTTCAGATATCTATGCGCTCGGCGTCATTCTTTATGAGATGGTGGCCGGGTTGCAGTCCCAGAGTACGGTCTCAACGCTCTCGCATTCGGACACGAACGTCACTACCGCCAGCCGATCGGATGGAATGATCTCGAACTCGCGGCTGACTTTTCGTGGCCTGCCGCATCATTGGGCGAAGACAATCTCTCGGTGTATAAGCGCTCGCCCCGAGGATCGGCCACGAAGCGCGCATGAAGTGTTAATAGGGCTAAGGCCATCTTTGTTTTTTCGGCTTCCTTCTGCCGTACGAGTATCGCTTGTTGCACTTCCAGCTCTGCTTCTGCTCAGCCTGATATCTCCGCAAGTGCGTGAGCGTGTGCGCGCTTTCTTCTTCAAAGCACCGAGCGTACGGCTGGTGGTTTTACCGCCTTCATCTTCTGACGGTACTTCGATAGTTTCAGGCGGAGCGCTGCAGGATGCGGCTGAGCGAATCTCACACTTGAAGGCGGGTTCGCGCACCGTCGCAGTCGTTGTTCCGGCGAAGGCCCGCGACCTCCAGGTCCAGACTCCGGAACAGGCATTGCAGGTGCTCCATGCGACCCACGCACTGCAGACCACAATGCGTCGCGACGGCAGCGATCTGGTTTTAGAAGGATCGGTGATTGAACTCCAGTCCGCTACGCATGTGCGCGATTTTATTTCCCGTTACTCCCCAGAAACGACGGGCGCGATTGCAGCTGCGTTGTCCGGAGAAGTATCCGATGCTCTGAACTTGCACGGCAATCTCCCCGACATCATCTCTCCATCAGCGGCTGCCTTTTATGATCGCGGCTTGTACTACCTTCGATTGGACGTTCAGAGCCTGAATGAGGCGATTCAAGCATTTCAGCGCGCCGCAGAACTGGATCCCCGCTCTCCCCTGCCGCTAGCCGGACTGGTGGAAGCAGAAATCGACAAGCATGACGAGAGCCATGCGCAAACCGATCTGGACAGCGCCCAACACTATTTGCAGATGGCCGAGAGCCTCGACCCGGATTCCGCCCGGGTACATTTGGCCGCAGGCATGTGGAATCAGGAGTCCGGACAATTCGCCCAGGCGCTTGAGCACTATTTACGGGTCACCGATCTCGAACCGGGGAACGTATATGGGTTCATTCGCCTTGCCGGCCTGTATGACAAACAGAACATGCCGGACAAGGCCATCAACGCCTACCGGCACGCCATTTCTCTCGATCCAACGTTCTACGATCCGTATGAATACTTCGGCGTTTATTACTTTCATCGCGGACAGTTTCAGGAAGCTGTAGAACAATTTCAAAAAGTGACAGAGTTTGCGCCGACCATGTACAACGCATACGCGAACCTGGGTGCGTCACTGGAGAACCTGGGCCGAATGGATGAAGCCGAAAAGGCCCAACAGAACGCGCTCAGGATTAAAGAAACACCTCGCGCCCTCAACAATATGGGGAGTTTGTTGTTGATAGAAAAGCGATTTGCGGAGGCGATTCCATACCTGCAACGAGCTGCGGTTCTCACTCCGAACGATTACGTGGTACTGCTGAACCTGGGAGATGCTCAGCGCCTGATTGGACACACGAAAGATGCTCATTCCACTTACCAGAAAGCGATGGAGCTATCGTTGGCCGAGCTGGCGCAGAGCCCCGGCGATGGGTTGTCGAGAGCGTTCTTTGCATACTTCGCCGCGAGAATGGGAGATCGCAGGAGGGCAGAAGACGAGATTCGCCAGGCAATGCGTCTTGCTCCCGGCGACAATACCGTCATCCGCCGAGCGATTCTTACTTACGAGGCGCTTGCTATGCGCACGGAAGCGCTGGAAGTCGCCCGGTCAGCCAGTCCTGAACTGCTTCGAAATCTAAAAACTGATCCCGACCTGGCGGGATTTTGCCAAGATCCACGCTTTACAGAAATAGTAGTGCAAATTTCACAGAAATGAGGAAACTCAAATGGCTGATCCGAAGAACACCGAAAACGCAAAGTCCGCTTCCCCGAGCCAAGACATTGTGAAGCCGGGACAATCCACGACCTCGAAAAGCGACAGCAAGACCAGCCCAGCGCAAGATATCGTAAAGCCGAAATAGGTTCTTGCGCCTGTACGGTCCCTCAACGTCCTGAGGTTTCACTGATCCAGTCTGAGGGATGAGCCCGCCTTCTGCGCGCAAAAAACTATGTCTCCGAGGATCGAAGGTTGTTTTCTTCGCGCCTTTTGGCAGTGCTACGCGCGCCGGCAGCTAGTGAGCAATGCCGATGTTCTTAACCGCAGGGGCGGGCTTGCCTGTGCGAGATAGGAGTGTGTTTGGCCCTAGAGGGTTTTTGGCCGATTCGAATTTAACCAACGAGCCAGGAACGTTTGCTTGTCGTCGCTGGATTTCTAATGACTGACGTATTAGTTTTTCGCCGCTCGGTTCGCGGTGCGCGCTGGCGGGTAATTGCATTCATCTCGCTTGCAGCTGTAGGCGTCGGAATCGTAAGCATGGGAGTTTACAACACCCATAGCAAAAAGACCCCGAGCAGCACAGCCGAACTCCGCAGCCCTGAAGTACTCGAACCTGCCGTGGCTTCGCAACCCGCGGGTTCAGTGGCCGCTTCCGCGAAACCTGCAGTTACCCTTTCTTATTTTGCCGGGACTTGGAGAAGCCTTCGCCCACCAACCAGAGGGCTGACCAAACTTCGAGTCAGAACCGAAGGTGAATCGGTCTGGGTGCATGCATGGGAGAAGTGTCATCCTACAGATTGTGATTGGGGTGAGGCGGCAGGCTCTGCGGTGGCCCCGGGAACTTCCTCTGAGCAAACGAATGAGGTTCAAAAGGTAACTGCGACATTTCAAACCAGTTTCAGTGAGACTTTGATGACATTGACACCGGCTGATGACAATTCAATCGAGGCCGATACCCAGACCCGGTTCACCGACAACAGTGGCCGTTCCGGCTACTCCGGGACCTATACCTTCCGTCACTGACGTCCCATCGATCCACGGCGTGCCGCTCCTGGCGCCATGTAGAATCAGCATGTTCATCAAACAACTTTGCCATGGAAGTCCTCAGCAGACTTTTCGAAACCCATTTCCGTATGCCGGTAGAGCAGGTGCGGCCGATCCAGGGGCAGCTCAGTGGATCGGGGCGCAAGATCATTCGCTTGAGCGCGAACGGCAAGAGCGCCATTGGCATTCTGTACGACGTGCGCGAAGAGAATGCAGCATTCGTTGGATTCTCCCGGCACTTCAAGCGCCACGGTCTTCCCGTTCCTGAAGTTTATGGGGATGATCTGGAGCAAGGCGCCTACCTGGAAGAAGACCTCGGCGACACAACTCTGTTTGATCTGGTCTCCGCGAATCGTGTGGGTGGGGAGATCGGCCAAGAGGCCGTGGGCGCTTACCGCAACGCGCTAGCGGTGCTGCCGCGCTTTCAAGTGGAAGCCGGACGCGACCTGAATTACAAGCTCTGTTACCCGCGGGGTAGCTTCGACCGCCAGTCCATCAATTGGGACTTAAACTACTTCAAGTACTATTTCCTGAAACTGGCCGGGGTTCCGTTCAACGAGCAGCAACTTGAAGACGATTTCAGCCGCCTGACGAAGTTTTTGCTGAGCGCTGATCGCGATTACTTTCTCTACCGCGATTTCCAATCCCGCAACATCATGCTGCGCGAAGGCCAGCCCTACTTTGTGGATTACCAGGGCGGGCGCAAAGGCGCGTTGCAGTACGACGTGGCTTCGATACTTTTTGACGCGAAGGCAGATCTTCCGCCTGAGATGCGGCAGCAGTTGCTTGAGCATTATCTGAATGCGCTCTCTGGGTTCATTGCGCTGGATCGCGAAGCGTTCATGCGCTTCTACTACGCCTACGTTTACGTGCGCATTATGCAGGCGCTAGGAGCATATGGGTTCCGTGGCTTCTATGAGCGCAAAACACATTTCTTGCAGAGCGTGCCTTTTGCTTTGAAGAACGTCCGTTGGTTGCTGCACAACGTCGAGCTTCCGATTGACCTGCCCACGCTGACTGAGGCATTTCGCAGCATGTTGGGGTCGGAGAAGTTGCAGGGCCTTGCCTCAAGCGCTGAACCGGGTCAAGCGCGGTCAGCCGGAAGCGAGGGGTTGACGGTGCGCATTTTCAGCTTCTCGTTTCATCAGGGCCTGCCGAAAGACGATTCTGGAAATGGCGGCGGGTTCGTGTTTGATGGCCGCAGCCTGCCGAATCCCGGCCGCGAGGAGCGCTTCAAAAAACTTACCGGCAAAGATGCCCCTGTGATCGATTACCTGAACGAGCAGCCGAGCGTAGATCAGTATTTTGCCAGTGCTCAGTCGCTCGTGGATTCAACCATCGGCAGCTATCAGAGCCGAGGCTTCAAGAACCTGATGGTGTCGTTCGGCTGCACCGGGGGGCAGCACAGGTCGGTATATCTTGCCGAACGTCTGGCGCGGCATCTGCGGGAGCGCAATGGCCTGCAAGTTGTACTTCGGCACCTGAGTCTGGAGAACCTGGGTCTGGAAAACATGGCTCTGGAGAATCCCGGCCGATGAAGGCCATGGTGCTCGCCGCGGGTTTAGGCACGCGCCTGCGTCCACTCACGAATACTCGCCCGAAAGCGCTGGTTGAGGTCGGCGGGCGAACGCTGCTAGATATCACGCTCTCGCGCCTGGCTTCTTTCGGCATTCGCGACGTGATTGTGAACGTTCACCACTTCGCCGACCTGATCGTCGATTACCTGCGCGCCAACTCGGGCTTCGGCTTGCGGGTTGAGATCTCTCGCGAAGATATTTTGCTGGATACCGGAGGTGGGCTGAAAAAGGCTGCCTGGTTCTTCGGAGATAGCCCCGAGCCGTTCGTCTTGCACAATGTAGACGTCCTTACGAATATCGACCTCGCGCAGATGCTCCAGAGTCATATCAGCTCGGGCGCGCTAGCGACCCTGGCGGTGATGCAGCGTGAAACGTCCCGCTATTTGCTCTTTGACGAAAGCGCTGATCTTTGTGGCCGCCGGCGCCGGGACCAAACCGAACTGGTTCGCCCATCCCCGAACCCGGAGCCTCTGGCCTTCTGCGGAATTCACGTTATTTCGCCGGGGCTGCTGCCGAAGCTCGTAGAACAAGGCTCCTTTTCGATCGTGGACGCTTACCTACGCCTGGCTGCCGGGGAGGACAAAATTCAGCCATTCCGTTCAGATCAGTTCTATTGGCGTGACTTGGGCCGGATCGAGAGCGTCCAGCAAGCCGAGCAAGATTTGCACCAAAATATTTTCTGATTGGCTATCGTTATTTGGGCCCAGGCGTTTATCCTTGGATTAACATTTCTTTCATAGGCCCTCAAATGAATGCAGTTAGCGCAATTGAGCCTTGGCAGGGCAAGGTCGTAGAAGGCAAATACCCCTTACTTGAGTTGATCGGCACCGGTCCGCGCGGACCGGTGTTTCGAACCCAGTCGCCAGGGCCTAATGGTACGCAACCAGCGGCCATCAAACTCATACCTGGCGAAGGTAAGGATGCTCAGGCTGAGCTTTCGCGGCTGATACTCAGCAGGGCAGTGTCGCACCCCAACCTGATTAAGATCTTCGACGCCGGGCAGTGTGAAATTCGCCGTCAGCCGACCATCTACGTAGTCATGGAGCTTGCGGAAGAAAACCTCGCGCAAGTACTCCCGTCGCGTGCTCTGACGCCGGGCGAAGTCGAGCAAATGCTTCCGCCTTTGATTGACGCCCTCTCATACTTGCATCGAAACGGGTTTGTTCACGGGCACGTACAGCCGTCCAATGTGATGGCGGTCGCAGATACGCTGAAGCTCTCAACTGACAGTATTCAAAAGATCGAGGATGCTGGAGTGACAAATGGGCCGCAAGCGCTCCGCTCATCGACTGATTCAGTCGTGGCCTCTGATGTTCGGGGCGTCGGATCACTGTTGGTTGCGGCGTTGTCGCCGGAGACCAAAGGCCGACCTTCCGAGCAGCAATTGACGCTGGTGCCAGCTTCCGTCGCAGAACCTTTCCGGCGCATCGCTCGCGAATGCCTGCGCCCGAATCCCAGTGATCGATGCACATTGGAACAGGTTAAGAACTGGGTCAGCACAAAGCAGGTTCCTCCGGAGATTCGCCCGCCGGAGATTCGCACAGCCGAAAGCGCGGTTAAGGCAACGCACGATGGCAGTTTGAAGCGCATTGGAATTCCAGTTGCCGCGCTCGTCGTGGTAGCTGGAATCGTGATCGCTTTGAGTTCGCGCTCGAAGGCCCCGCAAACGGTGCCGGTCGAGTCCACGCAGACTGCGCCGGCTGCGACCACGAGTTCCGGATCCGCGATACAGAAGGGAACTACAGCGGGCGCGGTCGCGCAACGCGTGCAGCCCAATGTTTCACAAGGCGCACTGAACACGATAACCGGCAAGCTTCGAGTCGCTGTTCGCGTTACGGTGGATTCAGCGGGAAATGTCACCGACGCCAAACTGACTTCAGCCGGGCCGAGTAAATACTTTGCGAACAAGGCGCTTGAATCCGCGCGTAAGTGGAAGTTCACAGCTCCGCAAGCTAACGGCCAGCCGACCTCGAGTGCGTGGCTACTGAAGTATCAGTTCAGCAGAGGTGGAACAGAGGTGTTGCCGTCCGAGGTTCGGTAGGTTTATCGCTGCTTGAGTGCCTCGAGTTCTTCGAGAGTGCGCGGCCAGTCTTTTCCGAGCAGGCGCGATAGGCTGCGGTCTGCCAGTACTTTTCCGCCAGTCTGACATCGAGCGCAGTAGTTGGTTTCATTGTCCGCGTAGCGGATGCGCTGAATCTTCTCGCCGCATCGCGGACATGCTTGCCCATAGCGGCCATGGACGGCCATATCTTTCCGGAAGGCAGTTACCTTTTCAGGAAATCCACGCTGCGCTTCTTTGTGCAACTCATCGACCCAATGACGGAGCGTCTCCTGAGTCGAGAGAAACAAACGCTCCCATTGCTCCGCGGTGAGCTTATGAGTAAGTGCGATTGGCGAAAGTTGGGCTGCGTGCAGAATCTCGTCTGAATATGCATTTCCGATTCCGCTAACGATGCGTGGGTCGGTAAGCGCCCGCTTTAACGTGCGGTTCTCGGCTGAGAGCGCCGCCTGAAACTTCGCCAGATCGGCCTCGAATACGTCGATGCCGCCGGGATCGATCTCCCGCAGCGCCTCCTCGCCTCTGACGACGTGAAGCGAAGCGCGCCGTTTGGCTCCAGCCTCGGTCAACACCAGCGAGCCATTTGGGAAGTCGATTGCCGCCAGCTGGTTGCGCCCGGCCAACTTTGCTCCAGCGGCTCGCCAGTGCAACCGTCCGGCAATCATCAGATGAAACACCAGCCATAATTCACCATCGAGTCCGATTGCGATGCGCTTGCCGACACGGCGCAATTCGCCAACTCTGCGGCCTATTACGCTGGCCAGAGGAGGCTCAACCGTGCGTAGAAGGAATGGGCTCGCCAACCGAACGCCATAAATTGGCTGACCGAGGATTCTCGATTCAAGCGCGCCAATGTAGGCGGTAATGTTAGGCAGCTCGGGCATGCGCTCTATTTCTTGGGCCAGCCACTTGCCGGAACGATTCCTGTGCCTTCCTTAATTACCACGAGTTGGTCAGCATTCACTGACTTGAACTTCTCTTGCGCGCCGCTTGGCCATCGGACTTCGATATCGGCGTGCGTTTCTGCACCCAGGCCAAAGTGAAGCCGGGGATCATTGGACGAGTAGAAGCTTGACTGGCTCAAAACTGCTTGCGCTTGCTTCTTGACACCATAATGAACCACAACCTGGGCGCCGATGGCGCTGCGATTGGACTTGGTTCCAATCAGCTTCACCTTTAACCAGTGGTGGTCCGCGCGAACATCATTTCGTAACAGCGATGGCGGCTCGCCCAGATTCACGATCAAAATATCGATGTCTCCATCGTTATCGAAGTCCCCGAACGCGCAGCCGCGACTGCATCGCCGGTCGGCGATGCCCGGCCCAGCTTCCTCAATGAGTTCTTCGAACGCGCCGTTGCCGAGATTTCGGAACACCACCCGGGGGCCTGCGTTGGGAAACTGAGGGAGAGTCTTCTCAATTTGCGGATACACGCTGCCGGTAGTCATAAACAGGTCGGGCAAGCCATCGTTATCCAGATCGACCATGCCCGCCCCCCAACAGATGTAGTGGGTTTCAACCCCGATCTTCGCAGCGCGGGTTACGTCTTCGAAGTTTCCTTTGCCATCGTTGTGATAGAGCCCGTTCGTGTCTTCGGCAAAATGCGTCTTGAAAATATCAAGATGGCCGTCGAGATCATAATCGCCCACCCCCACGCCCATGCCGGCCTGCTCCATTCCATCTTCGCTTAACGCAACCCCACGCAGCACGCCTTCCTCAGAAAAAGCGCCTTTGCCGTTATTCATGAGCAGCAAGCTTGGCGTAGAGTCGCACGCCACGAAGATGTCCGGCCATCCGTCTTCGTTCAAGTCAGCTGCGATGGCGGTCATTCCATAGCTTTCTCGCAGCTCGGAAATCCCGGCGTCCTTGCTCACATCTGTGAACGTGCCGTCCCCGTTATTTCGATACAGCGAGTGATAGCCGGGCGGCAGGCCGCGCGGGCCGCATTCAACCGGCACTCCCTTCCAGTTGCAATTACTGTTCGCGCCGGGTTTGGGGACGCGCTTGATATCGAACTGCAGGTAATTGGAAACGAACAGATCGAGATGCCCGTCGCGATTGTAATCGACAAACGTGCAGCCAGCGCCCCAACGGGTAACGTCGCTCAGCAAGCCTGCTTGCTTTGTAACGTCGGTGAAGGTTCCATCGCCGTTATTTCGGTAAAGTTTGTTTTGCCCGAAATACGTGATGAATAAATCTTCAAAGCCGTCGTTGTTGTAGTCGCCAACGCAAACACCCGACGCCCAACCGACATCGTGCAGACCGGCTTTCTCTGTGACATCTGTGAAGGTTCCGTCGCGATTGTTCTTGTAGAGACGGTTGGTTGCTCCTGGCGGCGGCCCTTCGAGCTTGGTTCCGGAGAGAAGAAAAACGTCCATCCACCCATCGTTGTCGTAGTCGATGAAGGCGCAACCGCAGCCGGCGGCTTCGAGTATGTAGTCCTTTGAATCGGGATTGCCGTAAATGACGGGCGCGGTCAGGCCAGCTTCTTTGGCCACGTCGACAAAATGTGCGTCGAAGGGGCGGCCCGATGGAGCAGGCTTGGCTTGGGGCTTGACTGACCTGGGCGCGACACCTTGGGCGAGCAAACGCGATGCAGAAGCCACGGCCGAAAGAACAACGAAGTGACGACGGGAAATCCTCATCCAGACCGAGTTTCGATGATCCTGAAGGCACAGTCAAATTCCCGCATTTGCCGATAATGGCACGAGGCTCAAGCAACCGGCAGCGAGAATTGAAACACCGATCCCTTGCCAACCTGACTGGTAACCCCGATTTTTCCGCCATGCAACTCAACGATTGCTTTGGCGATGGCCAGTCCCATTCCTGTGCCCTGAATCAGCGTTCGCTGGTCGCGCCCTCGGTAAAACTTCTCGAAGATCATCTGCTGTTCCAGTTCATCAATTCCAGGGCCGTGATCCGCAACGCTGGTGACAAGTTCGGAATTCTTGAGTTCAACGGTAAGGTGGATCGGCGTCCCCGCGGGCGAATACTTGGCGGCATTTTCGAGCAACTGCGAGATCACTTCGGCGATTCGTTCGACGTCCATCGGTACCGCCGGGAGTTGTTGCGGAATGGACGTCTCGACGGTGTGCCCGGCGAGGGTTGGCCGGCAGGTCCTTACCGCAGCATCGATGGCCTCGCGAATCTGATGTGGTTTGATGTCAGGCTGGAGTCCGCCCGAGTCGAGCTGCGAAACCTCTGCAGCCTCGCCAACCAGGCGGTTGAGCCGGTCGCTCTCCTGGTTGATGACCAGCAGCAGGTCATTGCGCTGCGGCTTATCGAGTTCGGCATCGTACAGCAGGGTTTCAGCCGACGCTTTGATTGCGGTGAGCGGCGTACGAAATTCGTGGGTGACAGAGTCCAGCAGCATCGAGCGAAGGCGGTCGGTCTCGCGGTTCGCCTCGCTGCGGGTTAGTTTCTCCACAGTGTTCGCGCGCTCGATGGAGATCGCGACCAGGCTGCCGATGGCCTCCAGGCTTTCTCGCGAAAGGTCGCAACCCGAAACGCCGAGAGCGCCCACAGATCGCATTCCCATTCGCAGCGGCATGTAACAGACGCGGCTTTCCCGTTGCAGCTCGGGTTCACCGCGATCGCTGATGGCGTTGAGCTTGTCTGCGGGAAACAGCGATCGGCTGGCCTCATCGAAGTAATAGACCTCTTGTTTACCTTCGACGAAGAGTGCAGCCCCGCTTAGCAGAAACGATTCGACGATGTGTTTGGGAATGAGGTTCAACAGTTCGAACACATTTTCGCTGAGCCAGAGCTGTTGACTGAAAGCATATAATCGCTCGACTTCCCGGCGGCGCTGGTTGGCGTGCATGGCGCTGCGCCGCGCGCGTTCCGACAGCTGGCTGGCGATCACCGCGGTCAGAAGAAAGGCAATGAGAGCCACCCAGTTCTGAGGATCGGCGATTGTGAACCGGTACAGCGGCGGCAGGAAGAAGTAGTTGTACGCTACTGTGGCGAGGACCGCGGCGAAAATGGAATAACGGAGACCCCACGCGGCCGAGAACAGCAAAACCGCGAGTAGAAAGGTGAACCCCACGGTGGTGGGGTTGACGTGAATCCAGCGGGAAAACACCAGAACAGTGGCTGCCACGATCGCAGCAGAAGTGGTGAGCCGGAAAATCGGGTTCTCAGTTACTCTTTTCACAGGCGACGCCTAGTGTATTCGATCTGCGTTCGCGGCTGAGGACAATACCAAGCAATGCCGAAGACACCCGAGCAGTGGCTGGAAGAGACCGCACCTCAAAAGGCGCAAGGGATATTCAAGCTCTTCCTCGGATATGCGCCCGGTGTGGGAAAAACCTTCAACATGCTGAGCGAGGGTATTCGCCGTAATAGCCGCGGCGAGGACGTCGTCATTGGTGTGGTTGAAACTCATGGGCGCGCGAGAATTGGCGAGCTTTCGGCAAAACTGGAAACAGTCCCGAGGCGCAAACTTTCATACAAGGGTGCCTCATTCGAAGAGATGGATGTTGAGGCGATCCTCTCGCGAAAGCCCAAGGTGGCGCTCATCGACGAACTGGCGCACACCAACATCGAGGGCAGCAAACACAACAAGCGTTATGAAGACGTGATGGATTTGCTAGATTCGGGTATCGATGTTCTATCCACCATGAACGTGCAGCATATCGAGAGCATGCTGCCGACGATTCTTGAGATCACGGGCGTTCAGGTCCGCGAAACCGTGCCTGATTGGGTGATGCAGCGCGTGAACGAAGTGGTGTTAGCAGACTTGACTCCGGAAGCCCTGCAGACCCGCATGCGTCGCGGCGACATTTATCCACTTGATCGTGCCGAGCGCGCCTTGGGACATTTTTTCAAGCCGGGCAATCTCATTGCGCTTCGCGAGCTGGCGTTGCTGCAGGTGACTCGGGCCGTGGACCGCAGCCTCGAGTCGTACATGGAGAAAGAGGGGATCGGAACCCACCTGGCTTTGCGGGATCGAATCGCGGTGTGCATCAGCTCCAGTCCCGCCGCGCAATACCTGATCGCACGTGCGGCCCGGATGGCGCAACGGATCGATGGCGAGCTCTACGTAATTTACGTTGACATTGGGGTCGATGAAGATCCAGAGAATCAGCGCAGCCTCGCGCAAAACATCAAGTTTGGAGAAAACTTCGGAGCACAAGTCATCCGTGCGAAGGGCAAGAGCGTGGCTGAAGAGGTGGCGAAACTCGTCCGCGAAAAGCACATTACGCAGGTTGTCTTCGGGCGGTCGGCGCAACAGGGGTGGAGAAAATACTTATATTTGTCAGCGATCCACAAGTTCCTGCGTGATGCGCCTGCGGTCGACGTCCACATCGTGACCCAGGAAATGAAGTGAATACATAGATGAGACCGGAGCTTAAGGGAAACATTCTGGTGGTCGACGATGAGCCGCAGATTTCACGCGTGCTCAAGACCACGCTCTCCAGCCAGGGGTATGGGGTTCGGACGGCATCTGACGGCGAAGAGGCGCTCGCAGAGATGCAAAACTGGGCCCCGGACTTGATTATCACCGATCTGCGAATGCCGCGAATGGACGGACTCGAACTCGCCCGCAGAGTTCGCAAGGAAAACCGGACCCCCATCATCGTACTGTCTGTGAAAGGTGAAGAAGCAATCAAAGTGGCAGCACTCGATGCCGGCGCCGACGACTACGTCACCAAGCCCTTCAGCACCAATGAACTTCTGGCAAGGGTGCGTGCAGCGCTGCGAAGATCAGTCGCCGAAGAGTCTGATGCTCTGGTGATCGATATTGGGGACTTCCATATCGATCTTGCCGGGCACAACGTGACGGTTCGAGGCCGCGACGTGCGGCTGACTCCGAAAGAGTTTGACCTTCTGGCCTATCTCGCTAAACACCCGGGCAAAGTTCTGACCCATCGCGTGCTGCTGGCTGCTATCTGGGGTGCGAGCAGCGTGGAACAGCCCGAATATCTCCGTGTGGTTGTAGGGCATCTACGAAAAAAGCTTGAACCCGACGACTCTTCTCCGCATTACGTCGTTACGGAGCCCTGGATCGGCTATCGATTTGAGCCCGGCGACTGAGGTTGGCGCTCGTACCCCGAAGTTTCCACAGTAGTTCTCTTTAGGAATTCTTTAGAAACTCTTTACTCGCCGTTTACGCCGTGCCTTGTTGAATGTTCTCAGGCAGCAGCAAGCCGTGGAGAACACATGCACGACCTGGCGACCACACTGACAGGCAACGGTGACGAGTTGGCGGTTGTGGGAGCTTCTCTATTTGGCGCAGCATTCATGATCTGGTTCCTGGTCCACCTGCTCCTAGACGGCAGGCCACGGAACCGGCGGCCGCTCGTCCATATAGAAACGAAGCCGAGTTCGATTCACCTTATGGGAAACAAGGCCATGATTGCGCGGAGGTGAACAGTGTCAGACCTGCTTTGGATCGGTGTGACGATCGCATTCTTTGCCGTATCGATCGGCTACGTACACTTCTGCGATCGCGTGAAGTAGGACGCGGACACTGGGAGAAACAGTATGGGTCTCGAATCGCTCGTCATGATCGCAATCAGCATTCTGACATCGGTGTACCTGGTGTACGCACTGCTGCGCCCGGAGAAATTCTGATATGACACTCAACGGCTGGTTCCAGATCCTTCTGTTCCTGCTGTTCGTTTTTCTGATCACAAAGCCAGCGGGGATCTTCATGACGCGCGTTTTCAACCGCGAGAAAACATTCATGGATCCGGTTCTGCGGCCAATCGAGAAGCTTCTCTATCGCGTGACCGGCGTGGATGAAAACCGCGAAATGCGTTGGACGGAGTATGCCGTCTCCATGCTGCTATTCAGTTTGGTTTCAATGGTAGTGCTGTATGCGATGGAGAGGCTGCAAGGCTACTTGCCATTCAACCCGCAGCAGTTTGGAGCGGTGAATACTCCGGCACTGGCATTCAATACTGCGGCTTCTTTCACCACGAATACCAACTGGCAGAACTATGGCGGCGAGACCACGATGAGCTATCTCACCCAGATGGCCGGCCTCACGTATCACAACTTTATGTCGGCGGCTGTTGGAATCGTGCTTGCGATCGCGTTTATTCGTGGAATTGCACGCCGCCAGATGCAGACGATTGGCAATTTTTGGGTTGACCTGGTCCGTTGCAATCTTTGGGTGCTCTTGCCGGCTTGCATCGTCGGCGCTCTTGTTCTTGTGTCACAAGGGGTAGTCCAGAACCTGAAGCCTTATGACTCGGCGAAGCTGGTTGAACCCATGCAGGTCCAGAAAACAGGCGCCGATGGCAAGCCGGTGGTGGATGCGCAAGGCAAGCCGGTGATGGATACCGTCACAACCCAAACCATCGCCGAAGGCCCGGTCGCTTCGCAGGAAATCATCAAGCAACTCGGGACGAACGGTGGCGGGTTTTTCAATGCCAACAGCGCTCATCCTTTCGAAAACCCAACCCCGCTGTCGAACCTGATCGAATTGGTTTCGATTTTTACCATTGGTGGAGGCCTCACCTACACTCTCGGGCGCATGACCGGATCGCAGCGCCACGGCTGGGCAGTCTGGGCCGCGATGGCGGTTCTGTTCTTTGTCGGCGTGACCGTTGCCTATTGGGCGGAAGCGCGCGGCAATCCGCTGCTCGCCGGAACCGAGCAGCGCTCGACCGCGCTGCAACCCGGCGGGAATATGGAAGGCAAGGAAGTTCGCTTTGGGATTGCGAACTCGACGCTATGGGCGACTGTAACCACCGACGCGAGCTGTGGCGCGATCAATAGCTGGCACGACTCATTTACGCCGCTCGGCGGCCTGGTTCCGCTCGCCAACATCATGTTGAGCGAGGTGGTTTTTGGTGGTGTCGGCGCCGGCATGTATGGAATGCTCATCGACATCGTTCTCGCCGTCTTCATTGCAGGATTGATGGTCGGACGCACTCCCGAATATCTCGGCAAAAAGATCGAGGCCTATGACGTCAAGATGGCCATGCTGTTCATACTGATCTTCCCGCTCGTGATTCTTGGTTTTGCCGCCATTTCCGTCGTCTATAACTTCGGTACATCCAGCATTTCGAACCCTGGGCCGCACGGATTGAGCCAGATTCTCTATGTGTTCACGTCATCGGCAGGCAACAATGGTTCGGCATTTGCCGGATTGACCACGAACACAACCTGGTACAACATTGCCGGCGCGATCACCATGCTGGTAGGCCGCTTCTTCATGATCATCCCCATGCTGGCCGTTGCCGGCAACCTGGCGCAGAAGAAATATGTTCCGCCTTCTCTGGGCACTTTTCCGGTTACTACGCCGCTGTTCACGGTGCTGCTGATTGGCGTGATCGTGATCGTCGGGGCACTGACTTTTTTCCCTGCGCTGAGCCTTGGACCAGTACTGGAACACCTGCTCATGCTTTCGGGTAAGGCTTTCTAGAGGACTGAAAAATGCCAACTACTACCGAATTGAAAACGCCACCGCAGGCTCCAGTGGTTCGGCTCGGGCAATCGCCGCTGAAGCGCTCCAAAAAAGCCATCTGGGAATGGAAGATCGTTCGGCGTGCGCTGCTTGATTCGATAATCAAGCTGAACCCGCGCACTATGATGGCGAATCCCGTCATGTTCGTGGTCGAGATCGGCAGTGTTATCACCACCGCCTTACTGTTCAAGGGCGGCTCCGGATTTTTCTTTAATCTGCAGATTACCCTCTGGCTCTGGTTCACCGTGTTTTTTGCGAACTTCGCAGAGGCCATGGCTGAGGGCCGCGGCAAGGCACAGGCCGATACGCTGCGTCGCGCGCGCTCTGAAACGATGGCAAATCGCCTACTGGGCGACAGTCGGACGGGAAAAGTCCCGAGTTCAAAGCTCGGGGCGGGAGATATGGTTCTGGTATCGGCCGGCGAGTTCATTCCGTCCGATGGCGAGATCATCGAGGGTGTCGCATCGGTAGACGAGTCGGCGATTACCGGCGAATCGGCCCCAGTCATTCGTGAAGCGGGTGGCGACCGCTCGGCCGTGACTGGTGGGACCCGCGTGCTGTCCGATCAGATCAAGGTCAAGATCACGTCGAATCCGGGAGAGACGTTTCTGGACCGCATGATCGCGCTGGTGGAAGGCGCTGAGCGAAAGAAGACGCCAAACGAAATCGCGCTAAACATTCTGCTGGCGGGATTGACAATTATTTTCCTTCTCGCCGTGGTCACGCTCCAGCCGTTTGCGATTTACTCCGGTTCGCCGCAGACGGTGTTCGTGTTGGTGTCGCTGCTGGTCTGCCTGATTCCAACCACGATCGGTGGATTGCTTTCTGCGATCGGCATTGCCGGAATGGATCGGCTGGTGCAGCACAATGTGCTCGCGATGTCCGGCCGTGCCGTCGAGGCGGCTGGCGACGTCAACACGCTGCTGCTCGATAAAACCGGAACGATCACGCTGGGAAATCGACAGGCTTCGCGCTTCGTGCCGGCGCCCGGTGTGACAGAGCAGGAATTGGCCGATGCCGCCCAGCTCTCATCGCTGGCGGATGAAACTCCCGAAGGCCGGTCCATCGTGGTGCTAGCCAAAGAGAAATACGGCCTTAGAGGCCGTCAGGTGGGCTCGCACGAGTCTCGCTTCATTCCGTTCAGCGCGCAGACCCGCATGTCTGGCGTCGACCTGAATGGATTTGAAATCCGCAAAGGATCGGTCGATGCGGTCACGAACTATCTCTCGCAAAACAGCCGGCCAATGCCCGCCGACCTTCGCTGCACCGTCGACGAGATCGCCCGTTCCGGCGGCACGCCCCTGGTGGTAGCCGAGAAGGGAAGAGGGGCGCTCGGTGTGATCGAGTTGAAGGACATCGTGAAGGGCGGCATGCGCGAGCGCTTCGATCACCTGCGCGCGATGGGCATTAAGACAGTCATGATCACCGGGGATAATCCGCTCACCGCTGCGGCAATCGCACGCGAGGCGGGTGTCGATGACTTTCTCGCCCAAGCCACCCCGAAGGACAAGATGGACCTTATCAAGCGCGAGCAGGGCGAAGGCAAGCTGGTGGCGATGACCGGCGACGGTACCAACGACGCACCCGCTCTCGCTCAGGCTGACGTGGGCGTCGCCATGAATAGCGGCACCCAGGCTGCGAAAGAGGCCGGCAATATGGTGGACCTCGACTCGAATCCGACCAAGCTGATTGAGATCGTAGAAATCGGCAAACAGCTGTTGATGACGCGCGGTGCGCTGACCACTTTTTCGATCGCCAATGACGTGGCCAAATATTTTGCCATCATCCCGGCCATGTTTGCGGCAACTTTTCCCGTCCTGAATACGTTGAACATCATGCGCCTTCAGACGCCGCAGTCCGCGATTCTTTCGGCTGTGATCTTTAATGCCCTGATCATCATCGCTTTAATTCCTTTGGCGCTACGTGGAGTCAAATACCGGCCAATGGGCGCCGCAATTCTGCTTCGCAACAATCTTCTGATTTATGGCGTAGGCGGGGTCATTGTTCCGTTCATCGGCATCAAGCTGATCGACATAGCGATCACGCGAATCGGCCTGGCGTAAAGGGGAGCTATGAAGAAGAACCTACTGATCTCGATTTGGATGACGGCTGTGACGACGGTCCTGTTTGGATTGATTTATCCCCTGGTTGTGACCGGACTCGCGCAGTTGCTCTTCCCGCACAAAGCGAACGGGCAGCTGATCGTGAAAGACGGCGCTGTCGTCGGCTCCTCAATCATTGGCCAGGGCTTTTCCAGTCCGCAATACTTTCATTCGAGACTTTCGGCCGCGGGGAATGGGTGGGACGCGGCGAACTCCGCCGGATCGAACCTTGGCCCGACGAATCAGAAGCTGCTCGATCGAGTGAAAGGCGATGTAAGCACAGCGCGAGCTGAAAATCCCGGTACGCCGGTTCCTATCGATCTGGTGACCACGTCTGCATCCGGGTTTGATCCGCATATAACTCCCGCTGCTGCCGAGTTTCAGTTGCCGCGTGTCGCGAAAGCGCGCGGGACGACGGCCGATCAGCTGCGTGAATTCGTGTCAAAGCACACTGAAGGCAGACAGCTAGGCGTTCTAGGAGAGCCGCGGGTCAACGTCCTCGAACTGAATCTTGAGCTCGATCAGCAATATCCGATGACGAAAACAGGCACGTAACTAGACGCGACCTCAACAGCTCACGAGACCGCGGCCGTGACCGGTCGCTTCCGGCTGTGCCAGTAACCTAATACCGCAAACAGAAGCACGGCAGGCAGGCCAGTCAGTCCGCAAGCGATAAAGAAAATGCCATAGGCATGAATGAGGCCGAAGGTAGTGCTCAGCCTTTCGACCTCAGCGCCCGAGAACCCCTTCAGGATTTTTCCCAGCCACGCATAGGTCGAACTCAAGAGCGCATACTGCGTGGCGGTGTATCCAATGTTGGTAAGACTCGACATGTATGCAATCAGCGCAACGCCTGCAAAGCTGATGCTGAAGTTATCTCCTGCCATGACCAGAGCGAAGAGGCGAACACTTGGGCCACCGAACGCAAGCGCCCCATACGCGCTAATCGCAGCAGCCTGCAAAATGCCTCCTATGATGAGAGCGCGCATGTAGCCAAGTTTCAGCGAGCAGAATCCGCCTGCCGCGATCCCTGCAAACGTAGCAATGATTCCGATCGAGCCGCGCACCGCCCCGACTGTTTGTTTCGTCAGGCCGATATCGTGATAGAGCGGATTCGCCATCGGTCCCATAATGTAATCCGGCAAGCGGTACAGGCTGATTGCCGCCAACATCACCAACGCAAGCCAGCCATGTGCACGGAAAAACGCTATGAACGGCCCCACAACCGCGTCAAAGAAACCTCGTGGCGTCCAGATCGGCGCTTCGCGATGTTTTTCATGCACGACGGCATCTGCGCGCTCCGGTTCCGTGGCAAACCAGGTGGCGATGAGTCCAATAGCCATGCATGCGCCGTAAATCCCGTAGGACGTGCGCCAGCCGACAGCGGCTGCCACGATAAGAATGAGGGAATCCGTAGCCAGGATTGCTGTACGGTAGCCGAACTGATAGGCAGACGCCAGCAGGCCCTGTTCTTCTCCATCGTCTGCGGATTCAATTCGCCAGGCGTCAATCACAATGTCCTGTGTGGATGCGGCAAAAGCGACCACGAGCGCCAGAGCACCGAGCCGGCCGAGCCCGGCTTGGGTCCCAGTTCCTCCCATCGCGCACAACCCCAGCGCGACGACAATTTGCGAGAACATCATCCATCCGCGCCGATGGCCAAGCCGCTTAAATAGTGGTAGATCGACGCGGTCCAACACCGGCGCCCAAAGAAACTTCAGCGAATAGGCAATGCCGACCCAGGAAAGAAAACCGATCGCCGTCAGGGAGGTGTGTTCATCTCGCAGCCAATAACCGAAGGTATTAGCGACCAGAAGAAAGGGAAGGCCGGAGGAAAACCCAAGCAACAGCATCGTCAGCGTTTTGGGCCGCAGGTAATTGGCGATCCGGTGCTTGTTCGGTCTCACGCGTTCATTCTCTAACGCGGACTTACGGAACTCAACCCGCCGCAACCAGGGCGATAACAGGGGCGCAGGTGAGCGGTGGAGGCGGCGGGAGACGATCTATGGAAGGGAACCAATAGCCTCACATAAAACCGGCGAATTCGTAGACATCTCAAGGAAAACTTCCTTTGAAAACTAGTACATTACGTTCATGAGCTTGGCTGCAAGAGCTATCTACCATTGCACTCGCAAGCATGGGCGGGCGTGAAGCGTCCACACAAGCCTGGCCGGGATTCTCGCGACCATGTTCGTTCCAAACCGCGTTTTTCTCGCGAGCTGGCGATCCTCTACGAAGATGACGCGCTCGTAGCGGTCAACAAACCGGCCGGGCTTCTCGCCGTGCCCGTGCCCGCTTCAGACGCGCCGTCGGCATTGTCTCTTTTGTCGCATGCGCTTCAGCCTCGCAGGCAGCGAGCTTTGGTCGTGCATCGTATCGATCGTTTCGCCTCCGGAGTGCTGCTCTTCGCAAAGAGCAGCCGCGATAGGGAAGCGCTGGTTCGACAGTTTCTTGCGCATACGCCGGTCAGGCAATATTTGGCCGTCGTTCGCGGGCGTCTCCGCCCGAAAGAAGAAACGGTCGTTCACTATTTCCGCAGGGAAGGAATGCACCAGAAACTTAGCACAGAACACGACCGGAAGGCGGCCCGCGCAGAACTCCGGTATTCCGTCGAACGCTCTCTCCGCGCAGCGTCGCTGGTGAGAGTCACCCTGGTGACCGGATTGCAGAATCAGATTCGGGTACAGCTTGCGGCACTCGGCCATCCCGTGATCGGAGACCGCAAATACAGCCCTGAGGAGGCATCGGAACGCCGTATTGCGCGGGTCGCACTCCATGCCGCGCTCCTGGAATTCGTTCACCCGCGTTCCGGAGAGATCGTTTCCATCAAGTGCGATCCTCCCCCAGATTTTGGATTCCTGGTGCAGGCACTATCGCCCTCCCGAGGTCACCGATCGTGACCACGAAGCTGTGAAGCACGAATTTGATGTCCTCATTCTCGGCGGAGGAGCTGCGGGCCTGATGTGCGCTATTGAGGCTGGTAAGCGCGGAAGGCGTGTCGCGGTGCTGGAACGCGCGGGGCGCATTGGCAAGAAAATACTGATTTCTGGCGGGGCCGTTGCAACTTTACGAATCTGCACTGCCAGCCAGAGAATTTCATCTCTGCCAATCCCCACTTCGTCAAATCGGCGCTCGCGGCTTACACTCCGGCCGATTTCATCGCGCTCGTCGAAAAGCATCGCATCGCGTATCACGAAAAAACTCTGGGACAGCTCTTCTGCGACGGCTCGGCGCAACAAGTCGTGACCATGCTCGAAGCCGAATGCAGACAGGCCGGGGTTCAGATTTTCACCGACTTTAACGTTGAAAGAGTCGAGCACGCGAGTGCCTTTGCGGTTCATGCCGCAGACGCCGAATTCCGCGCGCCGGCGCTGGTGGTTGCGACCGGCGGTTTGTCCATTCCGAAGATGGGCGCGACTTCATTCGGCTATGAGCTGGCCCGGCTGTTGGGTCTGCGAATCAACGCCACTCGGCCCGCGCTGGTTCCGCTCCTCTTCAACGCCGAAGACCGGCAGCATTACTGCGATCTGGCTGGAGTTTCGGCAGAAGTGGTCACCACGATTGCCAAGCGGCGTTTTCGCGAAAAGATGTTGTTCACGCATCGTGGTCTCAGCGGCCCTGCCATTCTGCAGATTTCGTCTTATTGGAAGCCGGCAACTTCCGTGACTATTGACCTCGTTCCCGGACACGAATTCACCGCAACGATCCGCAACGGCAATAGCAAGACGCGTCGCGATCTTTCTACGCTGAAGGCAGCGCTCGGCGCGGTACTGCCTCAGCGGCTGGCCGACCGTTGGATTGACCAGCACCCTCCGGAGGCGTGGACGAACCATGCGCTTGCGGAACTGGAGCGCAGGATACACAACTGGATCATCAGCCCCGAGGGTACGGAAGGTTACGACAAGGCCGAAGTTACCGTTGGGGGGGTGGACACGAACGAGCTCTCCGCAAAAACGATGGAAAGCCGCAAGGTGCCCGGCCTGTTTTTCATCGGTGAAGTGGTGGACGTGACCGGCCACCTCGGCGGGTTCAATTTTCAGTGGGCCTGGTCGTCAGGATTTTGCGCAGGGCAGGCGGTGTAGCGTTTGTGGTGATCCCATGGTCGGCCTTCTCTCAAGGGCGAAGAATACAGACCGAACAGTCATATATTTGGTGGAGGCGGCGGGAGTCGAACTATTTCGCCACATTGAAACCAGGCAAGTTACTGATTCTACACAAAGACAAAATCGCCAAAATCGCCCGAATCGCTTAACTGAGGTACACGGCGGGTACACGGCGCTCTTTCTCGCGCCAGTGTTAGGGACGTTCCCATTCGCTGAAACTTTCAAACTATACGAACAGTGCTTGGCTGTGGCGGCCGTGCTCTGCTTGATCGCGGTTCCAGCGATCCTGATTTCTCACGAAGCGTGGAAGCGAAAGGTGCGTTGAACGTCTCGCGTTAACGATGGGCGCGATTGCTTCCGTCTGGGGTTACTGCGCTAGGCCAGCATGGCGCAATTTTCTCGTATTGAATAATCGAACTGTCTGCCCGCGTTTCTGTTCCCGCCGAATCTTGGCCGCAATTTTGTCGTCGTCGTCAATGCTGGTATTGATCCACGATCGCGCATTCACGCCTAGCGGCGCTTTGATCTTCTCCGAAAACGGCATTTCTCGCTTGCTGAAGCCCACACACAAGATCCCCGAAGCCGGAACCCTTCGGCCACACGATGGACACGCGGGAACAGTGTTCTCTGCGCCGCAACTCGCATCACAGCCGATGCGATAATCGCCACAGTGCAGACATGAGATTTCTAGGAATAAGATTTTGCGAAATCCATACTTAAGCAGTTCGAGTCCGAGCGACGAAAAGTCTTGCATTCCGCGCGCCTCCCGTTAGGATGTGAGCATCCACTGAGATAGCTTCCTCGGGCCGGTCTGGGAACCGGCCATTTTTTCGCTCCGGGCGCTTTATGCGGTCTTACGGGTCATCTCCTCGACTTTTGCTGCCCTGCTAGGCTTCGAGTGTTGCGTCAGATGGGGAACTAGACAGAACGCGCAGACACTCTGGGAACATGCATAACACGTTTGCGCGTGCGAATCGCACAGCTCGATCCCACAATCCGAACACTGCGTTACTGCAGCATTCGGGCATGAGTAGCCCTCAGTATCCTCAGAGCTCCTCACTTCAGTGATCCAGCAATTCATTAGGGAACCGGCCGTCTTTTGTTTCTGAATATTGCGGGATTGTAACACCCGCCCAGGTTACGATTTTATGACCTTCAGTCTGCCGAGAGGAGGACAAAAAATGGGCACAAGCATGTCGGCATGCTTTACTGTCTCTTACCTCGAACGTAAAAATGCCAGACTTCGGGGTGACCTTTCTTATCGGTTCCAAGAATCTCGACCACATCCTCGCGCCGACTGTGCTCCAATCGGGCTGGAAGATTACCGGTGGGTACGTGGTGCCCGTGCGTAATGTAGATCTCGTCGCCCAGCTTGATTTCCACTCGAACATAATTGGAGCCCGAAAATGTGCTTCCGGTAATCTCGCCGGTGCTGAGGTCCATAACACTGTGAATCTGCCGACCGTTCATTTCTTCAGTCGAGACGATGTGTGCGGTCA
>JBKPSP010000042.1:0-5919 GCA_046735175.1 Acidobacteriota bacterium
GTTGCGTGTCAACGACCGTTACGGTCGATTTGGAGTGATCAAGTTTCGTGATGCCTCGCGGCGCCTCGGGCACCCCGTGGTCATCGAGCAGAAATTCCTGCGCGGCGATACAGATTTTCGACGTCAGTTGCAGGTGATCGAAGATTCCCGTGTGGATGCGATCGTCCTTTGGACTGATATTCCCCAGACCGCCATGATCTTGCAGGAAATGCAGGAACTGGGAATGAAGCAGCGAGTATTCGGAAGTCATCGCACCATTGGCGACGAACTAATTAAGCTTGCGGGAACTGCCGCAGACAACTTCGAGGCGGTCTATCCTTACGATCCCAGCCGCAAGGATGCGCAATGGCGTGAATTCATCGCAAGATACGAAGCCCATTATCATGAAAAGCCCGACCACTTTGCGGCGCTGGCTTACGATCAGATGCGAATTCTCCTTGATGCCATATGCCGCGCAGGACTCAACAAAGGACGCATTCGAGACGCGCTGACAGCTCTGACCAGCTACAGAGGCGTTACGCAGCAGATGACTTTTGACCCAAACTGCAAGAACATCGCGCCCCTATTCCTGGCTCGCGTACACAATGGCGAGATTGAATACCGGCGCATCACGATGGAAAAGCCATATGCCCGAGTCGGAGAGGGTGGTGTGCAATATTCAGGCCCTCCCACCAACGACGTAGAGAACTTTAGAATCGGAGTCTTCGGTCCGCACGCGAGCGAGTTAGTGCGAGCGCTTGGAGAGCATAGTTCCCGCAAGGCCAAAGGCCAGCAATACTCACTAATTCCGATCGAGTCGGGCACATCGTGGGGCAAGGCTTCCAGTGATCTGGTCAGAGCCGTTTATGAGGAACATGTCGTAGCTCTGGTCGCTCTCGACCGGGCGTCGAGTCATCTTGCCGAGCAGATCGCGGTCAAGTCCTTCATCCCAGTGATTGCCATTTCATCGGATCGCGCTCTAACCAGTACCAACATTCCCTGGATTTTCCGCTTGCCCGACAAGATTACGCTGAATCAGGCACTGGATTGCCTGTCGGCAGCTTTAGAAAGGGCCGGCCCCAACCGCGCCCGAGTTCGCGAAATCTTGGCCTCTGGCGAATCCATCGCCGGCGTTCGGTTTGATTCGAGCGGCGAAATCCTTCCGTAGCCAACAAAAGGTCCGTTCTGCCGCATCACTTCCGGGGATCCCTGCGCCGGGCCTTATCTTAAGAAAATCCTTGCCGGTTACGCCACAGAGCGGATCAAAATTCGTACAATAAGCATTCTCTTGTTCAGGGGAACCCCATCGGTGAACACCATTCCAGTTCGGCGAGTGCGCGTGATCGACTCGCACACAGGAGGCGAGCCCACCCGCCTTGTGATTGCCGGCGCCCCTGATCTGGGGAACGGCAGTTTATCCGAACGGTTGTGCCGATTTCGCAACCAGCACGATGCCTTTCGCTCGGCGGTTGTGAACGAACCTCGCGGCTCTGACGTTATTGTTGGTGCGCTGTTGTGCGAACCGGTGAACAGAGCGTGCGCTGCGGGCGTGATCTACTTCAATAATGTCGGCTATCTGGGAATGTGTGGGCACGGGACCATTGGCTTAATCGCTACTCTTCATTTCATGGGACGGATCGCGGCTGGCGAGCACCGTATTGAAACGCCGGTCGGCGAAGTAACCGCTATTCTTGATACTGACGGTCAAGTAACGGTGAACAATGTGCCCAGCTATAGGCTGAAGCACAACATTCCCGTTAACGTTCCGAGGTACGGGACGGTGCACGGAGACGTCGCCTGGGGAGGGAATTGGTTCTTCCTGGTACACGAGCACCCCGTGGGCCTGTCATTGAAAAATGTCGACGAACTCACAGCTTTTACCTGGGCGATCCGCTTGGCCCTTCGCGAGCAGGGAATTACCGGAGAGAACAATCAGGAGATCGATCACATTGAACTATTTGGGCCGTCTGAGGTAGCAGGAACCGACAGCAGGAATTTCGTGCTATGTCCGGGTAAAGCCTATGATCGCTCTCCCTGCGGTACCGGGACCAGCGCCAAACTGGCGTGCCTTTATGCGGACGGCAAAATTCACGAAGGCCAGGTCTGGAGACAGGAAAGCATTGTCGGCAGCGTTTTCGAAGGCAGGATTTCAGTTCGCGACGGTAAGGTGTATCCCAGTATCAAAGGAGCAGCATTCGTGAACGCGGAGTCCGAACTGGTGCTGGATCCCAAAGATCCCTTTTGCTGGGGGATTCGCTCGTGAAATTGCAGGGCCGCGTATCAATGATGTCACAGCTCACAAAAGGAAAGCCGAATCGATGAACTCGCGCGATCTGGCGCAGAATTTTGAGGCACGTTTCGGAAGCAGGCCAAGGATTTTCCGCGCGCCCGGGCGCGTGAACTTGATCGGCGAGCACACCGACTACAATGACGGATTCGTCATGCCGGCCGCAGTCGAGTTTTCCACTTTTGTGGCGGTGTCGCCGCGTCACGACCGCAAACTCGTAGTTCAATCAGATGAACTTCCGGGGAACTTCGAATTTGATCTCGATAGGTTTCCGGACCGCCGCACTAATTCCTGGTGCGACTACGTTTTGGGTGTTGCTTCGGTTTTCCGCCAGCACGGCGGTAAGTTACAGGCAGCGAACCTGCTTATCCACGGAGATGTACCCATCGGTGCGGGCTTGAGTTCATCGGCTGCGATTGAGGTCGCGTCGGCTCTTGCCTTCATGAGTCTGGATAGCAAGAAGTTGCCCCTGCCGCAGGTCGCCAAACTTTGCCGCCAGGCCGAGAACGAATTTGTGGGGGCGCGGGTCGGCATTATGGATCAGTTCGTATCTTGTATGGGCAAGGCCGGGCACGCGCTGCTGCTGGATTGCCGTTCTCTCGAATTCAAGTTCGCTCCACTCCCCCGGGGGATTGACCTCGTGGTCTGCAACACGATGGTCAAGCACGATCTCGCGACCGGTGCTTACAACCAGCGGCGCGAAGAATGTGAGCAGGCAGTTCGTTTTTTTGCCCAAACCGACCCTTCCATCCGCGCGTTGAGAGATGTATCTCCCGAATTGCTTCAGCAGACCGGCGGTCAGCTTCCTGCCACTATTCGGAAACGCTGCACGCACGTGATCCAGGAGAATCAGCGGACTCTGGATGCAGCGCGGGCTCTGGTGGACGGCGACCTTCCGCGCGTAGGCACGCTCATGCGCGAATCCCACGACAGCCTGCGCGATCTCTACGAGGTCAGTTGCCGGGAATTGGACGCTATGGTGGATGCGGCCCAAGGATTACCGGGCTTCATCGGAGGGCGCATGACCGGCGGCGGATTCGGAGGCTGCACAGTGAATCTTGTGCGTGAGGAAAGCGCCCCAGCGTTCGCCGCCCAGATTGCCGAACGCTACCAGAAACTTACGGGTATCAATCCGCAAGTCTATCCCTGCCGCGCCGAAAACGGAGCACAAGAGATCAGCTTGAACTAGCCTGGTCGTTGTTGGGTGCCCATCCCTGCAATTTCACGAGCCAATTCTCCGGCTCGGGAAGAATCGCGAACTTGGGCAGTTCACCGCGGACCATGGCTACCTCATCGCAGCAATGGAATCGCGGACACGCGTGACAATCCTTATATATCTTGTCCGGCAGATCCTCCCGTTGTGCCACGGAGAATCCTTGCCCGGCAAAGAAGTCCGGCTTGCGCGTGAACAAGCAGATGCAATCTACCTTGTGCCTCTTTGCTTCGGCCAGCAAGGCTCTCACCAGGCGTCCACCTCCGCCTTTGCCCTGAGCCCAGGGAGCCACGGTGATGGACCGAATCTCTGCCAGGTGAGTCCCGTAAAGGTGCAGCGCTCCGCAACCCATAATCTGCCCATCCTCTTCGAGAACAACGAAGTCTCTTACGTTCTCACAAATCTCGGGCAGGGTTCGCGGAAGCAGAGTGCCATCCCCTGAGTAAGCGGCGATGAGTTGGTGAATCTGCTTTGCGTCGGGAAGAATCGCTTTACGCGTGTGCATGGACCTCCTCGCGAAGAGACTCGATGGATTTTCTGGCTGCGCCAATTGCCTGCCTCACTTGAGCCGGAGCGGTACCTCCCTGTACGTCGTGCATCGCCAACACGGAGGGAAGCGAAAGGGCTTCATAGAAGTCCTCCCCGAACGCTGGACTGAGCGACCGTAGTTCCCCAAGCGTCAGATCCCGCAACTCGCATCCCCGGTCGAGACACATTTGCACTGCCTTCCCAACCCGTTCATGCGCCAGACGGCTGGGCACCCCGCGCTTTACCAGGTAAGTTGCCGCGGCCCACGCATTCATGAATCCCGACTGCGCCGCTTGCTGCATTCGCTCGTAATTGAACTCCACAGCTTTCATCCAGCCAGTCACGAGCGGGAGCAACTGCATGACCGTGTCCACGCTGTGGAACAGCGGCTCCTGCGTTTCCTGCAAATCCTTGTTGTACGCAAGCGGCAATCCCTTGATCGAGACCATCAGCGCAATGGCATGACCTGACACCCGTCCCGTTTTACCCCGCACAAGCTCCAGCAGGTCGGGATTCTTCTTCTGCGGCATGGCGCTGCTCCCGGTGGAGTAGGCCTCGGGCAATGTAATGAATCCGTATTCCTGGGTAGAGAAGAGAATCATCTCCTCGGCCCATCGGCTCAGATGTAACGCAAGTAGCGACAAAAAGTTGACGAACTCGAGGATGAAATCCCGATCACTCGTCGCGTCAATGCTATTGGCCGTAGGAGCGTCGAATCCGAGTTGTTCACTCATCATCGAACGATTGAGCAGCAAAGTTGCACCCGCGACCGCTCCCGACCCTAGCGGACAGACGTTCAGCCGCTTGCGGCAGTCCGCCAGTCGATCCGCATCCCGCAGAAACATCTGCACGTAAGCCAAAAGCCAATGGGCGACCAGCACCGGCTCGGCTCGCTGCAGGTGTGTATAAGCCGGTACGGCCGTCTCCCCGGCATCCTCGGCGCGCGCGACGAAAGCTGCACATAGTTCGGCGAGTTCGGCGCGCAGTTGATCAATCGCAGCCCTTGTATACAGCCGCAAGTCGGTTGCGATTTGCTCGTTGCGGCTGCGGCTGCTGTGCAGTTTGTATCCGGCGTCGCCGATCGACGCGACCAGTTGCTTTTCGACAAAATGGTGCACGTCTTCAGCTTCGCTGTCTTCCAGGAACTCGGGCGACGCGGAAGCTCGCTCGCCAATCTGCTGTAACCCTTGCAAGATGCTGATCAGTTCATCGGCGGACAAGATCTCGGCATCCTGCAACGCGCGGGCGTGTGCTTCGCTTGCCGCGATTTCATAGCGAAGCAACCGTCGGTCGAAATCGAACGATCTTTGCCAACGCTCGAAATCAGGGTCCAGCGGCTGCCGGAATCTCCCCGACCACATCTTCATCGCGTGACCTCCACTCTGGGGCGGGCCCTCGATCGCGAGGGCAGTCCGAGAATGCGGATGAACCCTGCTGCGTCTTTCTGGTCGTAGCTGTCGTCCATCGTGAATGACGAGAGATCGGTTCGATAGAGCGAGTGCTCCGAGTGCCGGCTTATGACTGAAACATTTCCCTTGTACAGCGACAACATCACGTTGCCTGTCATCTCGGTTTGCGTCTGGTTGACGAATGCATCCAGGGCTTCGCGCAAAGGAGTGAACCACAGTCCGAAATACACAAGCTCGGCATACTTCAGGGCAATGTGCTGCTTGAAATGCGCGACGTCGCGCTCCAGGCACAGAGCTTCCAATTCACGGTGAGCCGTGATCAGCAGCGTGCCGCCGGGAGTCTCGTAGCATCCACGAGACTGGATGCCGACGAAGCGGTTCTCCACCAGATCGATGCGTCCTACCGCGTTGCGTGCGCCGATTTCGTTCAGCAGTTCCACCAGCGACACGGGATCCATTTCCATGCCATTCACTGAAACCGGAATCCCCTGCGCGAATCCGAT
>JBKPSP010000043.1:0-34132 GCA_046735175.1 Acidobacteriota bacterium
CCCATGTCGCACACCGTCGAAGACGGCTTCGCCATGGTCGAAGCTGCGCAGAAAGCAAACCGGATTGTTGAAATCGGCAGCCAGCGTGTCTCGTCGATCGTCTATCAGCAGGCCAAGGAAATTTATGACTCCGGCCGGCTCGGCGACGTCTATCACGTCGAAGCGCATTGGGACCGCAATTCGCCGAGCGGCGCCTGGGTTTATCCCATCCCGCCCGACGCCAGCGAACAAACCATCGACTGGAACGCATTCCTCGACGGCGCTCCCAAGCGCCCCTTCAGCGCCGAAAGATTTTTCCGCTGGCGCTGCTTCACCGACTACGGCGAGGGATTACCCGGCGACCTTTTCGTCCACGCTATTTCCGGCATTCACTACATCAGCGGGACCAATCGCGTCGCCAGCCGCGCCCAGTCTGTGGGCGGCCTGTTTCACTTCAAAGATGGGCGCGACTTCCCCGACCTGATCGAAACTTTTTACGACTATCCCAATTTCCGCATGTACCTGCGCTGCAACCTGAACAACGATCAGGGCGACTACATCGGCTTTTACGGCACAAAAGGAACGCTGGGGATTCAAGGTTCCACTCTGACGTTTACCGCGCAGGACACGCGGCCTCAGCCCGAGGGCTATTCGATTTACGGCTGGCCGAAGAAACTGCGTGATGAGTATCTGGCGCAGTTCGCCGCCCAGCATCCGCTTTCCGCAGTCAATATCAGCGAGCCACCCGAGGTGTTCACCACGCCTCAGGGCTACAGCGATCACGTCGATCACCACATAAACTTCTTCAACGCGGTCCGCACCCGCAAGAAAGTTGTGGAGAACGAAGAGTTCGGCAACAACGCCGCCCTCGGCTGCCATCTCGCGAACCATTCGTATTTCAGCAAGTCGGCCGCGGTCTGGGACGAACAGGCGAAACGCATCAAAACGTAAAGCTATTTGCCACTCTGCACAACAACGGCCGGCGTTTAGGCCGGCCGTTGCGTTTAACGGTTATTGGCCTTCGCAACTCACCTTGTTATTCCAATCGACAAATGCACCGTTAGGATTGTTCCGCCACGCCCACACATGCAATTCGAAGATCGCAGGAATTCCGTAGCGGTTCGGGCTGTTGAGGAATTGAAAGTCCTGGCCTTCCAGCGAGGGAGGCACGCCGTTATGGGTGGCCAGCCAGGCGTCCGCGAGCACGATGTACTCCACCCCAACCAGCCGCCGCGCGTTCCCCACCGGCTCGTAAATCAACGCTTCCGGATGCATTTCGTCGAGTTCTCCATCTCCAACCAGAGCGCCGTTGATGTAATGAATGCCCATCGCACCGTGGTCTGGACCGCTGACGCAGCCGAAAGCCGGGCCATAACCAGCCGGTCCGGCGTTATTTACGTCGATGAACTGCTGCGTCGCTTCGCGAACAATCTGCACGAGCTTGGCTGGCGCGGGGTGATCGTGAGCAGCCTGCCCGGCGGCAAGAAGCGGGAAGACCGTTACCAGGCTGCCCAGCAAGGCCAGCTGAAGGGTCTTCGTGATTCTTGTTGCAGCGAAGGCTCTAACCGATGTTGTCATAGATTCTCCTTTGAAGTGGCCCAGAGTTCCCTTATCCGGCCTATCTAAATAGGCGTAAACAGCGGTTCGGAACTATCATTCAATCTTCTCGATTGGGTTCATTGGCCCGTATAATGGGCACTCTTGATGGCGCGGATGCGGGGATGAAGGAGACGAGGCCACCCGAGCAGGACGTCAGCACGTTGCTCCGGGCTTGGAGTGAGGGAGACCAGGCTGCCCTCGAACACCTCACCCCGATTGTCTATGAAGAGCTCCGGCGTCTGGCCCGCTACTATATGGGCCGCGAGCGCAGCGGTCACAGTTTGCAGGCGACTGCCCTGGTCAACGAAGCCTACCTGAAATTGGTGGATTACAAGCGCATGCGCTGGGAGAATCGCGCTCACTTCTTCGCCGTTTCCGCACAACTGATGCGGCGAATTTTGGTGGACCATGCTCGACGTCACAATTTGAAACGAGGTGCTGGCGTACAGCACGTTGAACTGGAAGATTCTGCTGTCATCGGCGCCACCCGTGATGAAGATCTTGTGGCGCTCGATGAGGCCATGAATGCCCTGGCGCAGATTGACCCCCGAAAAGCGCAAGTAGTGGAGCTGCGATTCTTCGGCGGACTGAGCGTGGAAGAAAGCGCGGAAGTGCTGAAAATTTCGCCAGTGACGGTCATGCGCGACTGGAGCACAGCCCGGGCGTGGCTGCACCGCGAGATCAGTGGCGGAGCTCGCCATGGATCCTGAGCGTTGGAAACAAATAGATGGACTCATACAGGCGGCGCTGGACGTTCCCTCTGCCGGCCGCGACGAATTTCTTCGTCGCAAATGCGCAGGCGATGCTGAGCTCGAAGGCGAGGTACGTTCCCTGCTCGACTCTCACCGCAAGCTGGGCGGGTTCCTGGAAAGCCCCGCAACCCTAATTGCCGCCCAGGCCATGGTCGAAACCCAGGGAGACCGCGACGCATTGCTCGGCCGGACCATCTCCCACTATCGCGTAACTAAAAGAATCGGCAGCGGTGGTATGGGTGTGGTTTACGAGGGGGAGGACCTTCGGCTCGGACGCCGTGTAGCGCTCAAACTTATGCTTGACGCCGACGCGGCCAATAGCAAAGCGCTCCTGCGTTTCGAACAGGAAGCTCGCTCCATATCGGCGCTCAGCCATCCGAATATTTGCACCCTGTACGAAGTCGAGGAGTATGACGGCAGGCCTGTCATCGTAATGGAACTGCTCGAAGGCGAGACCGTAAAGCAGCGGATTCGAGCGGGCCGCATCGCCTGGACGCAGTTGGTGCAGTGGGGAATGGATGTAGCCGATGCCCTGGAGATGGCGCACGCCAGCTACATGATCCATCGCGACATTAAACCTGCAAATCTATTTATTACGCGGCGTGGGCTGGTGAAGGTATTGGATTTTGGCTTGGCTAAACTGGCGAACTCCACGCCGAATCCGTCGCCAAATGACGACACATCGCTGACGAGTGAGGGTGTGACCCCTGGCACCACCGCTTATATGTCTCCAGAGCAGGCGCGGGGCTACGAGCTCGACGGCCGCTCGGATGTATTTTCACTCGGCGTAGTGTTGTATGAGGCCGCGACTGGGACCTGTCCATTTGCTGAAGGCAACGCGGTGCGGACCCTGGAGGCTGTGCTTACTAAATCTCCTGCGCCACTCACTCGCGTGAATCCCGATCTCCCCAAAGATTTGGAGGAGATTGTCGCTAAGGCGATGGAAAAGGATGCCGCGCTCCGTTATCAGTCGGCAGCGGACCTTTATCGTGATCTTGAATTGCTCAAACGAAAATCCGATGCCGGGCAGGTAACAGCGGGAGGAGATTCGTTCTCGCAAGAAACTGCAACAACAGGAGAAGCGCGACCAGCCAACCTTCCGGTGCAGCGCACACCGCTGGTAGGACGCGGAATGGAGCTCGCCGCCGCCAAAGAGCTTGTTCTTCGTAGCAATGTGCGGCTGGTCACGGTGACTGGTCCCGGGGGAATCGGCAAAACCCGCCTTGCGGTGCAATTGGCCAGTGAACTAACCGAACACTTCCCAGGCGGTGTTCACTTCGTTGCCCTCTCGCTATTAAGCGATCCCGGACTTGTTCCTGCCGCGATCGTTCAGACTTTGGCAATCCGGCAGGCGGGATCTCACTCGCCACTTGAGGTGCTCAAAGACAATGTACGGGCATTGTCCGGACCTATGCTGCTTCTGCTCGATAACTTCGAGCACTTGGTTCAAGCCGCGCCGATCGTGGCAGAACTCTTGGCGATCGCACCCAGCCTGAAGGTCCTGGTAACCAGTCGCGCGCCGCTGCACGTGTATGGCGAGCACGAATTCCCAGTGCCGCCGCTTGCGCTACCGGACTCGCGATCGGTCCACCGGGTGGAAAGTTTGTCACAGTGCTCCGCGGTCCAGTTGTTCACCGAGCGCGCAGTAGCCGGCAAACCGGACTTTGTGTTGAGTGAGGAAAACGCCAGTGCAGTTGCCGAGATTTGTATCCGGTTGGATGGCCTGCCGCTTGCGATTGAATTGGCTGCCGCCCGAATCAAAGTCCTCTCACCCAGTTCAATGCGAACACGCCTGGCGAGCCGGTTGCAGTTATTGACCGGCGGAGCGCGGGACTTGCCGCAGCGCCAGCAGACGCTGCGCGCAGCCATGGACTGGAGCTACGATCTGCTGACGCCGGCCGAGCAGATCCTCTTTCGACGGCTGTCGGTCTTCGCGGGGGGATGCAGTTTGGAAGGCGTCGAAGCTGTGTGCGACGCCAAAGCCGATCTCAGCATTGACCTGCTCGAAGGTATGGCCTCTATGGTGGATAAAAGCCTCGTCCAGCAGATCGATTCTGTCGAGGGTGAATCACGGTTCGGGATGTTGCAGACCATTCGTGAGTACGCTCTGGAAAAACTCGAGGCAAGCGGGGACGATGCTGCGACCAGGCGTGCCCATGCCGCGTACTGCCTGGTGCTTGCAGAAGAGAGTGCAGAGCAGGGCGGAGTGGAAAGATCGGACTGGCTGGAACGTCTCACGCTCGAAAAGGATAATTTTCGCGCGGCCCTTGAATTTCTCACAGAAGCGGGCAATGCAGAATGGGGCTTACGCCTGGGTGCGGCCCTGTTTCGCTTTTGGGAGACCTCCGAGAGTCTTGCCGAAGGCCGGGACCGGCTGGAAAGGCTATTGAAATTGCCAGGAGCTGCACATCCGACTAAGGCGCGGTCTCGTGCTCTTTTTGCCGCTGGGGTTCTCGCAGGCGAACAAGGAGATCATGCATTGGCGGATGCAAGGATCATGGAGAGCCTCGACATCGCGCGCCAGTTGGGCGATAACCAGGCTGCCGCCGTTTCGCTCAATGGGCTCGGCGTGCTTGCCCGGGACCGCGGAGATATTGCGACTGCGCACTCGCGGTTGGAAGAGAGCTTAGCGCTTTGGAGAGAATTAGAGGATCCGAGAGCAATCGCGCGTTCTCTTAGTAATCTGGCAAATGTCCTGATGCTGGAAGGTGATCATGCCCGCTCGCAGGCACTGTACGGCGAGTGCCTTTCTATTTTCCAGCAACTGGGCGATTGGACAGGCGCTGCCTGGACGACGAATTATCAGGGAGATGTTGCCCGTCATAGCGGTGATTCAGCTGCAGCGCGAGCGCTATACGAAAAAGGCCTGAGTGTTTTTCGCGAACTCGGGGATCGTTGGGGCATTGCTGCCACGCTGGCTGACTTGGGAAGCCTGGCGCGAGAACAGCGCGACTATCGATCGGCCCGTTCCCTCTATCGCGAAAGCTTAGAGATGTTCCAGGAACTGGACCACAAACGCGGAATCGCGCGACTGCTGGAGGCCTTTGCCTGTCTGGCGGCTGCGCAACACGAGCCCGAGCGTTCGCTGCGGCTGGCGGGTGCTGCGGCAGCATTGCGCCAAAATATTGGCGCTCCACTGAGTTCAACGGAACAGACCAAATTGGAGTCCGGTTTGCACCCTGCGCGGCAGGCATTGAGCACCGCCGGCCGCTCCGCCTGGTTCGACGGATGGGCGTTGCCGATCGAGAAAGCTATTGAAGAGGCAATGATGATTGAGATTGCCTCATCCTCGAGCTAGCGTTGGCTTACTCGCCGAAGGTTGGATCAAGCAGCCGACGCACCGCGGAAACGCGATTGGCAGGGATACCCACGCGCCGGGCGTGCTCCTGGATGCTGGTCTCGTCCGGAGCCAAATAAACGCAATACACCTTATCTCCAGTCACGTAGCTGTGTAGCCACTGAATCTCGGGTCCCATTCCCCTCAGGACACTGATTGATTTCCGGGAGACCTCTCGCAGTTGCGCTTCAGATAGACTTCCTGCCCCCGGGATTTCACGCTCGATGACGAACTTAGGCATGGCCAGTGAACGATGCTAGCATGCGCATTCCGCGCCTTCAAGGCGCTTTGAGCGATCCTCTGGGCGCCGCTGAATTACCAGATGGTTCGCACGGCGCCCGAGTCTCGAATCTTCTGATCGGCGGTCACGAGTGGGATACCGTGCGCTATTGCCGTAGCGGCAATCACCCGATCCGCAGGATCTTTCGGGAAGGTTGATGGCAGGCGCACTGCGATTCCCACAATCTCTGGTGTCATCGGCTTTACGACGAGTCGCGATGTTGTCTCATTCACAAATCTTTCAACGCTGCTGCCAATCCCCAGCACGCGCTTTTCGGCAAAGCGAGCCAACTCCAGTAACGTGATGGTAGCCACCGCCAAGCCCGTGCTGTCTCGAGCTCTGAGGATGGAGTCGTGAGCCGGTTTCGAGAGGCGGCTCGGGTCGCCCGCCATCCAGAGCAGGACGTGGGTGTCCAGAAGGATCATTCCGGGTCCCACTCCTCAATAGGAAATGCTGGGTCGATAATATTTCCCAGAATCTCCACTTTGCCTTTCATGTAGCCGAATATGTCGTCGGCCGACCCCGGAGCTGGCACCAACTGTGCAACGGGCTTGCCGTGTTTTGTGATCAACACCGGCTCTCGTGTTTTTTGCACCTGATCCATAATCGACAGGCACTGCGCTTTGAATTCCCCGGCGGGCATCTGCTTCATCTCGATTTTTCCTCATCAACATAATAACATAACTATGGTTATATTTTTATGACCCAATAATGAAAATCCACTGCCAACCGCCCCTTTCACTTCTCGCATCTCCATAACTACAAAAAACGCATGGCGGAGGCCGAAGATGAGACTACGTAGGGAAAATCTGTTGTGGAATGTGCTGCTTGGGTCGGGCGTCTATTTGCTCGATTCTCTCCGGGATCGTCTGAGCAGCGGGATAGATGACTTAAGTGACCGTGCACGTGATAGTTACGGCGAAGCTTCGAGGCGTGTTAGCCGCGCTTCCGATGTCATTCGCGGAGAAGACCACTCGGCGCTTGGAACTGCCGGAGCCTTGCTGCTTGGCGTCGGCGTGGGCGTCGGTCTCGGGATATTGCTCGCTCCGAGCAGCGGCGAAGAGACTCGCAACACGATCTCCAGCAAAGTGCACGAGTTCGGCGATCGCGTGCGCGACAAGTTCCAGGAACAGCGGAACGAGTCGTCCAGCTCCTACGGGACATAACGCAGACAGCCGCGAGAAGATCTTCACGGGCCGGATTTCTATCCGGCCTTATTTATTGCCTACTGTATGGACCGTAATTTTCACCGTTACAGAAGAGCTGTTTCCTCCCCCCGAAGTGGTCGCCCGCCCCACTCTGATACATTGCTTGCTTGCACATCGGCTCCCTCCATCCACACAACATCGCGGTTCTGTTTCTGGCCGCCGCCCTCGGCGGCATACTTAATGCCGTCGCAGGCGGGGGAAGTTTCATCGCCTTTCCTGCCCTGCTGTTCACCGGAGTTCCTCCCGTCCCAGCCAACGCCACCAACACGGTTGCCCTGTGGACCGGGCTGGCATTCAGCGGCGGCGCATTTCGCCATCACCTGAAAGTGCGGAGGGCGGTTCTGATTACGCTGACCGCAGTCAGCAGCATCGGGGGGATCGTCGGTGCCCTCCTGCTGCTGCGGACCCCCGCCCATACATTCCTCCGGGTTTTGCCCTGGCTCATGCTCGCCGCAACTTTATTGTTCATTGCCGGGCCCAGGCTCACAAAAGCCGATCCGCAAACCGGCGGGAATCCTCGCCTTCGCGCCCTGATGGCAGCGGCTTTTTTCCAACTGCTGGTCGGGATCTACGGCGGTTACTTCGGCGGCGGCATGGGCATCGTGGTCCTCGCCATGCTCACCGCCTTCGGAATGGCCGACATTCACGAGATGAATGCATTCAAGATCGTGCTCAGCACTGCCACCAATGGCATCGCGGTGCTGATCTTCATTTTCAAGCACGCCGTTTTCTGGCCACAAGCAATCATCATGATCGCGGGTGCGGCTTTCGGAGGCTATTTTGGCGCGCGTTATTCACTCCGGCTTCCCAGGCTCTGGGTGCGTTGGTTCGTCATCGCAATCGGCACCGGTATGACTGCGTACTTTTTTGTGCATGCGTACAGGGCCACGCCGTAATCGCAGTCCCAATCAGTAGCGAGATTGAGCAAGCCGCAAGCTTACGTTTTTTCCTCTTGTCGCTTGTTGACGCTTTGCTTCTCCTGCGCAAAGCGCGAATCTACTGGCACCACGTACACACTGACGCGCTGTTTCGTTCTGACGACTTACCCCCGTCCCGCTCGGGACAGCGCGTTTTGAGTCGTCCCCCAATATGCTGCTGGACTTTCAGGCGCGGGGGTTTCAGGCTTACTGCCGCGCCGTCATGGAAGATGAATCCGAAGCAGCTCACGGCTACCTGCACGACGCCCTTCTAGAGATTGACCAGCGCATGCGCGCGCCGGACCTCAGCGATGCAGAGCGAGAGGCTCTCTCGGTTGCAAGCAAATATCTCAATCTGATGGTTAAAACAGAAATGGCGGAATCTGCGTAAGCGGCGAAACCTTTTGCGGCGAACCGGGTTCAGGCTCATAGCGCATCTTGACGCTTCCACAACAACACCATTAGACGATACTGAATACCAACGGCAAGCCTAAATCCGTATCTAGGAGCATTGTTTATGGAACCCCAGACAAATGCGCCCGCCCACAAGGCGGACGCCGGATCACCCTACTGTTCGGACCCCAACTGTCCGTACTGCAAAGACCTGCGCGAAACCGAAGAACTGGTTCGCACCGGCCGGCCCATACCTCAAAAAATGAAGAGACCGGCATAGCTTGCTCGCCAAGCGCGGGCAAATCTGCGATTCAATTCGGCTTCCTGCCCGATCACCGACCGAATGACCTTGGTCGAGGCAGCACTTTGTCGAGTTCAAACCTTCCGAACCAGCCAAAATCGAAGAGAATAAAGCTCCCGCCCAGGCTTATACTGCCAATAGCAAGTGCAAGTTACCGTAAGGTCGAGGGGACGGGGACGGTAGATGGCACAGCTGGTCGAAAAGCCGGAAATGTTGAATTCGTGGAAGGAGATCGCGGCCTATCTCGATCGCGGCGTGCGCACTGTGCAGCGCTGGGAAAGAGACTTGCGTCTTCCCGTCCATCGCATTGGCAAGGGTAAGCGCAGTCCGGTCTTTGCTTCGGTGCATGAACTCAAGTTTTGGATCACAACTTCCGGCGTGAACTCAACTCACCCGCCGAATGGTCCGATTCTAGTTGCGGCGAACAGCGCAAAAAGTCACAACAACACCGCGATTGAGACCTCTCACCGTTTGCTCGCGGAATCGTTGAAACTGGTCCGCTCCGTAGCCGAAACCAGCGTTCGCCAGCAGCGCCAGGCCGAACTCCTGCAAAAACGAATTCGGGAAATGCGTTCGCGCTTGCGCTAAGCCGTATCACGAGACGTCCACCCCATCATCTCATTCGCACCGCCCAGGCGATGTCATCTCGAGCACACAGTCGAGAGACGTTGTGTTCTTAGCATGAAGCCTTAAGCCCCTAAACCTCCTCCCCCAACCTATCTAGCTCCGCTTTCAAATGTTCCACCCTGATCTTCATTTCACTGCTCTCTTCCGGGGAGAGATTAACTCTCGGCATAAAGCGCAGCACGGCATCGTATGCCTTGCGCGCATTGAGGCGATTGCGGTTTCTGGTATCGTGCCGGTGCGCGTCGAGTGCAATTTTGGCGAACGTCAGCCCGGTATCGATTTCCGAGCGAAGAAAATCTATTTCCGCCAGGGTGGGATTAACAAGGTTTCTAACTTTCTTCATGACCCATCCATCTTCGTCGCTCAGTTTCGGCACTCAATCTGCCAGTTCCTTCGATGCTAAACAGGTCCAAGAGATACCGATCGCGCCACAAAGCGACTCCACGAACCCAGAAGTGTAAAATTTGAGAGCGTCAGAAACGCCCAGGGACAATCATTCGCCGGTAAAGCCCTTGCTTTTAAGTGGATGTTACCGCCGGCGGTTCTTCAAGTTGGGTTCTTTCTTCTGCGCGGCTCCCCCGTCTGAGCTGGGCTCGAACATGATCAGCACACTTTTGCTGCGGTCTTCCCGCGGGATCACGCTAAAGTGGATATCAGCCCGTAAATTCAATTTTCCGCCAAGAGCATGCCCGCGGGCAATCGTGGGCTCTCCCTTCGCCAGCACCGCGCGGTGCCTGCGGACCAGCACTGCCCTCAGTTCCGAAGAGAGCGGCAGCTGATCGATGGTAATTTCCATCGGCGGCTTGTTCTTGAAGCCGAAAATCCGTAATGCGCGCGCATTCCAGAACTCAATGTGCCGCTCCTGATCGACCAGCATGACAGGCAGGCGGATTTTCTCCAATGTCTGCGCGTAGACGCTGTTGACCTGGTCGAGCTCTTTGGTGCGCTCTTCGAGTTCCTGGTTGGTGGTTTCCAGTTCCTCATTCAGCGATTGCAATTCTTCGTTGGTGGTCTCCAGCTCTTCGTTGGTGGACTGGAGCTCTTCGTTCGTCGTTTCCAGCTCTTCGTTTGTCGACTGGAGTTCCTCATTCGTGGTTTCCAACTCTTCATTCGCCGACTGCAACTCTTCGCTGGTGGATTCCAGTTCTTCGACCGTGACCTGCAATTTTTCCTGCAGCGTCTGGTCGTCAAAATAGATCAGCGTCCCACTGCGCTCGCCCCGTTGATCCAAAGTTGGACGAATCGTCAGTTCCAAAAGCTTTTCTTCCATCGCTGTCTTGATCCGCGACTGGAACTTCGCTGATTCGTTATTGACGCGGGTGGACTGCACGTGGGCGCTGAGCTCCGGAATGCGAATGGAAATGTCAGTCTCGTGCAGACGCTTGCCCGCAAGATTCACCGCCGGCAGCCCGCACAATGCCAGCGCAGCGGTATTGTTCAGGATGACAATATCCTCCGCGTCGAGAACCATCACCCCGATGCGCAACGTTTCCAGCATGTATCTTTGCTGCTGCCGCACTCCGTCAAGTTCCACGCGAGTCCGTAACGAAAGATCGAGCGTCTCGCCGATTTCTTCCGTGGGCTGCGGCCGTTCCTCAAAGTGCGCGTTAGAGATCCTTTGAAATATTCGCCAGCGAGCGTTCAGCCTGCGGAATTGCGGCGAATTGGTGAGCTGAGATTCTGACTTGCCCAGGAACAAAATCCCGCCCGGCTCGATCGCATAATGCAGCCGGTTCAGGATCTGCTTTTGCAAGTCGGTATCGAAGTAAATCAGCAGATTGCGGCAGATCAAAAGGTTCACATGAGAGATGGGCGCATCCTGGCCAAGATTGCTGCGCCCGAAAATCACCAGCTTGCGAATCTCGCGATTCACCCGCAACAGGCCCCTGCCCTGAAAATATTTCTCCCGCCACTCCGGCCGCACACGCCGCAGTTTGTCCATGGGATACTCCCCCCGGCGGGCGCTGTTCAGGGCATCTTCGTCGATGTCGGTCGCGTAGATTTTTACGTCATACTCCTGGATCCGCCGCCCGAAATATTCCGCCAGAAGAATGGCCGCCGAAAACGGCTCCTCCCCGCTGGCGCAACCCGCGCTCCACACCCGAAATGAATGCCCGGGCTTCAGCGGCTTCAGTAACGAAGGTAAAATTTCGTGCCGCAGGATTTCCCATGCCGGCGGATCACGGAAGAATTCCGTGACATTGATGAGAATGGTATTCAGCAGCTCGTTGATTTCCTCGGGATGCTGCCGGATGTAATCCCCGTAATCGGCGTAGTTGCCAATGCTGATCTGGAACATGCGGCGCCGGAACCGGCGCTCGAGGGTGGTCTTCTTGTAACCGCGAAAGTCGAAGCCACGCTGCTCGGCAAGCTCCTGCAGCAATTCCTTCAACGTAACATCTCGGGCCATTTCCTGGTGTTGCCCTCCACGAAGAGCCGGGAAAGAACGCTCCCCATCTTCTTAAGGGGAACAATCAAGTCAACGCAACCGGTATCAATCGCGGCCTGGGGCATGATCCGAAAATCCGCCGTTGCCGGATCCTGAGCGATCGTGACTCCTCCTGCTCCGCGAATCGCGGCAATCCCATCGGCCCCGTCCCGGTTGGACCCGCTAAGAATAACACCGATAGCGCGCTCACCATGCATCGCCGCCACCGACCCGAACATGATATCGATCGAAGGACGCGAGAAGCGGATCAATCGTGAATGCGCCAGCTGAATTTTGCCGCGCGCGACGAGCAGGTGTTCGTCAGGCGGGCCAATGTAGACCACGCCGGGAGTAATCGCTTCACCGTGTTCAGCCTCTTTGATACGTTTTCGGGTCTTGCGAGCGAGCAACTCTGCCAGTTGACTTTTGTGGCGGGGATCAAGGTGCTGCACGATTACGATCGGCGGCGGCGATTCCGCATCTATGTCGCCTAGTAACTGACCCAGCGCGAGCAACCCACCGGCAGAGGCGCCGATGGCCACGAGGTCGCACCATCCGGTTCTCGGCGTAGAGCGTTTTCCAGTTTTTTGTGCCACAGCGCCAACTCGCGCACAATTGTAATCCCCGAGGAGACTCGACGCGGATTTCGTGAAGCTGGCTACAATACGCCCATGCCTGAAGGCTATCGAGGACGCCTTGCGCCATCGCCCACTGGCTTGCTTCACCTCGGCCACGCGCGAACGTTTCTGATAGCAGCTGAGCGGGCGCAGTGCGGAACGCTGATCTTCCGGAACGAAGACCTCGATCCCGACCGCTGTCGCGCAGAATTCACTTCTGCGATGTTCGAAGACCTCCGTTGGCTCGGCATTCCCTGGAGCGAAGGTCCCGACTGCGGCGGTCCTTTTGCGCCCTACTCACAAAGCCAGCGCCGGGATCATTATCTGCAGGCATGGCGGCGATTGCGCGACGCAGGCCTGATCTATCCCTGCACCTGTTCGCGAAAAGACCTGACCCTCGCAGCCAGTGCTCCCAACGACGATGACGAACCCATCTATCCCGGAAACTGCCGGGCCAGAGCAGATGCTTCTACGTTCAATCATCCCGCCGGAGTGAACTGGCGCTTCCGCGTCCCCGATGGTGAAATGATCGAATTCGACGATCTGAATCTCGGCCCGCAGCGCTACACGGCCGCCGGCGATTTCGGCGATTTCGTGATCTGGCGCCGCGACGACGTGCCCGCATATCAACTGGCCGTAGTGATAGATGATGCCGCAATGCAGATCACCGAAGTCGTCCGCGGCGAGGATTTGCTGAAGTCAACCGCGCGGCAACTGCTGATCTACCGCGCAATGGGATTTCAGCCGCCCAAGTTCTACCACTGCCATCTGGTTCGAGACGATTCCGGCACGCGCCTGGCAAAACGCCACGACGCCCTCAGCATCCGCCGCCTCCGCGAAACCGGCATGAGCGCGGAGCAGGTGAGAAAGATGGCCTTGGGATAATGGAGATTCTGTGATCCTGGCGAAGCACGTCAGCTTTACGACGGTATCTCCTCAAACTCTGTCATCTCGAGCGAAGCAGCGCGTGAAACGCGCCGCGTAGTCGAGAGACCTTGTGTTTACCCCGCGTGGAGCACACGACGTTCATCGGAGCATGGAGTAATCAAAGGTTTTCCCCTGTGCCCCTGTGCCCCTGTGGTGAAAACGCACTCGCCACTCTCTCCAGCGCTCCCTCATCAAACGCGACCGCCTTCCGCTCATGCAAAAACGTCGCCCCTAGTTTCTCGTAAAACTCGATCGCCGGAAGGTTCCAGTCCAGCACTTCCCACCGCAATCCGAAGCAGCCTTCCTCAAGAGCCAGTTTGGCAACTGCGCCCAGCAGTGCTTTCCCGATCCCATGCTTCCGGAACTCCTCCAGCACAAACAAATCTTCCAGAAACAGCGCCGCCCGGCCCTCATACGTCGAATAGAAATAAAAAAAGGATGCATAGCCGACCGGCTTGCCATCCCACTGCGCAATCAGCGCGCGAAACTTCGGCTGCGGACCAAACAGGTCCCGCTGCAGGTCAGCCTCCGTCGCCACAACCTTGTGCGGCTTCTTCTCGTACGCAGCCAGAGCGCGGATGAGTGAGAGCAAGGTGGAAACATCTGCTGAGTTAACAATTCGAATGTCAGTCATCGGCAAAGTCCACGTAGTCCCGGGTGCCCTCACCCGGGCATCCGGCGCGGTTTTTGCGCCGGAGAATTCATGCGCACTCCTAACGTCGCCGGGGAGCCTAGCTCCCGCCGGGCGGGTGAGGGCACCCGCCCCTACGCGAACTGGTGGCGAAACATAGGGCTCGGCACGGGCAACACATTACACCCTCAACTCCGCCACCGTCGCTCCCCCGCCACCCTCGTTCTGCGGCGGCTCGGCAATCGACTCCACATGAGGATGCTTCTGCAAAAACTGCCGCAGCGCCTTCCGCAGAATTCCCATGCCGCTGCCGTGAACAATCCGCACCCGTGGCAATCCAGCCAGAAACGCGCGATCCACAAATTTCTCGACTTCGCGCGTGGCATCGTCCACCGTGCGCCCGATCACGTTGATCTCAGAAGGTACGTTCTCGGGATCGCGTTCCAGCACCACAGAGACACCCTTCGCCCGCGCCGCCTTCACCGGAGTCTCAGCCGCACGCGAGACGACCTCCGCAATGTCCTCGCGCGCAATGCGCATCTTCATCGCGCCCACTTCGGCTTCAAAATGATTCTCATCAATCCGCCGCACCAGCCGCGCGTTCCGCCCCACCGACTTCAGCTTGACGTAATCGCCTTCCGCAACATGCTTCACAAGCTGCGGCTGCGCATTCGGATCTTCGCGATCCGCGCCCGTCGAATGCGCCACCACCGCCGAGTTGAACTGCTCCTGAAAATCCCGGCGGAGCTTGGCTATTCTTCGCTCAGCATCTTTCGACACTTTCTGCGCCGCCACCCGGTCCTGCACGGCATTCACCGCCTCGCGCGCGTGATACTCGAAATCGCGCATCAGCGCTTCCAGCTTCTTCTCCAGTTCCCGCACTTTCTCCTGCTGCTCGCGCTTGCCTTCACTCGCGAGCCGCGCCCGCTCCTTTGTCAGCTCTTCCTCTTTAGCTTTGACCCGCAAGCGCTCTGCCTCCGCCTCGCGCAGTTCCGCATGGAGCCGATCAAGAAATTGCCCCACATCGCGCGCCTGCGTTCCCAAGCGAGAACGCGCCGACCGCACGATCTCCGGATTTAGCCCCAACCGTTGCGCGATATTAGTCCCCGCCGACGCGCCCGGCACCCCTAGTTTGAGTTCATAGGTCGGCTGCAGAGTCGCCTCATCGAATCCCACCGCCGCATTCACCACACCCGAAGAATTCGCCGCGAACACCTTCAGCGACGTGTGGTGCGTCGAGATGATGGTCACACACTTCCGTTCCAGAAAATGCTCCGCAATCGCCACCGCCAGCGCCGCACCCTCTTCGGGATCGGTCGCCGAACCCAGCTCGTCCAGCAGCACCAGTGAATTTGCAGTCGCCGTGCGCGAAATGAAATCAATATTGGTGACGTGCGCAGAAAATGTCGAAAGGTTCTGCTCGATTGATTGATAATCACCGATATCGGCCAGCACGCAGTCAAACACCGGCATCTCCATGCGGCTCGCCGGCACGGGAACTCCCGCCTGCGCCATCAGCACAAGCAGGCCGGCGGTCTTCAGCGCAACAGTTTTGCCGCCGGTGTTGGGGCCAGTGATAATCAGTTCGCGATTCGGCCCTTCAAGCTCAATCGACATGGGAACCACTTGTGTGGGTCGGACGCTCTTGTCCGACTGAGGTTGCAGTTGGCTCTTGAGGTTCCTCTCCAGAAGTGGATGCCGAGCATCGCGAAGTATCAACCCTCGAGGGTGCCCCACCCTTGTGTCTCCCGATTTCGGAGACACAGGGTGGGGGTTTTGATCTTCTTTCGTTCTGAGAACGTCAAAGTCCCCACCCTCCCGCAAAGAACGCGGGAAGGATGGGGCACCCTCGTTCTCCAGAATGACAGGCGCCACGCAGTTGTAATCCTCCGCAAACCGCGCCTTCGCAAACTGCAACTCCAACTCCGCCAGCACTTCAACGGCGCTCTTGATCTCCTCCCCCCGCTCCCCGATCCGCCACGTCATCGCCAGCAAAATACGGTGAACCTCCGCCATCTCATCTTCGAGCAGACGAACCAGTTCATTGTTCTGCTCAATCGTCTCCAGCGGCTCCACAAAGACCGTCTGTCCGCTCGAACTCGCCCCATGCACCACGCCCTGCACGCGCCGCTTGTGCTCGGCCTTCACAGGGATCACGAACCGCTCGCCGCGAATCGTGACCACATCTTCCTGCAGCGCGTCGCCTTCTCCCAGGCGGCGTAAATGCGCTTGCAGCGACTGCTGGATCGCCCGCCGCTGCTTTTCGATTTCCCGCCGGATGTTAGCCAGCTCGGGCGAAGCTTTGTCGTCGAGCGTGCCGTCAGGCAGTATCTTGTTGCGGAATCCGCGGAGAAACTCGGTGAAGTCGCTGACTCGCGACGAAAACTCCCGCACCGCAGCCCAATCCTGCTTCATCCCCTGCGGCGGATTGAAGGCAATCTCCCGCCACTCCGACGCGCGATCAACGACCGCGACCACATCGCGAATCTCAAGCGTTTCGAGTGCTGCGCCGGAGATGCGGCTCTTATCAAGTAACTGGCTGACGTCGACCAGCCCTACGAAATCAAATCGCCCACCCACCCGTCGGAATTCGCGGACCTCAGCCGTGAGCTGCTGCTGGGCCTGAATCCAGCCGGCATCAACCGAAGCCCGAAGTTCGGCAATCTTCGCTCGGCCCAGATCCGACGCCGCATAACCGCGCAGCAAATCCCGCAGCCCATCGAATTCCAGCAGCCGCGCACTGCTGTTTTTCATCGTCTGCGCCACGTTTTTATGGTACTTTAATCGCGCCTGCAGCGGCGCGCCACGCCGCAGGGACCGCCGTCTTCGAGGGATTCCTTGGCAACGTCTTCTGTTCAGGTTCGAGCTGCGTCTCGTGTTCGTCCAAAATATTTTCTATTCGGAATCATCGGGCTGATGATCGCCTACGTCATTCAGCACAACGAAAGTTTTCTGTGGAACCATGAAGATCCCCTCTGGCAGCACTATCAGCCGTTCCGCTGGTACTTGCTCCCGCACGGACTTGCCGGAGCCTGCGCCATTCTCCTCGGACCGTTGCAGTTTTCCGACCGCCTGCGCCAGCGTTATACAAAGTTTCATCGTGTGGTCGGCCGCTTCTACGTCTTCGGAGCCTTGATCGCCGCGCCCCTCGGGGCCTACATCCAGTACTTTCAGGAGCGCATGGGCGGCACGCGCTCGTTCAGCATTGCGGGCGCTGTAGATGCTTTCCTGCTGATGCTCACAACCGCCATCGCCTTCGGATTCATTTTGAACGGCAAAGTGCAACAGCACCGCCAGTGGATGACTCGCAGTTTCTGCGTGGCAATTGTATTTCTGGAAGTCCGCGTCATAGCCGGCCTAGGCGGATGGGATGGAAATCCAAAGGCCGTCGAAACCATCGTCTGGATTTGCCTGGCCATGGCCCTGTTCGTAGGCGACGGCGTCCTTCAGATTCTACCTGCGGACACGGCCGGTATTAAGGCCAGGTGCCTGAAAAAGCTCTGTGTGACTCTGTGTCCTCTGTGGTTAAGGTTCGAAAAGCGTAAACCACAGAGAGCACAGAGTTACACAGAGGAAAGCCTTCAGTGGCACAAGTGGCTAACACGACCTGCTGCTAGAATCTCCTCATGCCTTTCCCGGCGACACGTCTTCGTCGCTTGCGCCGCACCGGTGCTCTGCGTTCCCTGGTGCGTGAGACCCGCCTGACCCCCGAAAGTCTGATCTATCCGTTATTCGTCTGCCCAGGCGAAGGTGTCCGCAAGGAAGTCCGTTCCATGCCCGGCGTCTTCAACCTCTCCGTAGACGAAGCGGTCCGCGAAGCCCACGAAGCCCATGCCGTCGGCGTTCCCGCAATCATTCTCTTTGGCCTGCCTGAAAAGAAAGATGAAGTCGCCACCGGAGCCTGGGAAGAGAGCGGCATCGTGCAGCGCGCCGCGCGGGCAATCAAGAATGAAGTTCCCGACATGCTGCTGATCGGCGACGTCTGCCTCTGCGAGTACATGTCGCACGGCCACTGCGGGATCGTGATGGCGACACATTCTCCGCAGTCCCTGGGCGCTGCCGCGAGAAATGTCTCCGCTGTGGCGGTGAAGTCGCACGATCTCGATAAAGCGATGAACGACGCCGTAGCCAAGCTGGGCAGCACCTACGAGATCGTCAACGACGCCACTCTCGAACTGCTCGCCCGAGCCTCGGTCTCGCTAGCCCGCGCCGGCATCGACATCATCGCCCCATCCGACATGATGGACGGCCGCGTTGCCGCCATCCGCAAAGCCCTCGACGACGCCGGATTCGAGAACACGCCAATTCTTTCCTACGCCGCCAAATTCGCCTCGGCCTTCTACGGCCCATTCCGCGAGGCCGCCGATTCAACCCCGCAGTTCGGCGACCGCCGTTCCTATCAGATGGATGGAGCCAACCTCCGCGAGGCCACGCGCGAGATCGCCCTCGACATCGAAGAAGGCGCCGACATGATCATGGTCAAGCCCGCGATGCCATATCTCGACGTGATCGCCGCCGCCCGCGAGCGTTTTGATCTGCCGATTGCCGCCTATCAAGTCTCCGGCGAGTACGCCATGATCGAAGCCGCCGCCCGCAACAACTGGATCGACCGCGAGCGCGTGATCCTGGAGTCGCTGACTTCGATCCGCCGGGCGGGAGCGGGAATTATTCTGACCTACTACGCCAAGGAAGTCGCCCGTATCTTAGGCTGATTGGCAAATTGCCGGCACTTCTTCGGGAACGCCATAACAATCGATGATCCGAGCAGACCCCGCGAGGTAGTCGAGCACCTTGGGTTCGTGGGCTAGGAAAACGTATTGCAGGCCGGAATGTCCCCGGCGTCGAAACCAGTGCGGAACCAGCGCGTGCGCTCGGCCGAGGAGCCATGGGTAAAACTGTCAGGGCTCACATGGCCGGTCTCCATCTTTTGCAGACGATCATCGCCCACCGCGGCTGCCGCTCTAATTGCAGACTCCACGTCGCCCGCTTCCAGCAGGTTTCGCTCCTCGGTCGAGTGTCCCCAGATTCCCGCGAAGCAGTCCGCCTGCAGCTCGAGCCTTTGGGAGTACTGATTTGCTTGCCGCGGATTCGCTCTTTCCGCCTCCACCACTTTGCGCTCAATTCCGAGAAGGTTCTGCACGTGATGTCCCATCTCATGGGCCAGGACGTAGGCCTCAGCGAATTCGCCGGGCGCTCCAAACCTTTGTTTCAGCTCCGAATAGAAGGCGAGATCGATATAGATTTTTTCGTCCGTGGGACAGTAGAACGGCCCCGATGCCGACTGCGCCATTCCGCACGCAGAATCGATTGTGTTCCGGAACAGCACCAGCTTGGCATGCCGGTATTGGACGCTCTGGTTCGACAAGATTCCGGTCCAGGTGTTCTGCGCATCATTAAGCACGAAGGTTACAAAATCTACCAGTGGCTTTTCCGCCTGATCCCGCGCCGGGTCGGCCTGGCTGATGCCTGCACCAGGAGAACCTCCACCTGACTGCAAAAGGGTGAATAGATTGCGATGAAACACCAGGCTGAGGATGCCTAGTATTACAAATCCCCCCAGCCCGATGTGAATTCCGCCTATCCCCCCGCCACTGCTGCTGCGCCGATCTTCAACGTCATCGCTCGAGCCGCCCGGTGTCCATCGCATTGGGAATACCTCGAAGAGTAGATTGCTTTTGGGCTCTCGCCCCGTCCCACAAAATCAAAGCCCCGCGTTAAGGCGGGGCTTTTCTGCTAACTCACATTTTACTAACTTGCGCGTGGCATGGGCTTGTCGGTCTTCTGGAAGTCCGCGCTCGCCTCGCCGGTGGAAGAAACATCGTCCGCTCCGGTCCGCTCCAGGATGTTCTTGGCCCGCTTCGTCCAGTCGGAATTGTCCGAGTGCACGGAAAGCAGGATGCCGCCTTCCTTCACCCGGCCCTCATAACGCTTGGCCTCGTACTCGGGAATTCCCATCCCGACCAGTGCGCCCGTGATTCCGCCGATCGCCCCGCCCACGCCGACGCCAGTCAGCGCCGCAACAATCGGCCCCGCCGCAATGAGCGGGCCCACGCCCGGAATCGCCAGAGCGCCAATTCCCGCCAGCCAGCCCAGCGTCCCGCCGACCACCGCGCCGGTACCCGCGCCTGTCGCTGTACCTTCCGGGGCCTTTGTGTTCTTTTCATGAGCGAAATCTTTGGTGCCGACGTTCTCGGGAAACAAAACCGAGATGTCGGTACTGCGGAAACCCGCGTCCTTCAGTTCATCGACCGCGCGTTCCACGCCGTAGCGTTCGCGGTAAATTCCAAATACTGCTGTATTCTTTCCTGCCATAGGAAATCTCCTTTTAAAAATGAAATTGTGGCGGCTTACGGGACTTACTGACCGGGGGCGACCTGCAATTCGTTGGTCACTTTCCCGGATCCGGCGATCTCCGTAGCCTTGCTTTCAATCGCCTGCTTCTCCTGGTCCGACTTCACCGCGCCCTTGAGCGTGACCGCTCCATTTTGCGTAATGATTTTTACGTTGTGGGCGTCGGTCGAAAGTGATTTGTCTTTCACGACGGCGCGCCGGATCTGTTGCGTGAGCTTCCGGTCGCTGCCATTTTCTTTCTGCTGGTCGGCCGTCGGTTCGTTTGCATTGCGGTCTCGCTGATTGACTTTTGTGTTATCCGCCGGCACCTGCTGCGAGCTGCTGTCCTGCTGCGACCAAAGCGGGACCAGGCTGCCAGTGAGAAACACTGCAATAGAGAGTGTTCTGGCCAGAGTTTTTGTCATGGGTTCTCCTTCTCAAGATGTGCCTGAATATGATGGGAGTCCTGCAGCCGCGGATGGCCTGCTACAAAATCAAGCGTAGAAGGGGTAAGGTTGTGAGATCTCCAGTTCTTAATCGGTGAAAACCCGTGCGAATCGTTGGCGTTCTTGGTGCACGTCCAGCTTGAAAATCTACTTGAAACGCAATACAGTGTTTCCCGTATTTACGTCCCGGATTTAATCGGGCAGAGTTACACCAGTGTCGTCCAATACCGCACCCAAGTGGCGGTTCGGGTCCCGTCCCAAGCTGTCATCCAAGCCCACGATTCTTTGCGTAGACGAAGACGAAGAACTGCTCCGCCTTCGCAAAGGAGTCCTCGAAGAAGCCGGCTATGCCGTGCTCCTGGCCAATACCGGCGCGCGCGCGCTTGAACTCCTGACCGACTCGCAGGTTTTCCTGGTGCTCTCCGGACACATGGTTCGCGCGACTTCCGGCAATCAACTCGCGGCAGAAATGAAGAGGATCAAACCTGAGGTCCCGGTCGTTCTCTACAGCGGCAAACTTCCCGACAGCCTCGCGCACGTAGATGGCTTCATCAACAACGAAGAATCCAGGCCGAATTTCCTCTCCCTCATCGCCGGATTCATTCGCACCTACCGCGAGCGCGTAGACCGTTCAATCGCAAGCTGATTTCCACCAAAAACCCAGCCACGGATTTCCACGGACCAAAACCATTAATTACCAGGTCCGTTTTTGATCCGTGGAAATCCGTGCAAAATCCGTGGCTAGCTTTTTACCCAGCAGGCAGCGGCTGATCATTCACCACCGCCTGGGGATTTCCTTCACACAGCGCGCTCGCCACAGACTCTCCATACTGCCTGGCAACCGCCTTCCTCGCAGCCGAAAGCAGTGGCGGACGCCGCTCCGTGTCGTGCGAGTCAGTCGCCAGGAAGTGCACCGCTCTCTCCTTCATCAGCCACTCGGCAATCTGCCGCGCCCGCGCTCCCCACGATCCCGTAAATATTGACCCGGTCACCTGCACGGTGCACCCAAGCTCGATCCACCCTAGCACCCGCTCCGGCCCGCCCTGCAGAATCGGATTGCGCTCAGGATGCGTAATCACCGGCACCGTCCCCGCCTGGCACATGGCCGCAAACCATTCATCGATTTGCGGCGGGATGCTGAAATTGCTGAATTCAACCAGCAGATAGCGCGTATTCCCGATGCGAAAACGCTCCGGCTTATCCAGCGCGCTCTGCATGTTCTCAAACGAGAGATGAAAATCGCATCCCAGGCTCAACTTCGGCCGATCGCCAATCCGCCGCTGAAGTTCCTGCAGCAACCCCGACAAATACTCGCGATCATAAAAGTAGCGATCGTTCGAGTGCGGAGTCGCCACCATGTGCTCGATGCCATCCGTGGCGGCAATCCGGCACATAGCTTCCGCCACGTCCCAAGACTTCGGTCCGTCATCAACCTCGGGCAGAATGTGGCAGTGAATATCAACCACTGTGCGGATTTAAGCAGATTTCGTGCAAAGACTCAAAGACTACCCTGACGTTGTGGACTTTCGTGTAGGGCGTCACCCCAATCATGAAATGGAACTTCTCCGCATTCTCGGCGGGCTCTTCTCTGCGAACTCTGCGGTTAAAAGCTTTTGACCGAGGGGGTCATTCCGTCTTTGCGTGCTTTGCGACTGTCTTTGCGACCTTTGCGGTTAAAAGCTTCGCTACAGACGCGAGCGTCAGTACCGCTTTGCCATAAAATCCCGGATCTCCGAATAAGCCTCGCGCAAGGTTTCCTCCTGCGGCAGAAACACAATCCGGAAGTGTTTCGTCCCCGGCTTCTGCCCAAACCCGGATCCATGCACCACGAGAATGTGCTTCTGCAGCAGCAGCTCCTTCACCCAGACCGCATCGTCCTCAGGAACATCAATCTTCGGGAACGCATAAAACGCGCCCCGCGGCGGAACGCAACTCATCCTCGGAATCGAATTGCAGGCTTCAACCGTCATGTCACGGCGCGCAGTCAATTTCTTTCGGACTTCAACCAGGTGGTCCTGCGGCCCTTCCAGCGCAGGCTTGATCGCATACTGCTCCGGATGATTCGCCGACAGCCGCGCCCGCAACATCTTGTGAATGCCCTCGATAAACGGCTTCACCGTCGCAGCCTCGCCGCTGACGATCCCCCACCCCATCCGCCATCCCGGCGCCAAATAATTCTTCGACAACCCGCCAATCGTCACCACCGGAACATCCGGCGCGACGGCGGCAATCGAAATATGCTCGCCGCCATCCAGAATCAGCTTGTCGTAAATCTCGTCGGCGATGATCAGCAAATTGTGCTCGCGCGCGATCTCGGCGATCTCCTTGAGCATCTTTCTCGTGCACAGCGATCCAGTCGGATTGTTCGGATTGATCAGCACAATGGCGCGCGTGCGCGCATTGATTTTGCGGCGAATGTCGTCGAGATCGGGCTGCCACCCGTCTTCTTCGTTCAGGTAATACGAATTCATCTCCGCAGCACTCTTGCAGAGCACAGCCGTGTAAAGCGGGTAATCCGGACTGGGCGTAAGCACGTTTTCGCCAGGATTGAGCAGCGCTGTCAGGCAGAGGTCAACCGCTTCCCCCGCGCCGTTGGTAACGAAGACGTTCTGGACCGTCTTGATTCCGTTCCGCTCAGCTTCATTCCGAATCGCCTCCAGCGCTTCCGGAACTCCGGCGGAAGGCGCGTAGCCATTCTTGTTGTCGCGCATGGCGCGATATGCGGCCTCAACCACATGCGCAGGCGGCGCAAAATCAAAAATGTTGGGATCGCCGACGTTCAGGTAAAGAACTTTGTGTCCCTGCTGCTTGACCTGATCGGCCAGGCCAACCAGGTCGCGGATGGCATAGCGCAAGTTCTCCAGCCTTTGCGCAGGAGTAATTTCGCGGGCTTGGGTAAGAGGCATAAAAAGATTTTAACCGCTGAGATCGCAGAGCACGCAGAGAACCTCAGCTATTCGGCGATCTCAGCGATCTCTGCGGTTCAACGCTTTTGACTTTGGCCAACGACCAAAGACCAACGACGAACGACTACTCCGGACGGTCGATCTGCGCCCTTTGCAGTCTGTCCGAGTAATCCACGTACACCGACTTCCACTCAGTGTAGAAATCAATCGCGCCGATCCCGCCTTCGCGATGTCCATTGCCGGTCGCTTTGACCCCGCCAAATGGCAAATGAACTTCGGCACCGATCGTCGGCGCATTGATATATGTGATCCCGGCATATAGATCGCGCATGGCAGCGAACGCCTTGTTAACGTCACGTGTGTAGATCGCCGACGAAAGCCCGTACTCGATGTTATTGGCAATCAAAACCGCATCTTCGAAGTCCTCGCACGGAATGACGGAAACCACCGGCCCGAAGATTTCCTCCTGCGCAATCCGCATCTTGGGATCGACGTCGGCAAACACCGTTGGCTCCATGAAGAACCCATGCTGATAGTCGCCCTTCTCCAGCCGATTTCCGCCGCAGCGCAACTTCGCGCCTTCCGTCCGGCCGATCTGCACGTATTCAAGGTCGCTCAGCAGCTGCCGTTCATTCACCGCCGGCCCCATGTCCGTGATTTCATCCAGCCCGTTGCCAACTCGCAGCTTCTTCGCGCGCTCAACCAGGGTGTCTACGAACTCTCCATACACACGCTTCTGCACGATGATTCTGCTGGTAGCCGTGCAGCGCTGCCCCGTAGTTCCAAATGCACCCCAGAGCGCGCCCTCGATCGCCAGTTCAAGATTGGCATCATCGAGCACGATCATCGGATTCTTCCCGCCCAGCTCCAGCGAACAATGCTTGAAACTCTTCGCCGCCGTCGTGCCAATCGTCTTTCCGACTGCGCTCGATCCGGTAAACGAAATCGCGCGCACCTCAGGATGCTCGAGCAGCGGAGCCCCGGCATCTGCCCCGAACCCGCTGACAATGTTCACGACGCCTTTCGGAACTCCCGCGTCAGTCAAAACCCGCACCAGGTTGTAGGTTGAAAGCGGCGTGTCCTGCGCTGGCTTGATCACACAAGTATTCCCGCAGACCAGCGCCGGCAGCAGCTTCCACGACGGAATCGCCATCGGAAAATTCCACGGCGTGATCATTCCGCAGACTCCTACGGGAGTGCGGATCGCCATCGCGAACTTGTTTGGCAGTTCAGATGGCGTAGTCGGGCCGAACATGCGCCGGCCTTCTCCCGCCATGTAGTAGGCGGTATCCACGGCCTCCTGCACATCGCCGCGCGTCTCTTTCAGCACCTTGCCCATCTCGCGCGTCATGTCGCGAGCGTAGTCTTCCTTGCGCTCAAACAGGATTTCGGCCGCTTTATAAATGATCTCCGCCCGCCGCGGCGCAGGCACCAGCCGCCACTTCTTAAATGCACGGGAAGCCGCATCCACAGCGGCATCCACATCGGCTTTCGCCGACTTCTGAAAAATTGCTACCACATCGCGGGTATCGGCAGGATTGCGGTTTTCAAACGTCTCCCCGGTCGAAGCCTCGACCCACTCGCCATCAATAAAATTGCGGTAAACATTCGGCCGCGTCGCATCCCCCTCGATTACCGAGCGGGTAAGGGTATCGGTAGCCATAAATCCTCCAAAGATTCATGCTAAACGTAGGCGTGAGGGAGGGCAAACGGCGGAGGGCAGGTTTTACTTGGATCTTCGCTTCCGTTTGGTATTAACCCGCAGCCATTCCGTATACCCGGTTTCGTCGAGATCTCCGGCGGCCAGGGCGAAAACAGCGCGAGTGGCCTTCTTCTGTGGCTTGAAAAACTGAGCCATTCAGCTCGAAAAACGCTCTCCCGATCTGATCGAATTGGCAGCGGTGTATACGGCGGGTATTGTGCGCAATGACCCCGCTACACCGATCGCGAATCCTGTTCTCTTGTTCCCATCTAAAAAGGAAGCCAGATTCGGCCGCGAAGTTCAAGCCCAAAAATCCCCGAGCAAGCGATTTGACCTCGCAAGCTGTGAAATAATCCTCGGCCAAAGGAGAGATGCTCGATGACCGCTTCACGAACTCTGCGGTTCGATCTCTGCGCGCTTGGCTTGCTCCTGCTCATGGCTATCCTCGCGGGCGGGGCTGCCTGGCGCGAATCCGTTGCGGTGGATGAAGTCGCGCACGTCGGCGCAGGCGTCAGTTATTTGCAGAGACTCGACTACCGGATGAACGAGGAGCATCCCCCGCTTGCCAAGGTGCTCGCTGCCATTCCGCTCGTCGTAAAAGGCGTTCGCGCAGACTACGCGCATCTCTCCTGGACTTTCAGCGGCAAACCCTTTCATCAATATCTAGGCGAGTGGGTGTGGGGACACGCGTTGATTACCCAGTGGAACGATCCCTGGACGACCATGCGATGGGCGCGGTTTCCCATGCTGCTGCTGACGCTGACGCTCGGCTGGATGATCTACGCATACGGGTCAAAACTGGGCGGCAACTGGGGTGGACTGCTGTGCCTCGTTGCTTACGTCACCACGCCGGCTTTCCTGGTTTTCGGACCGCTGGTTGTGACCGACGTCGCGATCACTCTTTTTTCGCTGTTAAGCATGTGGACTTTCGCCGACCTGTGGCGAGATCCCAGTCGCCGAAACATCCTCAAGTTCGCGTTGGCCTTCGCGGGGGCGTTGCTGTCGAAATTCTCCGCCGGGTTGCTGCTCTTCGGCTTTGCCGCGTTCACTCTTAGTTTGAGATTCAAACGAACCGCCGACTTGCCCGCCGACAAACTCGAGCGCCGAAAATGGCGCAGGCGCAGATTCTGGAGTCTGGCAAAAGGTGTCTTCCTGGGGCTGGTGGTTGTCTACGCGGTCTACTTTGTACTGACCTGGAACCAGCCGGCCGATTCTTATAACGTCATCCCGCATTTTCCGGCCTCGCCGGTGCTGCGTCGATTCCTGATGCCGCCCTGGACATATCTGAAAGGTCTCGCCCTGTTTTCCGCCAGCGCCAGCCGGGCAGCGTTCATCCTGGGCAGAAACTACCCCAGCGGAGTCTGGTTCTATTTTCCTGTTCTGTTTTTCTTGAAGTCGCAACTTGCGTTTGTTCTGTTGCTCGCCGTGTCGGCTGTCACCATAACGCTCGCCAAGCGACGACTGAGCCCAACTTACTGCAGCGTTCCCGAAGAGTTCCGCCTGCACTGGCGCGCAATCTGGATGTTCTTTTTCGTATTCGTCGCAGCCTGCCTGATAAGTCCGATGACCATCAGCATTCGCCACTTCACCGTGCCGATCGCACTCATGATTCTGATGTTGGCTCCCCTGCCGCGCGCTATCGCAGCACTGCGACAGGGGTGGCCGGGTGCGCGTGTGATTGCCTGGAGCACAGCCGGACTGACGCTGATTCTGATAATCGTTATGATTCGGGTTTATCCGAACTACGTTCCGTTTCTCAGTTCGTTCGGGATGGGCAAACCTGCCTACGAACTGATGAGCGATTCCAATCTGGATTGGAACCACGCACTGCCGGAGGTCGAGCGATTTGGTGAGCAGCGAGGATTGACGCAAGTCTTGATCGATGAGTACGGATTCTCAAAAGTCGAAGTCTATGTTCGAAACGGAAAGTTCTGGAACTGCCAGGACCCTGCGGCATCTGATGCCGGCCAGCTGGCCATTGTCTCAGCAGGCATGATCGAAGACGGACACAATTGCGTGTGGCTGCTGAAGTATCCGCATGAACCAATCGCGGCCGGAAGCATGTACGTCTTCCATCTTCCCCAACCGATTCCTGCTCAAGGCACTCCCGGCGGCCCGCCACCGCCGGACCAGTGGCGCAACCTGGCTGGCTTTCCATTGAAAACCGATATCCGCCTATTGTTCCTGAATTGCATCGACGATCCCAACCAACTGCAGCCGACGTTCGACGGCATGACCGCACAGTTCACGGCCATGATGGAAGAACAGAAGCGAAAGAAGAAGAAATGACGGAATGCGCTTCGTACCGCTAACCGTTTCTACTCGGTTTCGTCATAACTACTTCCTGAACAAATAAGGAGGACACCATGTGGAGAGCTTGCCTGTTCGCCCTTGCCTTGATCATCGTGGCGGTCACAATCGCCGCCGCGCCGGAAGATGCCGCCGACAAGCCGCAGTACAACAAAAGCGGCGAACTCCAGCGCCCGGAAAATTATCGCGAGTGGATCTTTCTCTCCGCAGGATACGGAATGAACTATAGCCCAGCTCCCGGCAGCCACGACATGTTCACGGACGTGTTCGTGCCGCAATGGGCGTACAAGGAATTTCTTAAATCCGGCAAGTGGCCCGATAAAACAACATTCGTGATCGATGAGCGTATGGCCCAGACCAAAGGATCCATCAATAAGCACGGATTTTTCCAGACCGACTCCATGGGTCTGGCGGTAGAGGTCAAAGATTCAAGCCTCCCCGACAAGTGGGCATACTTCAGCTTCGATAACAACAAGACAGCAGCCGCGAACCCCAAAGAAGCTTGTTTTTCCTGTCACGAGAAGAATGCCGCAGTTGAGCACAGTTTCGTGCAGTTCTATCCGACGCTGAAACCGGTCGCAAAAAAGTTCGGCACCTATCGCGATTCCGCAGAAAACGTCCAGTAATCCCGCGTAGAGACGTAGCGTGCTACGTCTTTAGCAGGCGGCGTGCGCTATGCCGAAGTGATGGGACGGTTAACCTCGTGCCGCTCCCGAGACGTTGCAAACTACGTCTCTACAGCCCGATCGGGCTTCCCGCAGGGAAACCCCCTTCCCAGCATTAACGTCCTGGTAATCACCCCCATGCGTTACCGAAGTGCGCGTCCTTCAGATGTATTCTGCGTAAACCTTCTACTTACAATTGTTTACCACAAGTGTGCCCTGTTACCTGAATTAGCAATTTCTCATTGCGCGATTCCAGCTAAGTGCCCTAAGATCAGAAAATTGCACCCGCTCCCTTGGATTTAGCGCCACTGGCAGCTTTCGTGCAATCTAAATAGAAGAAGTCGGGGACAGGTACACATCAGTGACTGCTAACGGACCCAGGGTTTCGCGCCTCATCGTCGTTTCCATCGCCTTCATCGCTATTCTTGCTCAGGCCGGCCTTGCTGCCACCATCGGCACGCGGCCCCTGACTTCGAAATCTAAGTCCCGCAGCGTTTCTGAAGCTCCCCGTGTTCGCCGGCATATGCGGCACCTGGCGCGCAGCCGCAGGGTCAAATCGCGCACGGTCAAAGCCCTGAAGCGCCGTCATTATTACGAGCGCTTCTACGCCAGTTCCTACGCCAAAGACATCACTGATGGCGACACCACCGCCGGCGAAGATCCCGTTGTTCGCCAGGCTGCGATCGATGCCCTCGGCAACATGAATGGGACGGTGCTTGCCATTGAGCCGACGAGTGGCCGCATTTTGGCAATGGTGAACCAGAAATTGGCGCTCTCGAGCGGCGCGCAGCCCTGCTCCACCATTAAAGTCTCGGTTGCGCTTGCAGCTCTAAGCGAAGGGCTGATCACCAAGGAGACGGAAGTCCGTCTCGGCGGCCGCAGCCACATGAACCTGACCATGGCGCTCGCCCGTTCGAACAACGCCTACTTCGAGGCAGTCGGACGCCAGCTTGGGTTTGAGAAGGTCGCGCACTACGCGCACATGTACGGTCTGGGCGAACTTGCCGGATATCACATTGCAGGCGAAAAGGCCGGCGTTTATCCGGAAGAAGAAATCTCGGCGAAGCTCGGCGGCGTAGGCAAGATGTGCTCCTTCGGCGAAGGCATTTCCATGACGCCGCTGCAATTGGGATCGTTGGTCACTGCGATCTCCAACGGCGGCACCATGTATTACCTGCAGCATCCAACCAGCGCCGACGAAATCGCCAACTTCCAGCCCATAGTCAAGCGCCATCTCGATATCGCTGGATTGATTCCTGAAATTTCCGACGGCATGGCCGGTGCGGTGGAATACGGCACCGCGCGACGTCTGCTCGCGAACTTCAACGAAGCCGAGGTCCTCGGCAAAACCGGCACCTGCTCACATGCCGGCACGCGCTACGGCTGGTTTGCCAGCTACGCCAACACAAATTACGGTCGCGTGGTCGTGGTTGTGTTCCTGGAGGGCGGGCGTCCAACGTTCGGACCAAAGGCAGCCGAGATCGCCGGACGCATGTACCGCGGCCTCTACGATCACGACTTCTTCGCCGAGAAACCGCTGGCGCCTGCGGCCACCGCAAAAGACTGAGCCGCTCAAAGCTTCAACACACGAAAAAATCCCCGCTCCTCATTTCGAGAAGTGGGGGATTGCATTTAGTGCTGCAGGCTGATTGTTCCGGAAATCTCGAAATTAGCGTCGGGCTGAAGAATGTAAGCATCGGAACCCGAAACTGCATACATTACCAAGTCGAGCGGCAAAGTGTTGGAATTGCGTACGCTTCCGACAATTCGGCCAGTTGTGTCGATCTGATAATTTCCCGTTAATCCGCCGCCCTGAGGTGGCTGCGCTCCGACCCCAGTACCTGTTCCATTGAACAACTCGGCCAGCGACAGCTTGCTCGACCCATCGAATTGCATCACGCCCACTCGTGCCAGGTCTTCGAGCACCGAAAAATTATCCACGCCATCCATCACCATTGCATACTGCCCCTTCATGGTCGACGCACTGAACGAGTTGACTGTCTGCAGGTCCGCGCTGCCATCTTCAACATCGCTCCCACTGCTGATTAGGAAGAACGCGCGCGAGGGATTCACCATCCAGACAACGGTCGGAGACAAGCCGGTCAACGTCAATACATTCCGGCCATCTGCCGCCGTGGTGAAAGTTCCGGTTGTGCTGCCCTGCGGATGCGAATATGTGCCGTCCTGCATAGCATCGAAGTTGAAGCTTGAAATTGTGCCGCTGCTCGCGCTCAGGTTGCCGACGGTCGCGCTCAAGTTCGGCACGCTGCCCGGAGTTGGATCGTCACCCCTGCTGCCAAAAGCGTAGTTACCGGCAAGTCCATTGCTGAACGCGCCGGACTGCGCCTCCGCAGCTCCTGACCCAATGGCATTGAGATTGCTAACCAGCAGGACCAGCTTGCTGTTGTTCACAATGTAGTAAATGAGATTCCGAGAAAAACCTGAGCTGCCGGTGAGGGTCGCCGTACCTCGGCCCATTCCTGCGGGCGCTGAAAATGTCCCACCCGTCAGATTGAACAACGCGCTGGTGCCGCCCAGATTCTGATCGACTCTGTCACCGGTCACGGTACCGCCGGAGATGCTGACGGCGCCCACTTCCGATGCCGACTTGCTGGCCGACTCCACGCTCGAAAATTCATGCAGGCGGAAGACAAAAGTGCCGCTCGGAGTCGTTGTCGCCGCCGCAGCCGATTGCAATTCCGCTACTCCTCCGCCAGCTGCGCCGGCATCGCCTTCCATCAGATAGACCTTCGACGAACTCACGATTGTGATAGCCAGGTTGATGCTCCCGAGCCCGGAGTTGTTGAAGCTGATCGAGCCAGTCCCGTCGTTGAAGATCTGGTAGGTTCCGGTAAACGAAACAGTGCCGGCAAAATTCGAGTCATCGCTCCCCTCGGTGATGTGGCCTGCTCCGTCCGCGGTGAACGCTCCAACTTGGCGGTACGCGCCGATGCCCGGCACATGCCCGTGGATCTCATACACGTAGGTGCCGTTCAGGCTGGCATTGGAATAGTTCCCAGTCGTTTTCACGACGGTATTGCCGCCGTTTCCACATCCAACTGTGACGAAAAGCGCGAGTACAGCTGCTACCAAACCTGAGGTGCGGGTGAAAAGCCGGGTAAGTCTCAAGGCACACAGCTCCCTGCAAACAGAGAATTTATTCAGAGTAGAAGAATATACGTGCGATTCTAACCCGCCCTCCTGAGGAAAGTTGTTACTGAGAAGTAAAAGATCATCCTTGGTAACTCCAGGACGAAAGTGATCAGGGGTGCTCCACCTTCCTGCGTTCTTTGCGGGAGGATGGGGATTTTGACTCTCGTAAGGAGTGTTTCGTTGACTAGCCGCCCAGAATGGCTTCCGCTCTCGAGATCCCAGTAGTTCGCGTCTTCAATAAAGCGACACCCCACACCGCTACGCGATATCCCAGCAACAAGGCCAGTATGGCTCCGTACTCCAGCGGCTTGCGGATGTCAGCTTTCACTAGCCAGATGTAGTGAATCACTCCGGCGATAGCCGCAAAATAAATCAGCCGGTGCAGTGCCTGCCAGCGCTTCCCGCCCAGGCGCCGGATCCATCCCGCCGTGGAAGTGATCGCCAGCGGAATCAGCAGCACGAATCCAAGAAATCCCACCGTGATGTATTTCCGCTTGCCGATGTCCAGCAGGATTTCCTGCAGGTTAAAGAACTTGTCGAGCCACAGATAAATCGTGAAATGCGCGCACACATAGAAAAATGCAAACAGCCCAAGCATGCGCCGGAACTTGATCAGCGAGGGCAGGTGCAACAGCTTGCGGAGCGGAGTAATGCTGAGACTGATCAGAAGAAGCCGCAGCGTCCAATCGCCAAACCCATGTTCGAGCGCTTCAATCGGATTCGCTCCCAGCCCAACTCCCCATCCGCTCATGTCGAACGGATGCGGCCCGAAAAACTTCGCCAGCAGCACCACACAAGGCGCCAGGCAGGCCAGGAAGACAACGACTTTGAGGAGACGCATCATTCGCAGCTTCTAGCTACTAGCTACTAGCAACCAAGTCCGACAGAACTTCGCGGCAACGGTGCGCGATACTGAACCCACCCGCTTAGGCTCGCTAGTAGCTAGAAGCTACCAGCTAGAAGCTCAGTAGTACTTCTTCAAATCCATCCCCGAATACAAACTCGCCACCTGATCGTACCCATTGAACATCAATGTCGGCCGCGGACGAAACTCGCCCAGCCGTCTCTCACTCGACTGGCTGTGGTACGTCGAGACGTTGGGGTTCACGTTCGAGTAAAAACCATAGGCCGGCGGATTTGCCAGGTTCCAGGTGGTCATCGGCTGTGACTCGACGAACCGGATTTTCACAATGGCCTTGATGCTCTTGAACCCGTACTTCCACGGAACCACGAGTCTGAGTGGCGCGCCATCCTGGTTGGGCAGCATTTCGCCGTACATTCCGAAGCACAGCAGCGCCAGCGGATGCATGGCCTCATCCATTCGCAGGCCCTCTACATAAGGCCACTGCAAAACTTCGCGCCGCTGCCCTGGCATTTCGCTGGGCGCGTATTTGGTGGTGAATTCCACGAACTTTGCCTTACCCAACGGCTCGGCTTTCTTGATCAGTTCGCTCAGCGAGTATCCCACCCACGGCACCACAATTGACCACCCCTCCACACAGCGATGCCGATAAATCCGCTCCTCCGGCGTGGCCAGCTTGATGACATCATCCACTCCAAGCTCAAGCTTCTTCTTTACTGCGCCCTCAATCTTCACCGTCCACGGACGCGTTTTGAAATCCTTAGCAAGCCCGGCAGGTTCTTCCTTCTCGGTCGAAAACTCGTAATAGTTGTTGTAGTGGGTGACGTCGTTGGCGGGCGTGATCTTTTCGGTGGTCGAAAAGGCGCTCTTCTGAATTCCGTCGATCTTTTGCCCGGCGCTGGCGTGCAACGAAGGTACGAGTAATTCCCGCGCGCCTAATCCGGTCAACGCCGCGGCCCCGGCAATCGCCGCTCCCGTGAGGAACTTGCGCCGGTTCAGGTAAAGATCGCGAGGCGTAATTTCCGACGACCGAATGTCACTGGCTTTTTTGATCAGCATAGACACAACTTCCTGAAGGTGTACGCACCACTACCTATCTTAGATGTCTTAGATTCGCGTGATTGCGATAAGTTACGTAGGCTCAGCGCAACAGCGTAATTGACTTTCCAATGTTAGGTTTGAACCAGATGCCGATGCCTCGAGCCGAGCCAAAGCCGAAAGCCTGGAGCCCAAAACCCAGCTACTATCTCCCCACCGCCAGGAACTCGCACGTCCGCCGGATCGCATCCCGCTGCATGGCATCACGCGCCAGGAACTCGAATCCGTGACGCAATCCATCCCGATATCGCACCAGCGCGCGTATCTTCAGCGGAGCGCCGCCGCTCGGCAAACTGAGTTCGAGTGTGGCTACTTCGCCGGGCTTCAGCTCGCCCGTGAGCGTGATTCCAATTCCGTCCTGCCCGAATTCAATGGAGCGCCCCCAAAGCTCAATCGGAGCGTCCTCGCGAAACACCTTGGCTGACACGCGAACATCCAGCGGGTATCTGGGATATCGGCGCTTCTTGGCGGGATCGTCTACTTTGGTGGGGTCGGATGGGCTAGCTGTCATTGGCTCTTTTGTCAGCAGAATGCAAGCAACTATTCAAAAGGCACTCTGCCCGCAAGTCAAGCCGGGCTCAAGGTTAGTAAGAAGGAACTGCTTCAGTTCCTGGCGAATGCCTGAGGCAGAGCCACTGTCCTACATCAGCCAAGGCTCCCTGAC
>JBKPSP010000044.1:0-6245 GCA_046735175.1 Acidobacteriota bacterium
GAAGAGTGGTTCGGAGTTGCCAAGACCGCTGATGCGGGCGGCACATGGCAGCTTGTGTGGAAAGAAAAGGAAACTCAGCCCGCAGCGAACCTTCATGACGCCTGGATTACCGCGCGATTCGGACCCGGCTGGGCGGGAAATCCTTTGGCCCTGGGTGTGGCCGATCAGGATGCAAATCTGGCGCTGGGCACCGACTACGGACGCACGCTGCTCACGACAGACGGCGGAGGGAACTGGACGGCGCTCTATTCGAAGAGCGCATCATCGGGAACTTGGACGAGCACGGGCCTCGATGTCACTACGAACTACGGAATTCACTTCGACCCATTTGATCCCAGGCGCCAATTCATCACCTACACCGACATCGGTCTTTTCCGCAGCGAGGACGGTGGGCAGTCATGGCAAAGTTCAACCGCAGGAGTGCCTCAGGAATGGAGCAATACCACATACTGGGTGGTTTTCGATCCGGAGGTCCGCGGACGCATGTGGAGCGTGAACAGCGGTACCCACGACCTTCCGCGCCCGAAGATGTGGCGCAAAAATTCCGTGCTCACCTACAAGGGTGGAGTTTGCCGCAGCGACGATGGCGGTAAAACCTGGGTGAAATCCAACTCCGGCATGGACGAGACTGCGCCGACGCATATCCTGCTTGACCGCAAAAGCCCCGTAAATGCCCGCGTTTTTTATGTCGCTGCATTAGGTCGGGGCGTTTACAAGAGCCCCGACGACGGCCGAACCTGGCAGTTGAAAAATAAGGGTATAACCCAGCAAGAACCCTTCGCTTGGAGACTCGCCCAGGATTCGAACGGCACCTTATACCTCGTGGTCGCTCGCCGTTCTGAAGACGGCAATATCGGGAACGATCGCGATGGCGCGCTCTATCGCTCTCGCGACGGCGCGGAGCACTGGGAACGAGTTTCGCTTCCTGAAGGTGTGAACGGCCCGAATGGACTCGCCATCGACGCACGCAATCCTGATCGAATCTATCTTGCCGCCTGGGCCCGTGCTTCCGGCGTCCACGGAGACGGCGGCGGAGTTTTCGTTTCGAACGATGCCGGAAAAAGCTGGCGTCAGACCCTGGATCGCGATCGTCACGTCTATGACATTACGGATGATCCCAAGAACCCCGAGGTTCTATATGCGGCCGGATTCGAATCCTCCGCCTGGCGTTCAACCGATCGCGGAGATCACTGGACGCGGATTCCAGGCTTCAATTTCAAATGGGCCTATCGCGTGATTCCCGATCCTTTGGATACGAAGTCGGTTTACATTACAACCTTCGGTGGAAGCGTCTGGCATGGACGTCTGGACGGAAAGCCGTCGCTGGAGGATATCGCGACTCCGGAGTTGAAACCGGGGCAAGGACGTTAAATCGTGTTTTGATTGCTTTCTTTTTCTTGCTATAGTCTTTGTTTGCTTCTGATCTAACGTGTTGATCGAAAGGATCTGGGATTCAGGATGCTAGCCGAAATGCTCGCCGACCAGAGTTGGCTCAATGCGCTCTCCGGCGCGGAGCCCAAGGTGGTTGAGACTCTCTCCCGCTCGCCTGAGGAACAGCTAAAACGCGGGTATTACCACACCCTGCGTGAGATCTGTCAGCAGCCGCCAACCTGGATTAACACCGCCGAGCAGATGATTTCTTCAAGCGACATGCTTCGGGAATGTACGGAGGGAATTCGCAGCATCGTGCTCACGGGATCGGGAAGCTCAGAGTTTGTTGGGCATTGCGCAGCTCTCGGATTGCGCCGCGACCTCAATATCATGGCCAAAGTTGTTCCGGGTGGGGCTCTCCTGACCTACGGTACGGACGTTCTTCCTCCCGAGCGTCCGGCGTTAGTTGTTTCCCTCTCGCGCTCCGGTGACAGTCCGGAGACTGTCGGCGCGATTTCACGCTGCTTGCAAGAGGACAGGCGCATTCGCCACCTCGTGCTTACCTGCAATCCGGCGGGCCGCGCCGCGGACACGTTTCGCGACGATGATGCCGTCAAAGTAATGACGCTTGACGAGGCCACCAACGATCGCAGCCTTGCCATGACCAGCAGCGTCACCAACCTTGTGCTGGCGGCGCGCTCACTCGGCGCAGTAAAAGATCGCCAGGCCTATCGTGCCGTCTGTGCCAAACTGAGTTCCATCGCCGATAAACTTTTGCGAGCGCATATGGGTACTTGCGCTGCTGTTGCCCGGACACGCTTCAAACGCGCCGTTTACCTCGGAAGCGGTTCGCAGCTCGGCGCAGCTCGTGAGGCCGCGTTGAAGATGCTCGAAATGACCGCGGGCGCTGTAGCAACTTTGCGTGACTCGTTCCTCGGCTTCCGTCACGGCCCGATGAGTTTCGCGCATCCCGATACCCTGATCGTCTGCTTTCTCTCTTCCGATCCGCTGTTGCGCGCCTACGAATGTGATCTGCTGCAAGAGCTCAACGATAAGGAACTGGGGCTGCTCAAGGTGATTGTAGGTGAGGACGTTCCGCGCGATATGGCCCGCAAAGATGACGTCATTATCGAGTGCACGGGGTTGAAAGAAGTTGGCGATGACGACGCGCCCGTCATTCATGTAGTCGTCGGACAGTTGGTCGCATTCTTCCGCTGCCTCGAAGAGGGCCTGCATCCGGACTCGCCGTCGGTCGATGGTGTTATCAATCGCGTGGTCCAGAGCTTCAAAGTTCATTTGCCGAGTGGCCGTGATGGCAAGCCTTCCAAGGAGAACGCAGGTGTTTAATCGACGGCAGTGGCTCTTCAGCACGGGAATGCTGTTTGGCGCGTCGCGCCTTTCGGGTGCGGCGCAGAACACGGACCAGTCCGGTGGTGGCGCTGAGAGCAAGTCCGACAAGTCAGCGCCCTTGCCCCTGACCGACTACGAACCGAAGAGCATGTTGCGCGTTCACGAGACGCACGTCGCAAAATGCCATTTCCCCTGCATCGATGTTCACACCCATATTTCCTTTTCAAAGAAAGCCGAAAACGGAGTGCAGCTTGCGCCGGAACGTGAATATCTGGGAACTCCGCAGGAATGCCTCGCGGTGATGGAGCGCAAAAATATTCGTGCGATGGTGAATTTGACCGGAGGTTTTGACGCTGGGCTGGCTGACGCAGTCAGCAAATACGACAAAGCATTCCCCGGCCGTTTCTTTACTTTCACGGAACCGTCCTACCTGCGTTTCAAGGAGCCAAACTATCCGCAACTCCAGGCCGACGCAATTGCTCGCGCTCACCGCGATGGCGCCCGCGGCCTGAAAATCCTAAAAACTCTCGGGCTTTATCTCCGCGAGAACATCACCTCCGGGACTCTGGTGAAGATTGACGATCGCCGCTTCGATCCCATGTGGGACGCCTGCGCTCAGCTGAACATCCCTGTCGCAATTCACATCTCCGATCCCATCGCTTTCTTCACACCGACCGACCGCTTCAATGAGCGTTATGAAGAGTTGAACAACCATCCCGACTGGTCGTTTTACGATCACGATTTTCCCAGCAACTCGGAACTGATCGAGGCCCGCAACCGTGTTTTCGCGCGCCATCCAAAAACGCAGTTCCTGGTACTTCACGTCGGCAACTTCGCCGAAGATCTTGGTAACGTGTCCGAGAACCTCGACCGCTTTCCCAATATGACGGTTGATATCGCCGCTCGCATCGGCGAACTGGGACGGCAACCAAGGACCGCTCGCCGCTTCTTTGATAAATATCAGGACCGAATCCTCTTCGGCACGGATGCCACGCTTCACGGCGACGAATTTCCTCAGCAAGTCTTCAATGACAAGCTATACGAGATCTACTATCGGTTCCTTGAAACCGGCGACGAATACTTCGATTATGCTCCCGCCAAAGTTCCACCCCAGGGCCGTTGGAAGATCTATGGAGTTGAACTGCCCCAGCCGGTTCTGAAAAAGGTTTACTACGAAAACGCGGTTCGCTTGCTGCACCTGAGCTGATGAAATTTCTGAACTGCCTTGCCGCCGTGCTGATCGTTCTTACGTCAGCGCTGCCGGTTTCGGGCCAGGTGCGAGTTTCGGAAGGCACGCTGTCGTTGCCTACCTACGAAGAAGGGCCTCCCGATCGCAACCCGCCATTCGATCAGATCGCGACCAGCCGCTTTAATTACCCTTACACTCTGCGCACCAACGTGACCGACCAGCGCACCGTCCACAACTGGCGCGCGATTTTGCTGGAAAACGAATACTTAAAGTGCACCGTGCTGCCCGATCTCGGCGGACATCTTTACACGTGCATTGACAAGATCAATGGCAAGCCCATGTTCTACGCGAATCCTTCCATCAAGAAGGCGAACATCGGATACCGCGGCGCATGGGCGGCCTTTGGCGTGGAGTACAACTTTCCCGTTTCGCACAATTGGATGTCGCTTTCGCCGATTGACTTTTCGTATTCACAAAACGCGGACGGCTCAGCGTCAGTAACGGTCGGAAACATCGATCGAGTTTATGGCATGCAGTGGAGCGTCGAGATGTTGCTCCGCCCCAAGTCCACTGTGCTCGAACAACGCGTATCCCTCAGCAATCGCAGCGACGTTCGCCATCGCTTTTACTGGTGGAACAATGCAGGCGTTGAAGTCTGGGACGATTCTCACGTCGAATATCCCATGCGCTTTGCGGCCAGCCACGGATTCACGGAAGTACAAACCTGGCCAGTGGATTCGAGCGGACGCGACCTGAGCGTTATCCACAATCAGACCGAAGGCCCGGTTTCGTGGTTCGTGCACGGCAGCCGTGAGCCCTTCATGGGCGTGTGGAACCCGCATACGAATTCCGGGACCGCTCACTTCGCGAACTACGACGAATTGCCGGCAAAAAAGATCTGGTCGTGGGGCGTTGACCCCGACGGTCTCGACTGGCGCAAGGCGCTCTCCGACAACAACAGCGCGTATGTCGAAGTGCAGGGCGGACTCTTTCGCAACCAGGAAACCTACGCATTCCTCGAGCCGCGCCAGACGATTCACTTTTCAGAGTTCTGGATGCCGGTGAGAGAGATCGGAAACATCACTCGTGCCAACCTCGCCGGAGTGCTGTCGCTTAAGAGAGATGGTTCAAAACTGCTGCTCGAATTCAATTCCAACCAGGCCGTGAGTGGCGCGAAGGTTTCAGTCTCAGATGGCGCAAAGGAAATCTGGAGCGAGCGCGCTGACCTGGTTCCAGAGCACACATGGTCGCACGCTCTCCCCATTGCGGATACGACCAAAAAATACACCATAGAGGTAAAGGACGAGAGCGGCAACACTCTGATCCGCCAGACGGAAGAGCAATTCGACTGGACACCGGTCTCCGAAATTAAAGCCGGTCCGCAGCAATCCTACAAATTTCCGGGACCGGAAAATCGCACAGAGGACGACTGGCTTCGGCTCGGAGAAGACGAAGAGCTCAACGGTCAGTTGCTGATCGCACTCGAGACCTACGCAAACTTACTGCAGAAATTCCCGGCCAGTTACCAGGGTTTGAAAGCCGCCGGCCGGCTCTCCGCCACTTTGCTCCATTACGAAGCGGCAGTCAGTTTTCTTGAGCAGGTTCGCGCGCGCGACACAACCGACGCCGAAGCCGCCTATTATCTCGGCATCGCGTACGACGGGATAGGGAACGAGCAGAAGGCGCGCGACTCGTTCGAGGCTGCATACCGCCTGCCGCGGTGGCGATCGGCTGCCGCCGTGCGCCTGGGAGAGCTCTCGGCCCGCACCGGCGATCTCGCCAAAGCAGAGCACTATCTTGCCGCCGCGACTCGCCTGGCGCCCGACGATGCGCGCGCCGCGGAGGAATTTGCCGCGATCGAACGAGCGCACGGTGACAAAGGTTTGGCGCGCTCGCTTGCACAGGATTCCTTGCGCCGCTTCCCTTTGAGCTATTCACTCCGCGACGTGCTCGAAACTGCCGATGCGCAACATCTCGCCAACGACCACAGCCGCATTCTCAACCTGGCTGCCGAGTACATGCGCCTCGGGCTATACGCCTCGGCGCTCGATGTGCTTTCTCGGAAATTTCCCGAACCGCTTACCGATCAAAGTGAGCCAGGAACTTATGCGCCTTCGCGCGATCCCATGCTGTCCTACTATCGCGCATACTGCCACGCGAAACTCGGGCAGTCGCCACAACAGGATTACCAGGAAGCCTCAACGCTGCCGACGGTCTACGTCTTTCCCAGCAGTGCTGACGACCTGATAGTTCTCCGCGCAGCAACCGAAGCCAACTCGAACGATGCCAACGCGCACTATCTTCTCGGTACCCTTTACTTTTCGCGCGCACTCAC
>JBKPSP010000045.1:0-10592 GCA_046735175.1 Acidobacteriota bacterium
TCCCAGCAGGACCCGCGCCAGCGCAACCCGCATCTTCCATCCGCCGGAGAGAGCGCCCACGTCACCGTCAATCTGATCGTCTTTAAATCCTAAGCCGTGGAGCACTTCACGGGCTTGCGATTCCAGGGCGTAACCACCCAAATGCTCGTACTCCTCCTGCACATGCCCGAAGCGATCAAGAATGCGGTTCATATCATCTGCCTTGTCGGGGTCGGACATTTCTCGCTGCAAGGCTTCGAGTTCGTGATGCAGATCGCCGACGCGTCCGCTGCCTGCGATCGCTTCATCCAGTACCGAACGGCCCTGCATCTCCTCGACATCCTGGCGAAAGTAGCCGATCGTCAGCTTCTTCGGAACAGAGACCGCACCCTCGTCGGGGCTTTCCTCGCCAACCACCATGCGGAATAGCGTCGTCTTGCCCGCCCCGTTGGGACCGACCAGTCCCACTTTTTCGCCGGGATTCAACTGAAACGAAGCGTCCACAAAGAGCAACTGCTTGCCATACTGTTTATTGATGTTGGAGAAAGAAATCATTTTGAGAGGCGACGCGCAGTACAGTGCGTTCTTCCAGTGTAGCCCGGGTTTGAGTTGGGATTAGCGAAACGCTTCATCAGGTGGATCAGCCTCGACGTGGGCCGAGGCCTCGGATGCAGGTGGTTGACGAAACGGCTCCACGGAAATGCGCCGGTAAGTCACTTCCAGCACGGTCAGGTATTCTGGACCGCCCGGCGCTTGCACAACTACTTCGTCGCCCGCCGCCGACTTCATCAGCGCGCGCCCCAGTGGCGACACCCAACTGATGTGATTGCGGTTGAGATCGACCTCGTCGGTGCCCACGATGCTCACCACGCGCTCCGCTCCTGCGGCGTTGGCATAGCGCACGGTGGCTCCGAAGAATGCCTTGGTCGCCGCCTGCCCCATTCTCGGAGCTTCCGGGTCCACCACTTCGGCGGCTTCGATTCTCTTGGTGAGGAAGCGGATGCGCCCATCGATCTGCCGCAGCCGCCGCTTGCCATACTGATAGTCGGCGTTCTCGCTGCGGTCGCCGTTGCCGGCAGCCCACGCCACCACCTCCGTCACCGCCGGACGTTCCCGGGTGAGCAGAAACCGGTGCTCATCTTTCAGGCGCTGCAGCCCTCCCGGCGTGATGTAGTTCTTGACTGTCGTCGCGAGTGCGTCCGACGGCGGTTTTCTTGTAAACCCTTTCCGCATCTCGCAATCCTTCCATGATCTTGCCCTTCTGTTGGTCTAAGCTGGGCTGAGGGTGCCGACGATTTCTATGAAAACATCCGCCGCGTCGTACAACAGCGAATCTCCCAACCTTCGCTTAAGGTATCTTGAAAACTCGTTCCATGAGTAGCCACTTCTCCTCAGGATTGGCCCCGGGCAGAGCCTGCTGAAAGTTCCACATCAGTTGCTCCCACTCCTGGACTCTGGGATTTGATTTGTCCGCGCGGGCCTTGGCTTCGAATGAGAAATCGTCATTCACTTCCATGATCATGAACATGCGAGTGCCGAGCAGGTAAATCTCCATGCCGACGATTCCGGACCGCCTGAGGCTCTCGATAATCTCGGGCCATACGTTCTCGTGATAACGCTTGTATTCGGCGATCAGCGCCGGATCGTTCTTCAGGTCGAGAGTAAGGCAATAGCGGCGATTCATTGTTGGATCTATCGGGAGTGCGCTAACGCGATGCGCCATCAAACATTACACGAGGCACATTACCGGCGAGGAATCAGAAAACTGCACGTTCGAGTCTCCCTGAACAATATCCGGGTACGATATTCGTTAGAGACAATGATGTCAAAGCTGTGCGTGTAGAGAGCACGCTTAAGAAGGTTGCTTGGCGGCGCTCGCCTTTAGCCGCTCCAGCGCTTTTTGTGCTTCAACTGCAAAGGGCCCATGCGGCAGGATTTTCAGATACTCCTGATAATGGGTGACCGCCTCGGACCCATTTCCCGTCTTGTCGAGACATTCCGCCAGACGATATTGGGCCACCGCATCGTTCGGTTTGTAGACCAGCGCATCTTTGTAACGCTCCAGCGCGGCGCGGTAATTTTTTCTCTTGAAATAAAAATCCCCAACCTCAATATCTTTGGCCGCCCTGTGCGGGTCCCACGGATGCATCTCCTGCACATCCGAAGCCTCATCTTCCATGTCCGAAACCGCCACTCCGCTGTTCGGGTGTTCCTTCTGATCGTTTGCCGGAGGGCTGAGATCGACCCGCGTGTCCTTGCTGGAGCTCATCTCCGTGGCACGGGCACTCGACTCGTTTTGATCCTCCTTCGACGGTGCCGAAGGCTCATCCTGCTGGGCGGCAGCCAGAAACGAGAACGCTAATACAGCTATCAGAAGCGAACCGCTTCGCATGCGCCTATTGTAAATGCGATCAAGGATGCATACCGTAAGCCTCCGTAAAAGACCATCCTTTATCTATAAAGCCATGACTACTCGGGCAATCGTCCTAAAGCACCAGTTTTAAGGCACTTCGGCCCCAAAATCCCCTTGCAACTCTTTCGTAAAGACGGGGTTTACATTACTGGCAGTACGAAATAGCCACGCCTGCCGCCATTCAGGCGCAAGGCGCTTCGGGATCCGCGAAGACCCGAAGGGGGACCTATATGAGACATCTTTACCGTATCTTTTCCATCTTTACTCTTTCCGCGTTGATGGCGGTGCCTGCATTGCGCGCTCAGGACGACCGCCAATATGATCCGCAGACGGACGACCAGGCAACGGTCCAGTCTGAGGACGATCAGCAGTACCAGGCGGAAGCCACTGCACCCTCGTCTCCGGATGCTGACGACCGGCAGCAGCAGCCCGATCCGCCCACTCGCGCGGCCCGTTTGCAGTTCATGAATGGCTCAGTTTCAGTCCAGCCGCACGGCACCGATGACTGGGTCGCGGGCCAATTGAATCGGCCGCTGACCAATTCCGATAACATCTGGGCCGACAAGAATTCCCGCGCCGAAATCAGCGTGGGTACCGGCCTCATCCGCATCGATTCCGAGAGCAGCCTGACGCTGACCAACGTTTCCGACAACATGGTGCAGTTGCAGCTTCACCAGGGCGCGTTGAATGTGCATGTTCGCCGGCTCTATGACAGCGAAACTTACGAAGTCGACACGCCCAATCAGGCGTTCACCATCCGCAAGCCCGGCGACTATCGTTTCGACGTAGATCCCGATAAGGACAGGACCGTCATCACCGTTTGGCGCGGTGAAGGCGAATCCACCGGCAACGGTCCAAGCGTTCGCATCCGCGAAGGTCAGCAGGCGAAGTTTACGAATGGAACTTCGATGCAGAGCGAGATTCACTCCGCACCGTCGCGCGATGATTTCGATCAGTGGGCATACTCTCGCGATCACAAGCTTGATAACTCCCGGTCCGCTCGCTACGTCTCGCCCGACGTAGTTGGTTACGAAGATCTCGATGAATACGGCCAGTGGCGCGACACTCCGGACTATGGAAACGTCTGGGTGCCGAGCCAGGTTGACGCCGGCTGGGCTCCCTATCGCAACGGCCACTGGATCTGGGTCGATCCCTGGGGATGGACCTGGGTTGAAGACGAGCCGTGGGGTTACGCTCCGTTCCACTATGGACGCTGGGTCTACTACAACAATTATTGGGGATGGGCGCCAGGCCCGATCTATGCTCGACCGTACTACTCACCCGCACTGGTCGCGTGGTTTGGCGGCCCGGGATGGGGCGTGAGCTTCGGCTTTGGCGGAGACTACGGCTATGGCTGGTGCCCACTCGGATTCGGTGAGCCGTACATTCCGTGGTATGGCGTGAGCCGCGGTTATTTCAATCGCGTGAACATCACCAATACGCGGATCACGAACATCAACATCACGAATATCTATAACAACAACTACCGTCACGGCGGCAAGTGGGGAAATAACGGCCACGACGGATGGGGTGGTGGCAGAAACAACTTCCGTTACGCCAACATGCGTGCGCGGAACGGATTCACGGCAGTCTCGCGCGACACCATCCTGAACTCTCGGAACGTCGCGAGAAATAACGTAAGGGTCTCGCAAAACCAGATCACCAAGCTGACGGTGAACAACAACATTCATAACAATATCAACGTGAATGTGCGGCCTACGAAAGCAGCAGTCCTCGGCCCGAATGCTGGAAGATCAGCTGCCGCGCCTCCGCAGCGCAGCTTTGCACGGCCAGTTGTGAGTCGGGCTTCAGCGCCGCAGAATCCGCGCGCGCTGTTCAACCCGCAATCTCCGGTTGCTCGCAACCAGGGCAACTTCGGCAAACCCAGCCCGGTTCGCAATCAGGGCTTCGGCCAGAACGCAAACGTGGGCCGGAACCAGGGTCCCGCGTCAGAGATGAAGGGTGCGCAGCGTCCAGCGGAAAATCTGCCGAACCGTGGCGCGGCCAACAGCAACATCCGCATGCCGGAAAATCGGCCGATGGCCCGGACCAATATTCCGCGTCCGCCGAGCGCTGGTGGATTCTCGAACGAACGCGGAATGAATGCTGACCGCGGTATGAACAATGGCGGTCCACGGTCGAACACCAGCATGCCGAACGCGCGTCCTGAGAACCAGGGCCGTCAGTCCGGTGCAGACATAGCGCCGCGCAACAATGTCCCACATCCGCCATCGGCGAACACGGGACGTGGGCCTTCGGGTGGTGGAGATCGCGGGCCCTCGCCCGCTTACCAGCGTGGCGGAGCACCTCCAGGTGGCGGAAACGTGCAGCGTGGGCCTGCTGAATCGCCGCGAAACATGGAGCGCCCAGCCCCACGCCAGAGCGCTCCACAGTCGAACGGACGCCAGGGTGGACCGCACGCGGAAATGAACGTGCCGCGGCCGGCTCCGTCGTATCAAGCCGATCGTGGCCCATCGCCGAACTTCGGCGGCGGAAATCGCCCGGACAACAATCGCCCGAACTACGGTCGACCGAACAATGATCGGCCGAACAATGATCGGCCAAGCTATAACCGGCCGAACTACGGCGGTGGTTCCTACGGCCGGCAGGCGCCCGCTCCATCCATGGATCGCGGCTACTCGCGGCCGTCGCCTTCATACGGTGGTGGCGGATACGGCCGTCCGGCGCCAGCGCCTTCCTATGATCGAGGCTCGATGGGCCGCTCCATGCCTTCCTATGGTGGCGGTGGCGGCGGACGGTCAATGCCAGCTTACGGCGATGGAGGCTTTGGCGGAGGCCGCGCGCCTTCGTACGGTGGAGGCGGAGGTCATGCGCCCTCCTACGGAGGCGGCGGTGGCGGACACGCTTCCGGCGGCGGATTTGGCGGTGGCGGAGGTCACGCTTCCGGCGGAGGCGGAGGAGGACACACCTCAGCACCAAGCGGCGGCGGTGGACACAGCGGAGGCGGCAACAACAGCGGTGGGGGCCATCACGGTCACTAAGGCTTAGTTCAAAGCCGGCAAGACTACGCCGTCCGGAAGGGCGGCGTTTTCTTTGCCGCCTCGATCAAGGCTGCCGCAGAGTTGTCGCAACCCCGCAACCCACACTCAAGTGCCATTCCGAGATTCTTCACCAGCCCTTAGTATCAGGGTGAGTACACCTTCGGGGGAAGGGGCTCGATCAGCGTCCCACGATTCTTAGAACGTGGGGCGTTTTTCTTTAATAACGAGCATCAGGCTAGGTCTCTTCTGTCGTATCCACGGGTACAGAAAGAGTCGCCTGCAAATAAAAGCGCCGTCAGCGTGAGACGAATCACTCGACGGCGCAGTGAACGGGCTGGAATCTTTGAGGAGACTCTAGCTCGTTCAATTCTTCAACAGCGGTTTCTCTTTTTCGATCCCTCGAAAGATGTATTAGCCCGACTCTCTGGTTCACCGCTCGAATCCGCGTTCATTGTCCCCAGTCGCACCTCTGGTAACTCAGATGTACTTCTCAGTCTTGCATGCCAAAATGGGCCTATTTTATTGTGCTTCCAACGTATTGCTCTTTCGCTTTGGCCCGCTGGGTAAGTCCACCTAATTAGTCCTTCGGGTGGAGGTGCTCAAAGCCATTTCAAAATGTTGGAGGCGTTCCTTTGTTGTTTCTGCGTGGTATTCCCTGTCTATGCCTATTTCTATCCGTGTTTGCTGGTGCGCAAAATATAACCATCGTTTCCCCCACCGCTAAGGCTGCGAGTTCCCCTGTCCATGTGGTGGCAAATTTCTCAACCACCGCGCCAATTGAGACCATCAGCGTCCTGCTAGATGGTGTGCAAGTGGCCCAACCCGATGCGGTCACGCCGCTTGACATTGATGTGCCGATGTCCGCTGGCAATCACCTTCTAACAATCAACGCCGTGCAGTCGGATGGCCTTCAGCTTTCCGACTCCAGGAATGTCGATGTTTCCGATCCGGTGACCTCGATGAACACCAGCACAAGCTCGAGCACGTTGACAACTTCGACAGTGCCTGATCCGGGAATTACCGTGAACACTTCTGGAGGCACTTCCTGGATCAGTGACATTGAGCAGAAATCGGGTTGGTACGAGTATCCCGACCAGGGCAACCCGAATTGCAGTTCGAAGCCCTACCTGATGTCCTCACCGTCCCTTGATGGGGCTTCGGGCAGGTTCCATCTTGATCCCACCGGACAGTTCAATAATTGTTTATGGCCCATCAAGCTGGGAAGGAGCACGGCCACGCATTTCAAGCTCGAAGCACACTACCAGTTGAATAAACCCTCGGTTTCCCAGGGAGTTGAATTTTCCTCTAACAAGCATGTGGGCACGAAATGGTACAAGTTTTCGGTCCAGTGCTCGTACCACAAAGGCGTGTTCAGCGTCTGGGACACCGCCAACTCAAAGTGGGTGGCTACAAGTATTCCCTGCAAGCGTCCAGCCGCAAACACATGGCAACACCTGACAGTTCAGACAAAAATCTATAACGGAAAGGCCGTGTTTCAAACGATCAGCCTGAATGGGGTGACACACACGGTCAACAAATCGTTCTACCCCAGGAAAGGCGTGAGCTCTTATAGCTTTGGCGTTCACTTCCAGATGAACGGAAATCGATCTGGAGATTCCTATTACGCGTGGCTGGATAATCTCAAGTACACCTTATGGTGAAGAGACGCGGGTAGACTAACGCCGTCCGCAGGGGCGGCGTTTTCTTTTGCTCGTCTCGATCAAAGGTCTTGGGCTTCCATTGTTTTTACGGTTGTCGTAAATACGGAATAGTCAGCAGCGGAACCGCGCTTTTCAATGCGATTCATCGGGCAGGAACCCGACCTTCTTAACCATGGCGCTGAATCGCGGGTCATTGCGTAAGCCGTCCCACTCTGGATCAACTTTAATCGTGAGCACTTCCGGTTCGCGTGCCGCGTATGCCTGATCTAGGTATGAGAATGCTCGGGTTTTATCCCCGGAACTTGCGTATCTAAGGGCGATGAAATAGAGCTGGCGTGGGGAACCTTTGAGCTCGCTGATTCTTTTCTTGTTCCAGCCTTTTATACCCTCGCGCCGGTAAGCGAGTTCGTAATCTGCCGCTCGTTTCGATGCCTGCGGACCGCCTTCAACAATCTTCCAAGCTTCCGCCCACTCGTGCACCTTGCCTTCATGCAGGTACACGTCCGCCATCCACCAATAATTCGCATGCATTTGTGGATTTAACGACAAGGAATTCTTGTACTCCGCAATCGCCTGCGGATATTGTCGCGCCTGCCGGTACACCTGGCCGGCTTGATGATGAACGACAGACGAAAAGGGATCGAGTTCCTCTGCCTTTTGAATTTGTGCAATTGCTTCTTCCTTACGCGCTTCAAGAGCTAACAACTCTGCATACCACTGGTGAGCAGTCGAGTAGTTCTCATCCAGCCGCAGAGCCTGCTGAAATTCTCGTTCTGCTTCCTTGAAATCCCAAGCCTGGTACAACTTCGCATAGGCTACGGAGGTGTGGACCTCGGCCAGATTTGGATCGAGCGCGAGGGCCTTCTTCGCAGCGTCATCGGCTTTCGGATAAAGCTCGGCTGTGGGCTCGCTGGCAAGAAGCGGTAGAACAACGTAGCAGTCCGCTAATCCTGCGTATGCAGGGGCAAACTGAGGATCGGCTTCAATGGCTTTCTGAAATTCCACTATTGCTTTGCGAAGCTCCTCCGGACGTCGCGTCGCCCAGCTATAGCGTCCGCGCAAATAATGTTGCAAGGCCTCGGGTTGAACCGACCGCTGCGCGGTCAAACGTGCCGCTCCGATCGGACTCAGCTGACGGCTGATGTTGTAAGCGACGTCACGCGCAATTTCGTCCTGCAGATCGAGCACGTTCCGCAAATCGCGCTCATAGCTTGCTGCCCAGATGTGCCGGTCATCGGCTCCGCGCACCAATTGGGCGTTGATGCGAACGTGTTCTCCGGCATGCAATATCGTGCCTTCGATCAGGGCATCCACGTGCAATTCGGAAGCGATTTCTGGCAGCGATTTCTTGGTATCCGCATAGTGCTTGACCGAGGTATGCGAGATCACTCGCAGGTTCTCAATCGCCGCAAGTCGCGTAATGAGTTCGTCGGTCATTCCTTCCGCGAAGTAAGCCTGATCGGGATCCCCAGAAAGGTCCTTAAGGGGAAGTACAGCCAGCGAGTGAATCTGGGTTGCTGGTAGAGATGCCCCCGTTGCGGGTTTGTTGCTTCCTCGCCACCAAACTATGGCTGTCAGAACTGATGCGAAGATCGCAAGCCCAGCCGTGACCGCCCAGAGACGATTGAGTCGGCCTTGGCCGGTTCTATTCGGGTTAACCGTTCCATTCTCGCTCTGGGATTCGCGAGCTCCGACTCCGCTATGCGCGTGAGACGGTGCGGCAGCACTTGCCTCTTGTCCGTTACTGGAAATCTCTTTAACTTCGGCGACAAACTTATAACCTCGTCCTTGCACGGTCAGGATGTATCGCTGGTCGGCGGTTTCACCTAACGCCTTGCGAAGCATGAAAACCGTTTGCGTCAGGTTGGACTCTTCCACAAAGCTGTCGGGCCAGACAGCGCGCATGATCTCGTCTTTTGTGACCAGCTCTCCGCTGTGCTGAATCAGCAACAGCAGTACGTCAAATGCCTTCGGAGTGAGACCAACCCCCTCGGTGCCACGCCGGAGCAGGCGCTTCTGTGAGTCCAGCTGAAATTCACCGAACTCGTACAAGTTGATGATCAGGCTGGGCATAGCTCCGCTTTGAGAAGTTTTGAGAAAGATTGAGAGCTGGTTTTAGGACAATCGCAGATCATACGAAGTAGCGTCGGTTCCCACGTGGCGCGCGGGGACCCTGGGATTGGCGGCAATTCTAACATCAATTCCAGTCCTTCGGCCTTGCCAATTTCGCCGTTGAATCGTTTCTCGGGTGCCGCACGGATTTGTGTGCCGCTTTGCCCCGTTGCGTCGGAGCGAGAGTGATGGCGAGTGTTCGCGCCGTGAAAGCTGCAGTGGGAGCGGAATTCAGAGTTGTGGCTTGCCGTCTGCCAGCGGCCTCAACCGGTAAATGGAAATAGAAAAGCGCCATGGATCCGAGCCGATACCTTGCCGAACGCGTTTACGAGAAATCCGAAACCTACAGCCGGAGATGGCCGCGGAACCAACAGTCTCTGGAAGGACCCTTGAAGAACCTGCTGCTTAGATCATTTGGGGTGAGGCGAACCATTTGGCTGGGAGTGTTCATAGCACTGCTAATCAGCGCCGTGCCCGCCTTCTCCGCCGGACTCTCCGGGTTCACGGTCAACGTCCTTAACTCGAAAAATGCGACTGTGATATCGGCGGTGACCGATGTCACTGGCTTTTATTACTTCCCAGCAACGAGCACCCTCGTTTCCGGACAAATTATTCGGTCAAAGTTTCTGTGCCCAAGGGCTACAAGGGCTCAACGCCTTCTTCACAAAGTTTCATTTGGAAGAAGGCCAGCATTACTGTCTCGAACTTCGTTGTCAACTGAAGTTGTCAGGGACGCGTGTGTTCGGGAATAGAAGTTTGAATCGAGAACAATTTGTTTAAGGGGACCCTGCCATGAACCTCATTGCCTTCGCCCGCGGAACACGTTCCAACTTGAGATGCACGAGCGCATTACTTTTCCTCTTCGTATTTGCCATTCACCAGCGAAGCGCAGCCCAAATCCAAGTTGGCGCAAATACCGAGGGCAACACCTTTGGCACGAATTGCTCCCTTCAGGAAGCGATTTATGCGGCGGAGTTTGGTGCGAGCGTTGCCATTGATGCCACGTCTTCCGACCACACGTACGCAACCTCCTGCGCTCCCTCAGCTGGCGACTGGAGCACGATTGAACTCCCGGGTGGCACGCTGACGTTCACCAAATCCTGGGATGGCGACGCGCACAACCACATTGGACCGACTGCCACACCAATCATCTTTACGAAAATCACGATTCTCGGTCACGGGACAACCTTGCAGTGGGTTGGCCCTGAAAATCTTCGTCTGTTCGCCATTGGCAAAGCGTCTATTGCCGCAATCCAGACAGATGTACCGACAGCCGCAGTTTCCGGCACCGGCGACCTCACGCTCCAGGATGTTTATGTTCTGAACTTCCATGTCAAAGGTGGAGACGGAGCCGGAGGTGGCGGCGGCGGACTTGGCGCGGGCGGCGCGATCTATCTCGCCGGCGGGTCGCTGACGATACAGAAC
>JBKPSP010000046.1:0-6807 GCA_046735175.1 Acidobacteriota bacterium
GAGGCCGGCTCGCTTAATTGCCGGTGTGGCCCTGTTCGTATGTACTACGCTCACAGGTTGTTCGCACACCGAACCCGTTCAAGCCCAATCGAATGCAATCTGGATTCCTGTTCCAGACAATATGCTTGCAATTTCGCTCGGCAAAGTTTCCCAGCCTGGCACTATAGGAAAATCAAAAATCAATTCTGACCAGATGATTTAGCGGCTGACGCCGCCCATCGGAAGGTTAAGAGAAATGGTCGGCACGGTTCGACGCACGTTCAGTTAACCGTCTTCTCATTCCAAGAAAATCATGCACGCCTCGTCGGCCTCGAGGGACTTGGCATCCTCGGTGAACAAATCGCCAGCTGCTACTTGAATGTCATCCCGGAGCTCATCATCCTCGTGTTGGGTACGGGGCAACAGGTTGCTGAATGGCACGCTCCATCAGGAAACAACGTTCAACACTGCCCCCAACGGGAATACGCACACTTCATTGAATGCCACGATTCGCCTAAGCGGATACGGCCAGCACAGCGGTGCTTACTATGTGGCGAAAGAGGGCATCCATAACGAGACAAACACGAGGGGGATGGCACAGGAGCAGTTTATGAGCACGAAGATCAAACTCGTCTCGCAGGGACCGACTCCCGATATGGTCGATCGCGCAACCCTCCATGTCGTGATTGACAAGAACGGCGTCGTGAAGGCCGACATTTCCAAACACCAAATGAGTTGTAAGTAGGTTTTCTAGTTAACAAGCGTCTAATTGAAAAAAACGGACGCCAGCAATTCGTTGGCGGTCAGAATTTGGTTTTGCGCGGCATTTCAATAACCTTAGACGGGTGGCTCTCACCCGCAGCACGCACCTTGCGCCAGTAGAGCTTCAATCCAAGTTCTTCGACACGCTCCCGAACCAGTCGTTGCAATTCACTCGCGATGCCGCGAGCCTCATCAATATCATCGGTTTCAAAAAGTCTTCGAGCTAGCATCAGAACGTGATCTCGCATGAGCCGCTCCGAGATGAAAATAACACCTGAACTCTCGACCCGCAGTACAGTTGAAACCTCAGGATCGGGTGGAATTATGCCTACTCACCATGATCCGTCACAGTGCGTTGGGAAGACAGCCCGGCGCCAGCTTAGCTCTTGTTCCGCAGGCAGTCTCGTCGGCGTTGGTGATTCTCGATTTGCTCAAGAGCCTCCCGGCACGGTTGAGTCAAATCAATAAAATAATAAGTAGGACGCAGCAGCATGACGTTCGTAAACCACTGTGGTCAGCCGATTCCGGTGAATCAGTGTGCCTTTTGCGTCGATGCTCGACAGCTCATAAGCGAACGGCATAAACTCAGGGGCGCTCACTGATGCCATTATGAAAAGATCCAGAGTCTCGAGTAGAAGGGACTTCCTACGGACATCAGGAGCGCTTCTGGCATGACCGGCCGTCCTGACCGCCGATGTTTCAGCTAGCTGTGACTCCTCCGAACGGCCAGACAAATCCTTCAATTCATACGAGAGCTGAGCATGAACAACGCGCAAGCAGATCACTCACCCTGAGAGAGGCGGCCAGGCTATTAAGAGTCAGGCAAGGACTACTTGTTAGCTGGGATTGATACCTGCCTTACAAGCAGGAGGTCGCAGGTTCGAGTCCTGCACTGCCCACCAACTAAGCCATTGCTGCTACTGTAGATACCCGAATCGGCGGCATGTCATTTTTGGGCTGCGCTTCGCCGCTGTGCCCAATATTGTGCCCACCCAAGAACGCCAGCGCATCAAGCACCTTCTCTGCTGAGGGATGGACATACCGCGAGGACATTGCAATGGAGCTGTGCCCAGCAATGCGCGCAAGTGTCCAAACATCACAGCCTGACGCACCCAAGCTGTTGTCAGGTGTTGCGAGAGATAAAGCTCTGCCTGCGTCTCGTCCCACAAACGCAAGATGCCTCTCTACAAGTTTGCGATGGCGACATGCGAAACGTCGCCATCGGTTTAGATGCGCGTCAGTCGTGGCCCGCATGGCCGCAACCACACCGCGTCAATTGGCAGCTATTCCGTTGGCTCCGGCAGCTGCGTGAAAGCTGGGGACCTCTCGCAGCGCCGTCAATTGTCCATTGTCCGCAATACCAAAGATGCTCACGGCGCCTGTTCCCGAATCGAGGCTGTAGAGGAACTTGCCATCGGGAGTGATCGCGATGTCAAGATTCGTACTGCCTGCGGGAAGCGTGGCGACAATCGTACTCCCTAAAGGACTCAGTGCCCCGTTGGTGCCAATAGCGAACCCGGATATGGTGGACGATCCCGCGTTCGACGTGTACACAAAGCGTCCATTTGGAGTAACGGCCAGCCAGCAGGTTGCCGCTCCGAAAGTCGGAACGCTCGAGCTCAGGGCTGAAAGTGTGAGATCGGGAAGCACCACGTAGGAAGAAATGGCGGAAGCGTTGCTTCCACCTGCGGGTCCGGTCTCAGCAACCAGTGCGGCGCCGTTGGGAGCAAACGATACCGCGAATGTACCTGGTCCGACTGCTGGATTTGCCACTATGGGACCAAGGGTTCCGTCCACCCGGACCCGGAATGCATCGATTCTGTTCGTCACCTTTTCTGTGACAAGCAGGGTTGTTCCATCGGGGGTAAATGAAAGTGATGCCGCTCCCGAGTTCGCAGTCGTGAGAAATGCAATTGCATTGGAGATTCGCTGGAGCTTGCCGTTGCGACCTAAATGAAAGCCAACGACGTTGCTGGCTCCGCCGGCATTGACGACGTACACGAGATTTCCGCGTTGGGCAACAGCAACAGGCTCGCTGCCACCGCAAGGAGCGACCTCCACGAGTTCGAGCCCAGCCTGATGAACTCGAAATACCGAAATTTCACCGCTGCCGGCGTTTACCGCGAGTAAGAACGAACGATCGTCAGTGAGCGTAAGCGATCCCTGGGATGCCAGTGGATCGATCGTGCCGCCACTCCCGCGTCCGCCAGTTGAGAAACGCCTACTCCTTCCCAGCGAGCCATCGGTATTTCTTTGATAAGCGATGATTTCATTTTTCTCCGCAGCATTCGTCATTACGAACACCGCACCTGCAGCTTCGTTTGTTTGAGCATTGCTTCGAATTGGCAAGGCCACCGAAATTGCCAACGCTAACATCAATACGATTCGACTGATATTGACCACTTTGTCTCCTGATTGCATGATTTGTTGGATTTGTGGTGCGCAGAGGAGATGTTGGTAAGCGGTGAAAGTTACGAGCTCATGTCAACAGCTTGTCAAATGTATTAGACGAAGATTGTGTTGCCGTCTGGATTAAACAACAATGGGTTGAGATATCCGATCACTGGAGCGCCGCATTGCCACTCTAGTCTCAGGATCAAGACCTCGGAGTTCTTCTTCCCGGAGGATTGAAAGTAACGCGGGGCCAAGTTCGTCTGGCGAAACGGCTTCGAATCCGAGTCGTAGGTACCAGGGCATATTCCAGGGCACTGTTCGAAAAGTGGTCAGCGTGATTGAACTGAACCCCGTATTAGCAGCCCAGCTGCAAACTTCTCTGATCAGCTTGGTGCCTAGACCGCGGCGTCCGTGTTCAGGATGGACGTCGATTTCCTGCAAGTGAACGGCGTTTGCTTCGATAAGTTTTACGTGAGCAAAACCTACAGGACGATCCTCGTGAACCGCCAGCCATAGCAACCCGAGTCTTTGCGCATGGTGCAGTTCATCTTGGCTCGTGGTCTCCTCGAGGACCTTCTTGGGTGCATAGCCCAAAAGGAGTTTGGCCGCGGCCAGCTCTATCGCGGGCAGCGAGGAAATATCTTCCGGTCTGGCTTTCATGATTTTGTACATGCGCAGCATGGATTCAGACCAACGGTGTGGGATTTTTGATTGTGGCGAAGGCGGAATCTTCGAATGATCAGTTCCGCAACCGCGGCTTGACCCGATAGCGCACTGATTACACCGCGATTTCCCGCGAAGCTGCAGCACCGCAATTGGGGCACGCATGAAACTCCAGCAGAGCTGTATTGGAAGAATCTTCTTCCGATTCCGCGCTGTCGCTGGTCAGTCCGTGAACAATCTTTTGTGCATGAAAGTTCATGTCGGCGCCACATTTTGGGCATTTCATTTTGGTCGAGGCCACCGTCTTCAACCTCCCTCACTCCTGAGTGACTTGCTCACGACCGTAGCGCAAGGTTCTGGCCATCCAGATCAGTTCTTTCAGGAACTTGTCGATGCGACGAATGTAAGACGAATCCAGCAACGACCCATCCTGTGAAAATGCCGCCTGTACGCTCGAAAAATTGACATCCCAGAAGATTGTTACCAGGCCCAGTTCCCGCATGACAGGAAGCAGGTTCTGAATGACGCGGCTGCCGCCGAACGGGCCCGCAGAAACGCCGACGATTCCCACGGCTTTGTGAATGTACTCTTTCAGGCAACTGTCCAGAACATGCTTCAGCAAGCCGCAGTACCCGTGGTTGTATTCCGGCGACACGATCACAAGTGCGTCGGCGCGTTCCATTTTGCCCGCAAACTCTGCGTGCTTAATAGCTTCGCCGGCATCATGCGTAGGTAACGGCAGCTTCGCAATGTCGATGAGCTCCGTCTCGACGCTGGTCCGCTTCCCGATTTCCTCGGTCATGAGGCGCGCAGCACGCTCGCTCATTCGACCAGAGCGTACTGTGCCAAGGATCACCGGGATAAATAACGGACGGGAAGGGTTCATGAGCTTCACCCCAGCGAGAACTGCCCATCCGATGCGCTGGTTTGCATTTGGTGACAAGGCAGGGAATGTTCTGTTACTCGTTTATATGTAGGCGTCACCTTTTGGGGCAACGTGGAATCTCAATCGAATAACGCAAGGAGCATGAAGTGAAAGGACAAGTTGTACTGGTAACAGGTGCGAGCGGCGGATTAGGCACCTACGTTACCCAAGCATTCCTCGATGCTGGAGCGACAGTCATTGGCACCTCCAGGAAAATTCAACAATCCGATTTCACGAGTGCAGATTTCACTGCCTTTCCTGCGGAGATCTCGACCGAAGCCGGCGCGAGAGCCCTGGTAGAGGGCGTTCTTACTCGATTCGGGAAACTCGATGTTCTGGCACACACGGTTGGCGGCTTCGCCGGTGGTCAGTCAGTCGCAGATACCGACGATGCGACGTTTCAGCGCATGTTCGATCTGAACGTGAATTCTTTTGTGCACGTTTTGCGTGCCAGCATCCCTCACTTACGAAAGAGTGGTCGTGGTCGCATCATCGCGATCGGGAGCCGGGCAGCTGTCGAGCCCGGGGCAGGCGTTGGCGCATACAGCGCGTCGAAGGCGGCCATGGTTTCACTGGTTAAGACTGTTGCTGCTGAGAACCGCGACGCCGCCATGACTGCCAATGTGATTTTGCCGGGAACGATGGATACTCCTGCCAATCGTATGGCGATGCCTGGCGCAGATTTTTCCAAATGGGTGCGGCCGGCGAATGTCGCGAGCCTCGCAGTCTGGCTGGCGAGCGACGCGGCAACAGACATCAACGGAGCAACGATTCCGGTCTATGGCGACATTTGAGTTCTGCGCAAGAGTATTCGTCGTTCTCTTCGAGTCATATGCCCTCATAGGGCTGGTTTTTGCAGCAGTTTTTGTGTCGCTGGGCGTTCAGAAGCTTGACTCAGAAGCACGCGGTTCGAGCGTTGGCTTCCGATTGCTGATTATCCCGGGGGTTGCGGCGTTCTGGCCCATGCTCCTGGCAAGGTGGAGTCGAGGGGTTGCGGAGCCTCCGATCGAAAAGAATGCGCACAGGATTTCCGGATGATTCAGCCTCTCAGAACCGTGCATCGACGGACATTCATTGGCCTCGCGGGAGTTCTGCCGGTGATATTGGGCATCGCCCTGAAGGCGCGACCGCGTGTTGTGTCCGCAAGGATTGACACACTGCCTACGCAGCAAGCCCATGCGCGGCTGAATCAAACAACCGCTGCCTGGGGAAAGCAGACATTCTCCACCGAGTTCTATTCAGATGTGAAGAATAGTGCAGTACGGTTCACCTTGATACCGCTGCGCGATCTGCACGAACCTGACCTGCTCCTCTATTGGAGCGTGCAATCCGACACAAGCTCGCCAGATCTGACCGGTGCTCATTTGCTCGGGCCGATTCGTCAAGCCAAGTCTTATTCACTGCCGACTGGAACTCAACGAGGTTCCCTGATTCTGTACAGCCTCGCCCACCGTGAAATCGTCGATAGCGCGCGGGTCGAGGGATTGCCATGAGCACCGAATACCGCGCCATCAGTTGGAACCGGCAAAAGAAATTCTATGACCTTGTAGTGGTGTCTCTTCTTGTCGCTTACATCGCAATTTTTGTCGGAATCGGCGCATGGCGGAATCCGACGGCGACCGTTGAAACGTTGCTGATTCGCGCATTCGGAACCGCGGCATTCCTGCTCTTGCACGTTGTTCTGTGTATCGGGCCGCTGGCCAGACTGGATCGGCGGTTCCTGCCGTTGCTCTACAACCGCCGGCACCTCGGCGTCACGACGTTCTTGATGGGACTCGCACATGGCGGCTTCGCATTGTTTCAGTTCCACGCACTCGGAACGGTGACCCCGCTGCTTAGCTTGTTTATCAGCAACCCGCGGTACGGAAGCGTTGCCCAGTTTCCGTTTCAGGCCCTCGGTTTTTTCGCCCTAATCGTTCTGTTCCTCATGGCTGCTACCAGCCATGACTTCTGGCTGCGAAACCTGTCAGCGCCGACATGGAAACGCCTGCACATGATGGTGTACATCGCATACGCGTTGCTGGTCGCCCATGTTGCATTAGGCGCGCTGCAATCGGAGACCAGTCCCATGCTCACGGTTGCTT
>JBKPSP010000047.1:0-12883 GCA_046735175.1 Acidobacteriota bacterium
GTGATCGAGTCTATCGTGTTGAAGCGAATCGCGCTTCGGATTGACGCTTCGTCCTTCTGCAGCTTTCTACTTTGCACCAGGGCCGAATGCAGGTACAGATTGTGCGGCATCACCGTCGCGCCAATGATCCCGATCGCCACATAGATCATTCCCGTCTGCCGAAAACCCGGTGTGAGGAACGACCGGCCCATCTCAAGGAAGTTGGGCTGCGTCTGCGGGAGCACGAAAATTTCCAGCCAGTAGCAAAGCGCGATGGTGGCGATCAGCAGTAAAACCACCGCCTCGATCGTGCGCATGCCAAAGCGCTGCAAAGCGAGCAGGAGTAAAACGTCCACGCCGGTGATGATCACCGCCCAAAGCAGCGGGATGTGGAACATCAGATTCAGGGCAACCGCGCTGCCGAGCACCTCGGCTAGGTCACACGCTCCAATCGCCAGCTCACACAGTAGCCAGTTCGGCCAGCGCGTCCAGCCGGGATACCAGTCGCGGCAGCACTGCGCCAGGTCTTTGCCAGTGACCACGCCCAGGCGGGCAGACATCACCTGCATGAAGATGGCCATCAGGCTGGCCAGCCCGACCACCCACAGCAATCCATATTTGTACTGCGCCCCGGCTGCGAGGTCCGTACCCCAGTTGCCGGGATCCATATAGCCAACGCTGACCAGGATCGCTGGCCCGATAAATGCACGCCACTGCCGCCAGAAATGCGCCCTCGGCGGCGGCACGGAGATGGTGCCATGAATGCCCTCCAAGGAAACCTGTTGGGTAATCGCCTTAGCCGTGTTGTCAGCTGGAATTGCCGACGAGTCGCGCATTGCCTTGAACATATCTTACTGAAACGTGCTGGCGGAGTTTCAGTTCGAGTACCGCTTTATTTGTAGGAGGATTCAGGATGAGAAATTACCCGTTTTCATGAACTTTTTTCTGCACATCGGAATCTCAAGCAGAGAGCAACTGTTCGCGGGGCCGCGGTGTTCCAAAGATTATGAACGTTAGATCACGCGCCACTTGGGGGAAATAAAAATGGAATCCAGCTTTATTATCAGTGTGCGTGAATTGTGCAGGGCGGTTGCTGAAGAAGCGAATCCGGAGAGACTGACGGCGCTTCTCGATCAACTGACGCAGATTCTGGACGAGCACCAGCTGCTGGCGTCACTGCTCTGAAGTTTGTTGGGGAGCTACGCTTGCCGCGCGGCCAGACATCCTGACAGCGATACCGAGCAGCCAACGTGCTGAAGAGCCCCAGGCGTCATCTATCATCGGGTAATCAGGATTACGCCATGGCATTCCCGATCAGAATCTGCAGCATTTGTTCTGAGGAGTTCGAGCTCAAGCCCGATAAGCCGGGGTTTGCCAATCGTTGCCCCGACTGCACCGAAAGCGAATCCCAATCATCCTCTGACGCCGGCGGAAGCAAGAAGCCGCAGGCGGATTCGGAACTCAACGCTGCCCGCAGGACGGCCATGCGCGATCTTCTCTACCGGCGCGATAACTGACTCATCAGCGCGGCGCGTCCTTCCGCCAAGCCGACCCATTTATGGCACCGACTGTTTTCTTTGTATCTTTGGTAAACATCCATTCCAAACCGTATCCGTCGGCACGCATCACAAGTACGGTTTGAGATCATGTCGAGCTGTTCCGAATACGACCGCCTTGTCATAGTGGTAGAAAGCGTTTGGGGAACCTCGCCCAGTTGACTACCCTGCACCTTGAGCTGTTCCGGGCCGGTGATTTTCCCGCTGTCAACGGCTCGAGAGGGAGTTGGAACTCACTGTGGGAGAGAAAGAACGCTCATTTGGCGCCCTCCGCCAGCACATGACGGAACATAAATGCCAGGCGCGAGAACCGGTCTAGCGCAAGTGGGCTATAGGTTCGCCGCTAGTTAATTTCCGCGGATTGGAAGAGGCGATCGAGGGTCCAGTCCAATTCTGATTCATTGGCCGCGCCATCCAGTCCTGCTCTTTGCGGGCTGTAATGAGGATTGATCTTCGACAGGGTTTCGTTCATGAAGAGGCATTGGTGAGTCAGAAGACCCTGCCGGAGCGCCTCGCGAGGCAGAGTGTCGGCGTGGTAGAGGCAGATACCGCTCAAACCCGTATGCGTACGGATGAATTCTTCGAGGGCCCACTCGTATTCAAGCAGCTTCGAAAAATCGCTCTTAGGCCCAAACTCCCAAGTCATATCTCCGGAAGCCCACAACCCGTCACATCCATCCCGCAAAGCTTCTGCTACGGCATGCTGCAAGGTTTGCATCATCATTTCCACATCGAACCGGCCGCCAACCAGGTGGGCCTGGGCCGATGACAGCACCAGGTTTGATTTATCCATTTCTGAGACTACGTCCACACCAGCCGCTGCAAGATACGATCGTATGCCCGCGACCATGGGAGGGGCTATCCAGATATAAGCAGCGATGGTTTTCTTTCAGCTTCTGCTTGATCGTCGCAACCAGAGCCGGCAGATTGCGTGAAGGGGAGCCTTCATAGATCAGGCATTGATGGCGGCTCGACGTAGCCATAATGTTTGTGAATTATATCGTGCGGCCACCCGTGTCTCCGTACCAGTGGAAAGCAAGTCTTAACCTGATATTCGAAGCTCCGGTTTGACGGGAAGAGAGAACTGACACCCCTTAGAGCGCCCCGTAACCAAAATGTAAGCTTTGTGCTGTGCTGATGGCGGCGCTGGCGTTGATGGTTCATCAAAACGCACCAATAATGCTTCTGTTCTAGAGCATATGATCGACGCACGTTGTTTGCAATGATTTGTAAACTGCCGCGCAGCCCATCCTCGTTCTTGACACTGACGAGGCTTAGCGATGAGAGCATCCAGTTGGATAGCTCCAAACATGCCGCAATGTTCAGCCGATGCCAGGCGTCAGAAAATGTCAAATGTTTCGCCTGCCTAAGCCGTACAATGATCGCAAAATCGAGGAGTTGAGGCCGTCCCGGCAAAACCTGGTGAACTCCTCAGGGCGGCCTCACATATTTTCCCACCTATGAAACGCATCGCGGCCGAACCCGCCGACAAACTCCTTCCGGTTCGCCTTTACGAAAGCACGTACCGCCCCGAACCGGACAGCGAACCCGTGAAGGTTCGCGTTGTCGCGTCCAACCCGGTGTGGGCCTACACCGAAATTTTCAAACGACGGTATAAGGGAAGAAACAAACAGTACCTGTCGGTTGTTGATTTAAGCCCGATGATTGTTGTAGAAGCTGATCGAGCGCTTCGCCAAGGATCGGGAAAAATAGAAAAGAGGGAAGTAACATGAATGTGAGTCGGTTATCTCGACTGAGCTTGATTCTGTGCCTTTCGCCTGCTCTATCAGCGGCACAATCGTCTGCGAGCGCTCGTAAGACGCCAGCGAAGGCGGAGCCCGCCAATCTTGTTCTGCGCGATTTCGATTCCTCCATTCAGGATGTGGCGCAACGGGTTAGTCCTGCTGTGGTTCAGATATTTGTTTCGGGGCTTGGCTCATCACGTCGTCGCGCCGAAGGAGTGCTCGAACATCAGCGCGGAATCGGATCAGGCGTGGTCGTCAGTTCCGACGGATACGTCATGACGAACGGCCACGTAGTCGCGGGCGCCCAGCGAATACGCGTCGTGCTCAGCCGGGTTGGTACCGAGCTTATTCCTCAACAGACGAGTTTCCTTCAGCGGCCGAAAGCCTATGAGGCGAAACTGGTCGGCAGCAATTCATTCACTGATCTTGCTTTGCTCAAAATTGAAGAGAAGAATCTCGCGTATTTGCCGTTGAAAGAAGAGTTCGGTGTCCACCTTGGTCAGACAGTGTTGGCGATCGGTTCACCCGAGGGGCTGGAGCATACGGTCACGATGGGAATCGTCAGCGCTCCCGGCCGCCAGACGGAGCCGGATCGTCCCATGATCTATGTGCAGACGGATGCACCAATTAATCCTGGCAATAGCGGCGGTGCGCTGGTTGATCGTGATGGCAATCTAGTAGGAATTAATACCTTCATTTACTCCAAAAGCGGGGGAAGTGAGGGGCTGGGGTTTGCGATCCCACAGCCCACGGTTCGCTTTGTTTATCAGGAGTTAAAAGAGCACGGCTATGTTCGGCGCAATCTGATAGGCGCCAACGCGCAGACTATCAATCCGATCCTGCAATCAGGACTTAAGCTGACGCGCGACTGGGGAGTCGTTATCTCCGACGTAATGCCGGGGGGACCGGCAGACAAAGCGGGTTTGCAGCCGCGCGATATTGTACTCACGATTGATAACGTCGTCATCGACTCGCTGCCCCGGTTTACCGCCCGTTTGTACGTTCATCCCCACGACCAGCCGATCACGATGAGCGTTCAGCGTGACTCCGGCCCGGTGACCCTGACCATACAACCGGTGGACGCACCGGCTGGAGTTGACAGCCTTACTGACCTTATCGACCCTCAGGAAAGCCTCATTTCGCCACTGGGGATCTTTGTTGTGGACCTTAATAAAGCTCTGGAAAACAATTACCCCAAAGTGCGTTCCTCGAGCGGAGTCATCGTCGTAGGAAGAGTTGATTACGCTCCCCAGGTCGATACCGATCTCAATGCCGGAGATGTGATTCAAGCATTCAACGGGGTGGACATCAATAACGCCGCGGGATTGCGATCTGAACTTCTGAAACTTAGAGCCGGCGATTCCGCTGTGCTACGGGTTGAGCGAGACGGTGCTTACCAGTTTGTTCCTTTTGAACTGGAGTGATCTAAAGTTGGTGATCCCAAAGTCAGCGTGCCAAAATCGAGCTATCGAGGAGGCTCAGATGATGACCGATGTTCTCATAGTTGGAGCCGGCCCAACTGGCCTGATGCTAGCCAATCAACTCGGCCGACGGGGTGTTCGTACGATGATCATCGATCGTCATAGCGGCCCGGCTCAGCAATCTAGAGCGATGGCGGTACACGCCCGAACACTCGAGATCTATTCACAACTCGGTCTTGCCGAGCGCGCAATCGAGCTGGGGCGTCCCGGCTACGGCGCGAATATGTGGGCCGGGGGGCGGTTGAGGGCGCGTATCCCGCTTGATGAAATGGGAAAGGAAATGAGTCCTTTTCCGTACGTCTTGATGCTGGGCCAGGATGACAACGAACGCATCATGGGCGAGCACCTTGCGCAGTGGGGACTCGCGGTGCAGTGGAACACGGAGCTGACCGCGATTGATCAGCAAGCGGACCATGTGATCGCCACAATCAAAGATCCGAATGGCAGCACTCAAACGATAACTGCGAAGTACGCCGCGGGCTGCGATGGTGCGCACAGTGCGGTACGCGAGCTCAACGGTATTGCCTTCCCGGGAGCACCCTACGAACACTCGTTCTTCGTGGCTGACACTGAGGCGGTCGGCCCTATGGTTCCAGATGAGTTGAACGTCTTCCTATGGCGCAGCGGCTTTCACCTGTACTTCCCGATGAAGGGAGACAATCGGTGGCGTGTGATCGGCATCCTGCCGAAACACCTGTTTGGGAAAGATGACGTCACCTTCGACGATCTGATGCCCACACTCCTCGACGTGGGCGCGGCCGGGCTGTCTTTCACGGGGTGTCATTGGTTCTCGACTTACCGCATTCATCATCGCTGCACGGTGCGCTTTCGTGACCGCCGCTGTTTCGTCCTGGGTGACGCCGCACACGTCCACAGTCCGATGGGCGGGCAGGGCATGAATACTGGGCTTCAGGACGCGTACAACCTGGCATGGAAACTGGCTCTGGTCGTCTCAAATCGTGCGGACGACTCCCTACTCGACACTTATGAGACTGAGCGCCGTCCGTTCGCGCAGAAACTACTCGCGACAACCGACCGGGCGTTTCGGGTTGTGGTTTCAGAGAATTGGTTTGCCGGAATGATTCGCACCAAAATAGTTCCGCGCCTGGCAGCCTTCGCCATGAAGCGCAGGCGGGTAAAGAAAGCAGCGTTTCAAACGCTCTCTCAGATCGGCATCCGCTACCGCGAGAGTTCGCTCTCACAGAATTTAGGGGCGGTGCCTGAGAACGCTCCGCAGGCAGGCGACCGCTTTCCCTGGCTCCGATTGAAATTCCATGTACAGGGTCCACGCGAGGACCTGTTCCAGAAGCTCGACGACACGCGTTTCAATCTGCTTGTATTTGGACAGCCGGCGCCTCTTGCCGAAAGCCTCCAGCTCGGCGACATGGTGCAGGTTCTAGCAATTCCATCGGATAACGAGAATGACCTTGCGCTCGCGGCAGCGTCAATCACGACTCCTTCGTACTACCTCTTACGCCCTGACGGCCACATCGGGCTGGCCGGGACATCTTTTAAGGAAGCCGAAGTTAGGCAGTGGCTCGTGCGGTCACACCTGCGACTCGAGAGCCCGACATCACAGAAAGTGGCGATGGCGGGTTGACCTTTCGTACTCCATTGCTCTTGAACTATTTGTGATGGTCAGGCAGCAGTACTCCTTGACAAAAAGCGGAACGGAAGACGCAACCCTGCAACGTAATTCCTCGAAGAAATTTCCCGTCAACGCCAGCGCCGCCATCAGCGCAGCACAAAGTTTACATTTTAGTTACGGGGCGCTCTAAGGGGTGTCAGTTCTCTCTTCCCAGCTCCGGTTTGACACAGATTTCGCCTTGCCCCTAACCTTGTTTCTCCGGCATGAAAGTCCTGGTCATTGGAAGCGGCGGTCGTGAGCATGCGCTGGTATGGAAGCTGCGGCAATCGCCTCGGGTTTCGGCGGTGTGCTGCGCGCCTGGGAACGGCGGCATTGCGCAGGAGGCGGAGTGCATTCCCGCTGATCAAAAGAGTTTGGAGTCCCTGGTGGCCGCCGCCGCCCAGGTTAAACCCGACTTGACGGTCGTGGGCCCGGAGTTGCCGCTCCAGTTGGGAGTCGTAGACGAATTCACACGTCGTGGCTGGCCGGTTTTCGGTCCGACCAAAGCGGCTGCGCAGCTTGAATCGAGCAAGGCCTTCGCAAAACAATTTCTGCAACGGCACCACATTCCCACCGCTCATTACGCCATCTGCACCTCAAACTCCGAAGTCAAGGACGAACTCTCTCGCTTCAGCGCGCCGGTGGTGGTCAAAGCCGACGGATTGGCTGCGGGCAAGGGCGTTGTTATCTGCAAAACCAAAGACGAAGCCGCGACCGCAGCGGGCGAAATGCTTTCTGGAAAGATGGTTGGCGAAGCGGGCGCGCGGGTGGTGATCGAAGAGTGCCTGCAGGGCGACGAGCTTTCCTTCCTGGTGCTCAGCGATGGCGAGCGGGTCGCGCCGCTGGTTGCCGCCCAGGACCACAAACGCGTGGGTGACGGCGACACGGGCCCCAACACCGGCGGCATGGGCGCGTATTCCTACCCCGCATTGCTTGACGACCAGATGACCAACTGGCTGCTGCAGCATGTGGCGCGGCCGACGATCGCCGGCATGAAGGCCGAAGGCATGGAATACAAGGGCATTCTGTATTGCGGGCTGATGATGACCGCGCGCGGCCCGCAGGTGCTCGAATTCAACTGCCGCTTCGGCGATCCCGAAACCCAGCCCATCCTCATGCGCATGGAGAGCGATCTGGTGGAGGCTTTTGAGGCGTCCATCGAAGGCCGCGTCAGCGATGGCGATTTTCGCTGGTCGCAGGATGCGGCGGTCTGCGTGGTGATGGCCTCGGGCGGATATCCCGGGACGATTGCGGTCGGCAAGAGGATCACCGGCATCGAAGAGGCGGACCGAGTCGAGGGCGTGAAGGTGTTTCACGCCGGCACAAGCGCTCGCGATGGTGGGTTTTATACATCGGGAGGGCGCGTGCTTGGCGTAAGCGCACGAGCGGCTGACCTCGGCACAGCGGTATCGCGTGCGTACGAGGCGGTCGAGAAAATTCGCTTCGATGGCGCCCACTACCGGAAAGACATTGCGGCAAGGGCGTTGACTACGGCAAAAAAATAGCCAACACGCAGGCGACCACATGACAAGATCTAATGTTTTCTCGGCGAACTCGGCGATCTCTGCGGTTAAAAGCTTTTGATTTTGGAGAATGAATGAACAAACCTCTGGTTTCAATCGTAATGGGCAGCGACTCTGACCTTGAGATCATGCGCGAGGCCGGCAAGGCGCTGGATGGTTTCGGGATCGGGTACGAAATCGACGTCACCTCAGCGCACCGCTCGCCGGATCGCACGGCAGAATATGCGCGCCGGGCCGCTGGGCGCGGCATTCGCGTGATCATTGCCGGCGCCGGTGGGGCCGCGCATCTTGCCGGAGTGATTGCGGCGCACACAACTCTGCCCGTGATCGGCGTGCCGATTCCTGCGACATCACTCAATGGAATGGATTCGCTGCTCTCGACCGTTCAGATGCCTGCGGGAATTCCGGTCGCGACAGTTGCGATCGGCAAACCCGGCGCGACCAACGCAGGAATTCTGGCCGCGCAGATCATCGGTGTTGCGGATGCGGAGGTCGCCAAAAAACTCGACGCGCATAAGGAAAAGCTGGCAGCCGGAGTAGAGGAGAAATCGCGGAAGTTGAGGGCCGCAGGCTGATTGCACGGGCGAGCCGCCCATGCCACACGAGCATCGCTAATCCAGCTTCAATCCCCGCAGATATTCCTTCATCGGCCCGCCGAGGTCTTCGCGCTTCAACGCGAACTCCACGGTCGCTTTGAGGAAACCCAGTTTGTCCCCGGTATCGTGGCGCTTGCCTTCGTAGACGTAGGCGTACATCTTCTCCTGCTTGAGCAGGAGCTTCAGCGCATCGGTGAGCTGTAATTCTCCGCCGGCTCCGGCCTGAATTTCCGTGAGGACGTCAAAGACCGTGGGCGTCAAAATGTAACGCCCTATAATCGCCAGGTTCGAAGGCGCGTCCTTCAGCGCGGGCTTCTCGACCATGTTATGCACTTCAAACAGGCGCTCGTTTCCATCCACCGGCTTCGCGTCAATTACGCCGTAAGCTGAAATCGCGGGGCCTTCCACAACTTGGGTAGCAATCACCGAGCACTGCTTCTCATCGAAGACCCGCATCATCTGCTTGAGTACCGGTTCCTCGGCGTCGATCACGTCATCTGCAAGCAACACTGCGAAGGGCTCCTTGCCGACCAGTTCGCGGGCGGTGAGGACGGCGTGGCCCAGGCCGAGCGCCTCCTTTTGCCGCACGTAGGCGACGTGGATCAGATCAGAGATCTGGCGGACAACCTTGAGAAGGTCCTTCTTACCCTTTTCTTCGAGGATGCGCTCCAGTTCATAACTGTGATCAAAATGGTCTTCGATCGCAGTTTTGCCGCGGCCGGTCACAATGATGATCTGATTGCAGCCGGCGGCCAGCGCCTCTTCCACGCCGTACTGAATGATGGGTTTATCCACCAGCGGCAGCATCTCTTTGGGCTGTGCCTTGGTGGCAGGCAGGAAGCGCGTACCCAGTCCTGCGGCAGGGAATACCGCCTTGCACACTTTCATCATGGTCGTCTCGAAAAACCGAACTGCTTTCGATGCAGATTTCGGTCAGAGCGTCGGGCTGTCGTCGCCGAGCATGGCCTTGCGGATAATTTTCAGCGGAACGCCGCCCTGCTGCATGAATTTATCGTGAAAATCGAGCAGGGTGAAATCGCTGCCACGCTTTTTACGATAATCCTCCCGCAATTTCAGGATTTGCAGCTTGCCGAGAGTGTAAACCAAGTAGGTGGGGTCGCCGGTGCCGCGTTTGGTTTCAACGTCGGCCACCGGAGGCAGTTGATAGCCTTCGTTGATGAAAAATTCTTTTGCCTGGTCAATCGTCATGTTGCCGGTGTGCATCTGGATGCCGACGATGTAGCGGGCATTCCGTAGTAGCGCGTCTTCCAGTTGCCCCATGCGCAGCACGGGATCGCCATTGCCATAACCTTCATCGAGCATCATCTGCTCGTCGTAGTGCGCCCAGCCTTCGGCATTACTGCCACAGAAGAACAGCTTGCGGACTTTGGACGGCGACTGATTGATCCACAAGAACTGCAGATAGTGGCCGGGGTAAACCTCATGGATCGCCGTTCCCGGAATCATGCTGTTGTTGAACGACTCCATCCATTGCTCGGTGCGGTCAGCAGGCCACTTGGGATCGGGTGTGGTCACATTGAAGAACGCCTCGCGAGCTTTACTTTCGAAGGCGCCCGGCGTGTCCATGGACGCCGAGGTTGTTGCCCGCATGAACGGCGGCGTGTCTTCAAGGATGGGCGGTGGCCCGGCGGGAATCGTCACGATCTTTTTCTCGTTGATGAAATCGCGCAGTCCTTTGAAGGTGTCGCGGAAAGACTGCATCAGCTGGTCCGGCGCGGGATGCTTCTTCTGAATTCCGGCCAGTACTTCCTGCACTGGTTTGTTGGGATCGATCTTCGCGGCGACTTCCTTCATCGCCTGCTGGTTACGATGCAGGTCGGCGTATCCGATTTCGAGAAGGCGATCGAGCGGAATGTCCACCATCTCGTCATAGAGCAGCTTCTTGCGATAGTTCTCAGCGCCAATACGGAAATCGCCGTCGGCGTGCGGCAGAACTGAATCCTGCAAATATTTTTGATAGCTGCCGAAGGCCTCAATCACTGCGTCATTCGCGGCTTTGAACTCGGCGAGCAGGCGGGGATCTTTGACGGCGGAGAAAGCTTCAGGAACGTCTTTGCGGTAAAAATCCGCCTCGTCGGGAAGCTGCTCCAGCGCGATCTCAACGTAAATTTTCGGAGGGTTCTGCAGGTTCTGGCGCGCTGCCGCCAGCGCCTTGGGAATCTGCCGCTCGCGCGCAATCACCGAACGCAGGCGAGCCTCAGACGGAGCAAAATTCCGCTTCATCACGATAAAAATGCTGTTGGTCGCGGTGCCGCTGTAAACTTCCGGGTCCTTTCGCCAAGGCTGAATGTCCTCGATTTCGAGCAATTCGCCGCGAATGTTCGCGATCATCCAGCCAAGATCGGCGGCTGTATCCGGCGGCAGTTTGGAACCGTCCAAAGCTTGGAATTTCGCCAGATAGTTTTTCAGCCCTCGCGCCACCTCTTCCTGTCCGGCGGCGGTAAAGTCCTCCAGCTTGGTATCGAATTGATGGAAGCCGGCGGCGGTCGCCGCGCTCGGGTGCAGCGGGTAATAGAAATCGAGAAACTGGTCCAGCAGTGAACCAAATGCGGCGGAGCTGCCGGAAGCAGCTGGACGAGCAGGTGAATTCGAGGTAAGAAGCAGCACAAAAGATAAAACCGCCAGGGTTGTTCTCATTCTCGCTCCGGATGTTTACGGTAACACACGATCGGTAGTCGGTTGTCGGTGGCGTCGGTGGCCGGTGGTCGGCGATCGGTTGTCAGTAACCCGTTATCTGTGACGAGTAGCGGGATTGGAATGACTGATTGCTACATATTGATTTTTAACTGATCACCAGCCACCGATCACCGACAACCGACAGCCGCACCGCTCTTTCGACGTATTAAGCGACCGAAGGCGAGCTTCTGGCTTCAAATAAATTCTCCAGAAGGCTTTGCAGTTGCTCGAGCAGTTGTCGTGCGCCCAGGTCACGCGCGGTGAACTTTAATGTTCCATCGGGGCTGAATTGCGCGCCGCGGTGCGACGAAACGAACTTCGCGAGCTTCACCGGATCGACGGGCGCATCATGGCGGAAGCGCACACTGACGAGATCGCGCTTACGTTCGATACCGGTCACGCCCGCATCCACAGCACGCAGCCGCAAGGTTGCGTATTGCAAAAGCTGTTGCACCGGGACAGGCGGCTCGCCGTAGCGATCGCGAAGCTCGGCTTCCACGTCTGAGAGCTGCTTCTCGGTTTCGACTCCGGCGATTCGTTTGTACATACGCAGCCGTTGGTTCTCCTCTGGAATATAGTCCGCCGGAATCCGGATGTTGAGCCCGAGATTCAACTGCGCCTGAGGCGTCGGCTCGGCCTCGCCCTTCATTTCGCGGACGGCCTGCTCCAGCATCTGCGTGTAGAGATCGAAGCCCACAGCTTCGATATGTCCACTCTGCTCGCCGCCGAGGAGATTTCCCGCGCCGCGCAACTCCAGATCTAAGGCTGCAATCTTGAAGCCTGCGCCGAGATCCGAAAACTCTTTCAATGCCGCCAGCCGTCGCCGGGCAATGGGCGTCAATTCGATTTCTGCCGGAAGCATGAGGTAGGCATAGGCGCGCCGATTCGAGCGCCCGACACGGCCACGCAACTGATAAAGCTCTGACAACCCAAGCCGATCCGCGCGATTGATCAGAATCGTATTGCACAGGGGAATGTCGAGGCCGTTTTCGATGATCGTCGTTGCGACCAGGATGTCGGCTTCGTGATGCATGAACTTCAGCATCACTTTCTCGAGCTCGCCCTCAGCCATCTGTCCATGTCCGACGATGATGCGTGCCCGTGGGACCAGCTCCTGCAGTTTCGCTGCGATTTCCCAGATTGTGTCCACGCGATTGTGGACGAAGTACACCTGCCCGCCGCGCTCCAGTTCCTGCTCGATAGCAGAGCGAATGAGCTTTTCATCCCAGCTCGCCACCACCGTTTGAATCGCAATGCGGTCCTTCGGTGGCGTTTCGATGATGCTCATGTCGCGTAATCCGACCATCGACATGTGCAGCGTGCGCGGAATCGGCGTCGCCGACATGGTCAGCACGTCCACTTCCTTGCGCATCTGCTTCAGGCGTTCCTTGTGGCGGACACCAAAGCGCTGCTCTTCATCCACGATCAGCAAGCCGAGATCGGAGAATTTCACGTCTTTGGAAAGCAGGCGGTGCGTACCGATCAGAACGTCTACTTTCCCGGCTTCAACCTTCTGCAAGATTTCTTTTTGCTGCCTGGCGGTGCGAAATCGGCTGATCATCTCGATCATGACCGGGAATGCCGCAAATCGCTGCTTGAAAGTCTCGTAGTGCTGGAACGCCAGCACCGTCGTCGGGGCAAGCGCAGCCACCTGTTTGTTGTCGCTGATGGCCTTGAAC
>JBKPSP010000048.1:0-30195 GCA_046735175.1 Acidobacteriota bacterium
CCCGTACTCATTATGCGTGTGGACCGGGCGCTCGGGATGGTCGGCAGCGTCTTCGATCCCTTCAACTCTCGCCGCCTCGATCGCCTGGCTGGTTTCCGCCAGTTCATCCACACTCTCGTTGTCCTGGTCTTCAGTAATTGAAAGCTCTTCGGTGCTGGCGCTCTGGCCGGCACTCTCGGGCCCAACTTCGCGCGGGTCGGTACCCAGTTGATCGAGACGCGCCTCGTCGTCCTGACGAGGTGCTTCGGATTGCTGTTTTCGAGGCATATATCCTCCGCCGAGATTGGATGCGAAGGTAGGCGAAGGGATTGCTTGGATTACGCGGCTTGTAATTCTTCGATCAGGTCAGCTTTCAATTCGGATCGCTTGTTCTCGGTGAGCTTGGCGCCAGAAGAAGTGAGATAAAAAACGTCTATCGCCATCTGCCCTTCGGTATCAATGAGTGCGATTTCGATGTTGCAGTTCTGGTGGGAGAAACGGGAGGCGATTCTGTGGAGCAGCCCCAGCTTGTCCTGCGCGATGATCTGGATCAGCGTGCTATCGGGTGAACATTCGTCGTCAAATTCGACTCGCGTGTCGATCTTCACTTTCGCAACGCTCTTTGACTCCGAGCGTTGGCGATCGCGCAACATGCGATCCAGGTCTGCTTCCCCGTTCAGCACATCGGCGATGTTACGGAGGAACCGCTCTCGCTCCGGGTGATTGAGTTCCAACGTCCTGAAGCGATCGGTGAAATAAAAAGTGTCAACGACAATCCCGGCGCTGTTCGAGAATGCATCCGCCTTAACGATGTTCATTCCCCAGGTCGCGAGTGAACCGGCAATCGTAGCGAACAAAAAGGGCCGGTCTTTGGTCACTACGGTCAATTCATACCAATGGCGGCCGCGTTCGAGATGGACCTGACTGGGATGCTGCGAGAGCCTCCGGGCCATCTGCATGTGTTGCAAGATTTCTTCCGGGCGGTAAGCGCGCAAATAGCGTCGAGGCAGGCCCTCTAGATATGGCTTCACTTGGTCTGCGGAGTCAGGCTTGAGCGATTTCAAACGCGCAACCGTTTCGTCCTGCTCTGTTGCTTCATGCACTCGCTGGTCGGCGGTGCGGCTCATCATGTTCGAAGCTGAGATATAGAGTTGCCAGACATTCTCCGCCTTCCAGGGGGTGAGCGCGTCCGGATTCACCGCCTTAATGTCGGCATAGGTGAGCAGAGAAAGCATTTTGAGACGCTCGGGCGTGCCAATCTTCTCGGCAAACGCCTGGACGGTTGCCGGATCGTAAATATCACGACGGAGAGTCGCCGAGATCTCCAGATGGCTGCCGATCAGGAAAGAAATGGTTTCGCGCTCGGCAGAATCGAGGCCCAGGCGGTCCATGCTTTTGCCGGCAATCTCGAGGCTGGTGATAACGTGGCTCTCTCCCGGGACACCCTTTCCGACGTCATGCAGAAGCAGGGCAAGATAGAGCAACTCGGGACGCTCGAGTTCTTCAAGAAGGCGGCCATATCTCTGGTCCCATTCCGAACTCGCGTGCTGGGCGCGATGCAGACAATCAATGGCCAGGAAAGAATGCTCGTCGACGGTGAAGCGGTGATAGAAATCACGAACTACCAGAGAGTCAATTAACTTCAATTCAGGAAGAAGAACCGTGAGCAGGCCCAGAGAATGCATGGCGCGCAGAGCGTCAGCCGCATGCGGCTGGATGAGAACGGCCTGCAGATAGCGCCAGCACTGGGAGCCGGAAGGAGGAGATTGCAACAGCTCCGGCAAAACCTGCAGTATGCGGTTTTCAGTCGCCATTGCCGGCTTCAGGCCGTGATGCGCGGCGAAACTGAAAATGCGAAACAGGACTTCCGGATCACTGACCGCTGACGCCTGGTGAAGAAAGATCAGACCATCGACGACAGAAAAATCGGCATTCGAAAGCCGCGAACGCCAGTTCTGAAACTGTCGATACAGCGACGAGCGCGCCGCTGGGACTGATTCGAGAAGGCGCAGACAATCGTAGTGGACCGCGCGGGCGTGGCGGAAATAGATTCGCATCCACGCAGCAGCATCAAGCTGCTCAGATTTCCCTACCCCGATGTTTCGCGTCGCCGCTTCGTCCTGAGACTCCCAGGCAAGCATGTTGTCGTCGCGGCCTTGCCGGTAATGCAGGAACGTTCTTACTGAGGTGAGAAATTCCAAACCCGCTTTCGATTTGTCCTTGCCGGGATCCGGTGGAGTAGCGGGCCAGGCGCGCTCCTGGTCGAGAGCTGACAGCAGCGCCATCCACGAGGCTACGTTGTAATCTCGAAGGCCGCCCGGCGCCTCTTTCACATTGGGCTCAAGATGAAAAACGGTGTTGCCATATTTCGCGTGCCGGGAGCGAGTAACTTCGGCAAGCTGCTGAACAATGTAAGCGCCCTCGCGAACGAAGAATTTCGGCAGCACGGTCTCGCGCAGCCGATGAAACAGTTCCCTGTCACCCAGCACATAACGGCAGTCAAGCAGCGAGATCGTGAATTCCACGTTCTGAGGATCGAACTGCTCGCATTCTGCCAAAGTGCGCGTCGTGGGGCCAAGCTTCATGCGAAGGTCCCAGAGCTCCTGACAGAAGGTCCGGACCGGCTCGCGGAAAGTGTCTTCACCGCCGCGATCGGCATGCAGGAAGAGGATGTCAACATCAGAGTGCGGAAACAATGCTCGCCGGCCGAATCCGCCTAACGCGACCAGGGCAAAGTTTCGCGGATTAGAGCCTCCCTGGCAGATCAGCTCATTCCACAGCCGCGCGAGGACCTTCTCAACGAGCACAGTCCGTTGCTCGATGGCTTCAGAGCCATTGCCGGTTGCGGCAAAGGCCTGCCGAATGCGCGCGGATTCAGTCACATACAGGTCACGAAGCTCTGTGCGTACTGTGGCCGCTGTACTCATCAAGCAGGGTCGCCGCGCCGCGGCGAAGGTGCATCCTCAACTCTAATTGTGATGCTGAGGGCGCGGAAATTGAAACTATTTATGGCGGGAATCAGGAATGGTTATTGGAGCGGTTGTTGGTTATTGGTTGTCGGTTGTCGGCCAAAACCGGGAACGAATTAACTACAAACAGCCAACAACTGTTTTACAACGCATTCTCGCCGCGCTCGGTGTTTCGAATGCGGATAGCTTCGTCTACGCGAGAGCGGAATATTTTTCCATCGCCGATTTTGCCGGTTTGCGCGGCTGTGACGATTGCGTTCTCGGCCTTTTCAACCATATCGTCCGCGAGCACCATTTCGATTTTAATTTTAGGGATCAGATCGACAGTGTATTCACGGCCGCGGTAGACCTCGGTGTGCCCCTTCTGCCGTCCATGGCCGCGGACTTCGATGACCGTCATTCCCTCCACGCCAATTTCGTGGAGCGCGTTTTTGACGGGTTCGAGCTTGGACGTTTGAATGATGGCTTCGATTTTGGTCATGATCTTGGGGTCATTGTGCCTTCTGGGCAACTTCCAGCCGGGCCTGTGCGCGACTGATTCTCCCCAGCGCCTGGGTGCAATCTTCTTCGGTCTGAGCGGATTTCAACGATTCCTCAGCGTTATTCAAGGATTGCTTGGCGCGGTTGGCGTCGATCTCATCGGCACGTTCTACGGTTTCAGCGAGTACGGTAACGCGATCGGGAAGTATTTCGGCAAATCCCCAGGCCAGCGCAAACCTGTGCGACTGACCATCATTCTTGTATGTGATCTCGCCCGCGCCGAGCTCCGTGATCAACGGCGCGTGCCCCGGAAGTACGCCAATGTAGCCGTTGCGGCCGGGAATCTGGAGCTCTTCCGCGGTGTCGCGGACGACCATCTTCTCCGGAGTGACGATTTCGAGTTGGAAAGTGTCGGGCATTTGGTTGTTGGTTGCTGGTTGTCGGTTATTGGCAAAACCCTACGGTTGGCAAGCTACCAACAACCAATAACCAACAACGGTTCTTACGCTGCCGCTGCTCCCTTCAGTTTCTCCGCGGCTTCGAGGACTTCGTCGATTGTGCCTTTCATGTAAAAGGCCTGCTCGGGGATGTCGTCGTGCTTGCCTTCTACGATTTCCTTGAAGCCTTTTACGGTGTCGGCGATCTTCACGTAGCGTCCCGGAGCGCCGGTGAACTGCTCGGCCACGTGGAACGGCTGCGACAGGAATCGCTGAATCTTGCGGGCGCGAGCCACGGTCAGCTTCTGGTCTTCGCTGAGTTCGTCGATACCGAGAATGGCGATGATGTCTTGCAGGTCCTTGTAGGTCTGCAAGGTCTTCTTCACGGACTGCGCGACGTCGTAATGCTCCTGACCGACGATGCGGGGATCGAGAATGCGGGAAGTGGAAGCCAATGGATCGACCGCCGGGTAAATTCCGATTTCGGTTAGCGCTCGCGAAAGAACCGTGGTCGCGTCGAGGTGCGCGAAGGTCGTGGCTGGCGCGGGATCGGTCAAGTCGTCGGCTGGAACGTAAATCGCCTGCACTGATGTGACGGATCCTTTCTTCGTGGACGTGATTCGCTCCTGCAGTTCGCCCATCTCGGTTGCGAGGTTGGGCTGATATCCGACCGCGCTTGGCATACGGCCGAGCAAAGCGGACACTTCCGATCCGGCTTGCGTAAAGCGGAAAATGTTGTCGACAAATAGCAGCGTGTCGGCGCCCTCCACGTCGCGGAAGTATTCGGCGACGGTCAGTCCGGTGAGGGCGACGCGGAGACGCGCACCTGGCGGCTCGGTCATTTGGCCGTAAATCAAAGCAGCTTTAGATTTGCTGGGGTCGCCGGGCTTGATCACGCCCGACTCGGTCATTTCGAGCCACAGGTCATTGCCTTCGCGCGTGCGCTCGCCGACGCCGGCGAATACGGAAAATCCGCCGTGCTGCTTGGCAACGTTGTTGATCAGTTCCATGATGACGACGGTCTTGCCGACGCCGGCGCCGCCGAAGAGCCCGATCTTTCCGCCTTTCAAGAATGGCTGGATGAGGTCAACGACCTTCACGCCGGTCTCAAACATTTCGGCAGTTGTGGCCTGCTCATCGAACAATGGCGCAGGACGATGAATTGGATGGCGCTCTTTCGCGTCCACGGGGCCGAGGTTGTCGACAGGTTCGCCGATGACGTTGATGACGCGGCCCAGGGTACCGTGGCCGACCGGCACCGAGATGGGTCCGCCGAGATCGATCGCCTTCATGCCGCGAACCATGCCTTCGGTGGCCTCCATGGCGATGGCGCGCACACGGCCTTCGCCGAGATGCTGCTGCACTTCGAGCGTGACGTTGACCCGCTTCGGAACATTGAAGCCATCGCTGACCACACGAAGGGCCTGGTAAATCGGCGGCATGGCCGACTCGTTGAATTGCACGTCCACTGCGGGACCTGCGACTTGGATGACGTGTCCGGTGTTTTGCATAAGAATCAGCTTCGAGCTACTAGCTCCTAGCTACTAGCAAACCCTGCTTGCTAGAAGCTAGTGGCTAGGAGCCAGCAGCTACAATGCTGCCGCTCCGCTCACAATCTCAATAATCTCTTTCGTGATCTTTGCCTGGCGCACGCGGTTCATTTGCAGCGTCAGGGAATCGATCATATCGCTGGCGTTACTGGTCGCCGACTCCATTGCCGTCATGCGCGCGGCGTGCTCGGCAGCGACGGATTCGAGCAGCGCGTGAAAAATCTGAATGCCAACGTATTTCGGCAGCAACGCGCGGAACAATTCCTTGGGAGGCTGCTCGTAAATGTAGTCCACGGGCGCGGCGGCAAATGCTGCGGCGTGTGCGTCAGCTTCGCGTGTGTCCGCCGGACGAACTCCCACGCCAGCGCCCTTCGCAGCTTCAATGGCACGCCGCTTTTCTTCGAAATCCATTTCCTTAGCCTGCGCGATTTCGGGCGCTCCAATCTTCTCGATCGGGAGAAGTTGCTCGACCACGAGACGTTGCGCGATCACCGACTTGAACTCGTTGTACACGAGATAGACAGAATCGATCTCGGCGTTCCTGTAACGTTCGATCAGGCGCTCGGCCAACTCCGATGCGAGCGAATATTCGATTTTGTTCAGGACTCCAACCTGCTCGCCGACCAGAGTGGTTTGCGGCGCGTCGGTTGAATCAGCTTTTCTCGGCTCGGCGGCCCGGTAGCGGCGCTTCAGGAAGTCTCGACCTTTACGACCCACCGCTTCGATCTCAATGTTTTTGCCAGATTTCGAATCGATGAAGCGCATCGCGGCCTTGAGAATGTTGGCGTTGAATGCTCCTGCCAGGCCCTTGTCACCAGTGACCACAATCAGTAAGACATTCTTCTCTTCACGATGCACCAGCAGCGGATGAAGCACTTCACCGGTTGCGGGATCGTAAACGTCCGCTCGCGAGACCAGCGATTTCAGCACATTGGTCAACATCTGCGCGTAAGGACGCGCTGCCAGTGCGCGCTCCTGCGCCCGGCGGAGCCTGGCGGCAGAGACCATCTTCATGGCGCGCGTGATCTGGCGCGTGTTGATCACGCTGCGAATGCGGCGCCGGATGTCGAGAATGTTAGCCATAAAGTCAGCTTCTAGCTGCTAGCCTCTAGCTACTAGCAATCTGAACCGCGTATCACCTATTGCACTCTCAGGGCCCTGATCTGTTCCATGTATCCCGAAGTATCTTCCAAGGTCCTTGAAACTCACGCTGCCAGACTACGAGTCTATTGCCTTTGAAAGAAATTTCTTTCCCATCTCTAATTAGAATCCCAGAGTATTTTGTGCTATCGATTGCAAGATCGCCTTCTTGAACAGAATTGATGTTCTCGAACTTCTGCTCGACGAGCTTATCGGTTTTCGAAAACCAGTCGGCGTAGAATGCCCGAATGCTTTCCTTGCCTGACACAGCATCCTTCTCATCCGGTAATACTGTCGCATCGTCGGTGTACAGGGCGACAGCAGCATCCAAATTTTTCGCTTTCAGAGCATCGGTCCAACGCACGTAACCATCCGCGATTGTCTTTCGAGTATCCGCAAGCTGCCGCAAGAATGCGGGCATTTGCTTGTTCTTTACGTCTTGAGAAGTCTGTGCCGCTACGAAACACGCAATTCCCAAGACTGCGGTTGGCAAAACCAGCTTCACAATTGCTCCTACTTCCCTGCTCCTACTGCCTGCCGGTCCGCTACGAAAGCTTCTTTTGCCTGCTTGATGAGCTTCGACATCTCGGTTTTGAGGCCGTCGTCGAGAACCTTTTTTTCCATGATCGCGCTGAAGAGGCCTGGGTTGGTCGCATCGACGTAGCGATACAACTCGGCTTCGAAGCCACGCACGTCTTCGACGGCCATGTCGTCGAGGACACCACTGGTTCCGGCGAAGATCATCAGAATTTGCTTCGAGAACGGCAGCGGTGAAAACTGCTGCTGCTTGAGAACCTCGACCAGACGTTTGCCGCGATTGAGCTGGTTCTGGGTTGCCTTATCGAGATCACTGCCGAACTGCGCGAATGCAGCCAGTTCTCGATACTGCGCGAGATCAAGCTTCAAACTTCCTGCAACCTGCCGCATAGCCTTGATCTGTGCTGCGCCGCCGACGCGACTGACGGACAAACCGACGTTCACTGCCGGGCGCACGCCCTGATTGAACAGGTCGGTTTCGAGATAGATCTGGCCGTCGGTAATCGAAATCACGTTGGTCGGGATGTACGCCGAAACGTCGCCGGCCTGGGTTTCGATGATTGGCAATGCAGTCAGCGATCCGCCACCTTTTTCGTTGCTGAGTTTTGCTGCGCGTTCGAGCAGTCGCGAGTGGAGATAGAAAACGTCTCCCGGATACGCCTCGCGGCCTGGCGGGCGCCGGAGCAGCAGAGAAATTTCGCGATAGGACGCCGCGTGCTTCGAAAGATCGTCGTAGATAACCAGCGCGTGCTTTTTGTTGTCGCGGAAGTATTCACCGATAGCGCAGGCGGCGTATGGTGCGATGTACTGCATGGGAGCCGGCTCTGATGCAGACGCTGCGACGACGATGGTGTAATCCATTGCGCCGTAGTCGGAGAGAATTTTCACGACCTGGGCGATCGAAGAACGCTTCTGTCCGATGGCGCAATAGATACAGATGAGATCGTTGCCTTTGTTGTTGATGATGGTGTCGATCGCGATGGCGGTCTTGCCGGTCTGGCGGTCGCCGATGATCAGCTCGCGCTGTCCGCGACCGATCGGAATCATGCTGTCGATGGCTTTGAGACCGGTTGCCATCGGTTCGCGCACCGGTTGCCGCTCGATGACTCCGGGCGCGAGGCGCTCGAGCGGTATGAATTCGGAGGTCGAGACCGGGCCTTTGTCATCGATCGGTTCGCCGAGCGCGTTTACTACGCGTCCGATCATCGCGTCGCCGACCGGGACGCTCATGATGCGGCCGGTACGCTTAACCTCGTCGCCTTCTTTGATCTCGGTGTATTCGCCGAGCAGCACAACGCCGACCTGGTCTTCTTCGAGGTTCATGGCGATGCCGGAGACATTGTGCGGGAACGACAACAGCTCTCCCGACATGACCTTTTCAAGGCCGTGCACGCGCGCGATACCGTCGCCGAGCGTGATGACAGTTCCGACTTCGTCCACGGCAACCTTCGATTCGTAATTCTCGATCTGCTGCCGGATTAATTGAGTAATTTCGTCTGCTTTGATGGTGGCCATAAATAGCTATCAGCTGTCAGCTATCAGCTTTCAGCAAGAATCCTTCTCACAAGATAAAAAACAACAATCGCGAAAAAGCCGTCCAATTCTCACAATCGCGAGCTGAAAGCTGATAGCTGACAGCTCACGCATTCACCAACTGCTGCCTGATCCTCTCCAACTGCCCTTTGACTGAACCGTCGTAAACCGTGCTGCCGACGCGGGCGATTGCGCCGCCGAGGATCGACTGGTCCTGGGCGTAATGCGCGCGGATGCTCTTGCCGGTCACACGGGAAAGATCGCGTTCCAGGGCTGAGCGTTCTTGTGGGCCCAGTTCGCGCGCCGTCGTGATTGCCGCTTCGGCGAATCCCAGGCGCTCGTTCAGTTCCCGGGCGAATTGCACAACAATGTCGTCCAGAAAACGGATGCGGCCTTTGTCGATCAGGACGGCGGCAAAGTTTCGCAGCGGCCGCGAGAATCCGGCTTTCTTCACGATCCCGTCAAGCACGGCGCGTTTTTGTTCCGCCGGAATCGAAGGCGCTTCCCAGACCTCGCGGAGCGCTTTGCTGGCGCGCACGAGAGCGGAAATCTGTTGCGCTTCCGCCAGCGTCTTCTGCACATCCAGCCGGCTCGAAATGACGACGTCGGCAAACGCGCGCGCGTAAATGCTGGTCACCGAGGCCATTATTGTTTAGCTCCAGAACCATTGCCCGTAACCTGCGCGGAAAACCTGCGCACCAGAGCTTCATCGGTTGCTGTGTCCACGCGAATCTGTTTGCTCGCCAGCGTGACGGCCAGGTCCGCGGCGTAGGCGCTCAACTCGCGGCGCGCAGCCTTGGTTGCAGAGGCAATCTCCTGCCGCGCCGACTCCTGAATCCTGCGACCTTCCTCTTCGGTTGCGGCCTTGATGCGTTCTTCTTCGGCGGCCGCCTCTTTCTCTGAGAGCGCGCGCATCTCGCGGATTTCGTCATCCAGGTGCGCAAGCCGCGACTCGATGTCAGATAAACGGCGGTTCGCGTGCTCGCTGGCCTTGCGGGCTTCTTCGAGCGATTTTTGAATCCCGGCGGTGCGGTTGCGGAAAGCCGCCGGCAAATTCTTGCGCGACAACCACCAGATCACGCCGACAACGATGGCGAAATTTATGCCAACAGCCAGCCAGTACGCGCCTTCCGTACCCAGGCCGGTGACTTTACCAAGCATGCGGACGGAAGCCGAATGCTTGAACTGCTCTGTCTGGTCTTCCTGAGACTTCTGCTCAGGCGCGGAGTTTCCGGTGGCGTCCTGCGCACTGGGCGTAGATTCGCGCTCCGGCTCAGCAGACTGCGCCTGCGCCCATCCGCAAAGGAGTAGAGCTGAGGCAAGAAGGGTAACGAATGCGGAGGTACGCAAGCGAGACATCATCGGGTACCTGCCTGTGCCAGCGCCGGCTCGAGCACAGTGCGGATGATTTCTGACGCCAGGCGTCCGGCTTCGGCTTCGAGAGAAGTTTTCGCTGCGCCCTTGTCACGCTCGATCTCTGCTCGCGCCTGCTCAATCTGAGCCTGCGCCTGCTCCCGGGCTTTGGCGACCGATGCGGCGCGCGCCTGCGATGCTTGTGCGCGGCGGGCCTCCTGCGCCTTGAAGACTGCCAGGCGGGCCTCTCTCAACTTCTGCTCGTATTCCGCTGTACGCGCCTCAGCCGACTGAATGTCGGCGCGAGCTTTTTCGGTAGCTCCGGCGGTGCGCTCACGCCTTTCGGAGAGGACCCGCGCCAGGGGTTTATGCACCAGGCCGGTGTAGAGTCCGAACAGCAGAAGAAAGAAAATAATGGTCGGGATGGAACCGAGCAGTAATCCGCCTATTTGTCTGAGCGTCTCGTCCATGATTTTCAGCTGGGTGTACGACCGTCCGGAAGGACACTTTGGAACTAGTAATTTTATCTGTCGAGAGGAAATTGTGTCAACGAAAGCGGGCGGCGGATCGGTTTGAACTACGAGAGCCAATATCCGACCGCTGCACCAACCCATCCAGCAGCGATTCTCTTAAGGCTTTCGTCAAAACGCGGTAGCCAGTTGGGATCAATCAGAATGAGGATGCCTGTGATTAGCAAAATCACGCTGACCACAACCTGCATCCACGTTCTAATTTTTTGTTGATGGGTGACTACTATCGTTCCGGATGCGTCGGTTTGGGTTTCAATTTTCCTAGGAGGCACGCACCGATCCCCTCATGATGCGGATCGCCTTCGTCAACCGATTACCAAAATACGGTGCCATTATCTTCCCTAAGTCCAACGTGGCGCGAATACGGTTTTCAACATCCATGCGAATGCGATGTCCCAGGACAGCAATCATGAAGCCCAACGCGCCGATTATCGTAGCAAGAGATGCGGACGGATGCTGAGGAAGTACGCGATATACATAAGAGCCAATCTTGCCAGCGAGGAAGCCGATCACATAGGCAATAAGGAAGAACTGAATTGCGTCGGCGATTATCTCCCCTGCGCGAGACGGAGTTGCATTCTTGCGCTCTACGATCACGGCATCGGGGCCAAATTCCGGTTCGCTGTGAGTGAGTATTGTTTTGGCTTCTTGGATGCGGGTGAACATACTACGGTGTGAAAACTTTTACAACCACCCAATAATAATAGTAACACGGGCTCCTGCAAGTACCAAACGTGATCTGTCAGACCTCACTCCATTGCCGGGACGATACTTGGACCGTCGTTCCTTAAAGTAATCTCAGCTTAACTCCGCCGCTGGTCGAACGCCGACTGCATCTCGGCCACGATGCTTTGTGCCTTCTTCGCCGGATCGGCGGCGTCTCGGATGGGGCGGCCGACAACCAGATAATCGGCACCGCCTTCAATCGCGGAGGCTGGCGTGGCGAGGCGCTTGTGGTCGTTGGAGGCGTCTCCTTCGGGGCGCACACCCGGGGTCACGATCAGAAAAACTTTCTTGTTTGAGCGAGACACAAGCTCGTGGACTCTGCCAGCTTCCTGCGGCGAGGCAATCACTCCATCGCATCCACGTTCGAGCGCGGTTTTCGCGCGGTTCAGCACAAGGTCTTCGACGGTTCCCGCAAATCCCATTTCGCGCAGATCGTTGTTGTCGAGACTTGTGAGGGCAGTCACCGCCAGCAACTTGAGATCGGAATCGCCGCGCCCTTCGACTGCGGCCTGGATGATCTTCGTCTCTCCATGAATCGTTAAGAAGGTTGCGCCGGTCGCGGCGACTCGCCTGACCGCGCGTTTCACGGTTTCCGGGACGTCGAAGAATTTCAGGTCGAGAAAGACCTTTTTCCCTTGCGATCTGAGTTCGGTAATCAGCGCCGGGCCCGACGAGACGTAAAGTTCCATGCCGATTTTGAAGAACGACACGCTGCCCTGGAGTTTGCGCACCAGCTCGCGAGCTTCTTCAACCGAAGCCACATCGAGAGCGAAGATCAGCCGTTCTCGGGCGTTAACACTCACCGCTGCTGTACTCACAGAGTTTTCCTCGGTCGTCCCTCCGGGACTTGGATTTCTTCAGTTTCCCAGCGCTTACGCGCTGGGCTAAGATCGTCCGCCCCTTCGGGGCTGATGGTTGCAGTTCCATGCTGGCGGCTTCGCCCATCGAGCCGTTCTCACAACCTCACTCGTGCCCGCAAATCCCAATGGAACTCTGTCACCTGCGCCTAGGCCGCCTGCCCTTTCACTTCCACTCCTGCCCATTTTTCGAGCAGCATCAGGGTGGCTGCGTAGTCGAGATCGGCGTGGCCGTCTTCGACTGCCATGTCGTAAATCTCTTCCACGGTTTCGAGACCGGGAAGTTTCACGCGCGATTCTTTCGCTGCTTCGAGCGCGAGGCGGATGTCCTTGCGCATCAGGCGAAGCGGGAAGTTAGCCGTAAAATCGCGGTTCAGGACAAACGGCATTTTGTATTCGATTACGCCGGACTTGACCATGGAGGCGTTGATCAGGTGAGTAAGCGGCTCGGTTTCGACTCCGAGCTTTGCTGCTAAGGTCAGCGCCTCGGCGAAGCCTTCGTAGATCATCGCGATCTGCAGGTTCATGACGACTTTGGTGGATTGCCCTTTTCCAACTTCACCCATGCGGAAGATTTTTTTGCCCATGGCGGCGTAGAGCGGTTTCAGCTTTGCGATGGCCTGCTCGTCGCCTCCCACCATGAACAGAAGCGTTCCTGCCTCAGCGCCGGCTTTCGAGCCGGTCATGGGCGAGTCCACCCATTGCACGCCTTTTTTCTGCACACGCTCGGCAAACTTGCGCGTGGCCGAGGGCGAGATGGTGCTGGAGTCGGCGATGACCATGCCTTCACTCAGCGACTGCTCGATCCCATTTGCTCCGAACAGCACGCTCTCGACCGCGGCTGTGTCGGAGACGCAGATCCAGACGGCTTCGACGCCTTGCGCGGCCTCAGCCGGGGATGCGGCAGATCGCGCTCCTTCAACTGTTTTTCCGGGTGTCCGGTTCCAGACAGCGACCTCATGTCCGGCTTTGACAAGATTGGTGGCCATCGCGTGGCCCATAATTCCTAATCCAAGAAAAGCAACTCGCATTCCGTACTCCTGTTACTAATGATCTTCAGAATTAGACCTGACGTAATCGCGGCGGGTCAAGGGAGTCGTTATGAGGTTGATAAAATGAGTATGCGGCTATCAGCTTTCAGCTCATGGCTCATAGATTCCGCAAGAACCATCGGCTGAAAGCTGATGGCTGATAGCTCGATGCTCAAACAGGCCCTGCAAAATCCGGGATTACGAAAGCGCGCCAGAGCCTTCGGCAAACTGGTGCGGCATTCCGCGGTGACTCCACGCCAGGGCCAATCGCATAAGCCAGAACTCGTAACTAACGGGCAGATGGGCGTGACTTTTATTGGGCATGCGAGTTTCTTTGTGCAGATCGGCGGGGAAAACGTACTCATTGATCCCAATTTCGCGCGCTGGCTATTTGTGCTGAAGCGACTGCGGAAGCCGGGCGTGAAGATTCACGATCTGCCGCCGATTGATCTGGTTCTGATCACGCACGCGCACTTCGATCATCTGCATCGGCCGTCGTTGCGGGCCCTGGTGCAGCATACGAAACGCTGGCGCGGGTCGGCGCCGACGATCGTCGTCCCGGAGCAGGTGTTTGATCTGGTTTCGGACCTGGGCTTCCGGGATGTGGTGGAACTGAACTGGTGGACCAACTATCGTCATCGGAATGTGACCATCACGCACGTGCCGTCGCGGCATTGGGGGGCGAGGGTTTTGAAGGACGCGCATCGGGGATACGGTGGCTACGTGCTGCGCGACGGGAAACACTCTGTCTATCACGCTGGGGATACGGCGTATTTTTCGGGATTTCGCGAGATCGGGATGCGGCTTTCGCCGCAGTTGGCGCTGCTTCCGATTGGGGCTTACAACCCACCATCATTTCGCAACGTTCACGCCAGCCCGGCGGATGCGATGCGGGGGTTCATAGATTTGAATTCCAAGTGGATGGTTCCCATGCACTACGGGACTTTTCGGCTGTCGCATGAGCCGATGGAAGAACCGTTGGAACTTCTGGACGAAGCGGCGCGGGAGGCTGGAGTTAGGGACCGGGTGTTGGTGCTGACCGAAGGGGTCACTAAGATTTTCTGAGGTCTGACAGTGTGGCACAGGCGGCTCGCTCGTGCTCCTCCCAGATCAAACTTGACTTTCATGCGCACAGGTGGGCCGCCTGTGCCACACGTGCTTACACTCGCCCCATACCCACGTACTCGAATCCCATGGCGCGCAGGCGGACCGAGTCCAGGATATTTTTGGTGTCTACGATCAGGGGACGGCGCAACAGGTTCTTGATCTTCGCGAAATCAAGCCCGCGGAACTCCGGCCAGCCCGTGCCCACCACCAAGGCCTCAACTCCTTCGGCGGCAGCATAGGCCGATTCGCAGTAGTGGACGGTCCCGTTCAGTTCGAGCTTGGCGTCGGGAATTGCGACCGGATCATAGGCCCGCACTCGTGCTCCTCGCGAAACCAGACTTTGCGCCAGCTTGATGGATGCCGAGCCAGCGACAGAATTCGTATTGGGTTTGAACGCCAGGCCGAGAATTCCTACATCTTTATTTTGCAGTGACTTGAGGCAGGCTGAAATCTTTTCTGCCATCCCATCAGCCAGGGAGTGATTGACCTCGCGTGCCGCACTCAGGATCTTCAGAGAAACATCGTGCTTCTCGGCCAGGCGCGCCAGAGAGTCCATATCTGACTGCGCGAACACACCGCCCATAGTTGCCCCAGCTTGCAGGCAGCGCGGGCCGATCTTCTTGTCCAAGCCCAGCGCCAGCGAGAGGTGCACCGCATCTCCGTTCACGCGCTCGCAGAGTCCGGCCAATTCGTTGATGAAGGAAATCTTGGCTGCGACAAACGCGGTTGCCGACTCGCGGACCAGTTCGGCGGTCGCATGGTTGGTCACGATGACCGGCACTCCCCGCATCACCAGCGGATGGAAAATCTGCTTGATGGCGATGACGGCTTCGTTCGAATTGGTTCCGAGAATAATTCTGTCGGGCCAGTTGAAGTCCTCAACGGCACATCCGGCAGTGAAAAACACGGGCTGTGACACGATGATGGCTTGCGAACCGGCATCGCGAATGCTTTTCTCGAGAGCTTCGCCGGTCCCGACCGAAACCGGAGTGACGATAGACAGAATCGGTGGTTTGGAGGCTGCCTTCGCAATACGAAGCGCAAGCTCGGGGAGGTGCTGCGGAGTATCTTCGGCCAGGAAAATCACGCCCGATTTTCGGGCAAAGGACTCAACATCGGTGGAGTAGGCGAGACGGCCTGAACGGACGTTTCGCTTGATGACTTCGGACAGGTTTTTCTCATGAAAGGGGATCTTGCCCTGGGCCATTTCGACCATGCGGGAGCTATCGGGATGGCAGCAGGTCACGGGCGTGCCAAAGTCGGCCAGACAGGCCGAAATCACTGTACCGAGATACCCTGCCCCATAAACGCCGATCTGCATTGCTCCTCCCGTGATCTGGAAAGGCTTTCCCCGTCCTATCTTTTATTTACAGGGACGATTGCACCTTGGGCAGAGTACGGGAGGCACATGCGAGTTTTGGAAAATGGACAGGCAATGGGCAGTGTTGGTACGGGAGAGTAGGTTTTCAGCGTCGAAATGCCGGAGTTTTGGTAAGCCGCTGGCCGAGCGGGATCTCGGCCAGGTCAACCCAGTGGTTTTGCGCCACTTCCCGGACGAAAACCAGGTCCCTAATCTCAATACATCGGCCTTTTTCGAATTCTGCCCATCGGGTCCGGGCCACGCGATAGGCATGCTGCGCCTGGTCCTCGGCGCCCATCTTGACGATGGTCAGGTGGGGCATGTAGGGCCACTCTTCGTTGCACGCAAGGCCGTTAACGTTCAGCAAATCATGGAGTTCACGCATTCGATAGGCGGCATGGGCAACCCGTATAAATACGGTCGGAGTGACTGGGATGAACGTCTCAACCTCGCCGAGAGAAACCTCGAAGGGCTCTACGTCCTTACAGCGTTCCTCAAGGGACTCAACTGCGCTGGGCTCATCGCCAATCAGGTAACGCGGTGGCAGGAGGGTGACGTGCGCGGCGAGATGAGGCAATTCCGGGTGGAGCTCACGCCGAAGGGACTCCACGAACTCCCCGACGGAGTCGCGGACGTAGGCAACCAGAGCGTAACGCTGCTTTTGCGCCACGAGGAAAAATTATAGCGGATTGGGAGAATTGGGTATCGCCCGATAGTAACAAGCGTTGACAGGCATTCACTTCGCATACAGCAGTTCGCGGTATATGCGAGCTGCCCGCGAATCGAAGCAGACGAAAATTACTGACTCCACGTTGCCCTGGTAATTCCGCACCTCAGTGACAGCGATTCTAGCGGCGCGTTGTGCCGGGAGACCGAATGCCCCGGTACTGATCGCGGGGAACGCAATGCTTTTGAGACCGAGTTGGTCGGCGATTTCAAGCGACTTGCGATAGCAGGAGGCGAGCAATGCGTCTTCACCGCGATCTCCGCCACGCCAGACCGGGCCGACGGTATGAATAACGTGCTTTGCCGCAAGCTTATATCCCTTTGTGGCTTTGGCTTCTCCGGTCCTGCAACCGCCGAGGAGACGGCATTCGGCCAGCAGCTCCGGACCGGCGGCCCGATGGATGGCACCGTCTACTCCGCCTCCACCCAGCAGAGAGCTGTTCGCGGCGTTCACGATCGCGTCAACTTCGAGTTGGGTGATGTCACCCTCATGAACTTGAACGCTCGGGCTCATGGATGCTTAAACCTCTTTGAGTCCGTTTGGGACCAGGGGCAGTGAACGCAGTCGCACTCCGCTTGCGTCGAAGATGGCATTCGCAATTGCTGGAGCAAGACCGATCAGGGGACATTCGCCCGCTCCGGCGGAGGGAAGGTCTTTACGGTCGAGAAGAACAGTCTCGATGGGCGGAAGATCGATGAAGCGCGGCACGCGATAGCGCGAGAGACGGCCATTGAGAATCTTGCCGTTTTCAAATTCGATGGCTTCGAAAAGCGCGCCGCCCAACCCCTGAACGTTGGCACCCTCAACCTGATTGCGTAAATTGTCTGGATTCACGATAGCGCCGCATTCAAATGCGGTGACTACGCGGGCGATCTTGACGTCGCCGGAGATGCGTTCCACGTGGACTTCCGCGAAAGTCGCGACGTTGCCGAGCTTCTCGTATCCGCCGCCCATGCCGAACCCAACGCCTGGCACACGTTTGCGTGAGTTCCAACCAAACTTCTCCGCGGCTGCAGTGAACACGGCGCGCAGGCGCTCGTTCTTCAAGTTCTTCATGCGGAAATCGAGCGGGTCGATGCTCAGTGCATGGGCGAGTTCGTCCATGTGCGATTCGCGCGCAAAATGATTTGCGGTCGCGGCCAGCGCTCGATAAGACCCTTGTCGCAATGGCGAGTTGGCTTCATGAAAGAGGATGCGCTGGTTGGGAATTTCGTAATAGGTGCGAATGCCCGCCGATCCGGAGTTGTAATTGTGAAATTCCCAGGCAGTGATCAATCCATCTGAGCTTGCGCCGCTGGCCACGTCGATAGCGCCGGCCGGCCGAAAGTAGGCCCAGGTGAACTCTTCTTCGCGAGTCCAGACTACTTTCACGGGATGCTTGGCCGCGCGTGCCAGGCGGGCTGCTTCAATTGCGGTCTCGCCGGAATGCTTGCCGCCGTAGGCAGAGCCGGTGTCAGGCATGAGCACGCGGATTTTTTCTTCCGGTATGCGAAAAGCCTCGGCCAGTTCTGAACGCACGCCGAAGGGGCGCTGAGTGCCGGTCCAGACGGTCAAGCTGTCACCATCCCACTTGGCCAAGGCCGCACGCGGTTCGAGTGGAACGTGCGCGATGTAGGACACGGTGTAGGTCTGGCGAAGCTGATGCGCTGCGGAAGCAAATGCCTGGTCGAAGTTACCGCTGTTGAAACCGTCGTCGCCGGCCTCGGAGTTTTTTCTTAAATAGTCGAATAGCTCTTTATTCGAAGGTTGTGGCTTCTCTTTCCACTCGGCATGGATTGCAGCCAGTGCGGACGTTGCCAATGCGGAACTCGGGGCCGCGACGCCGATGAAGTTTCCGTCGCGCACCGCAACCGCGCCCATCTTCTCCGCCGCGGTGAGATCCACCGAGGTGAGGGTTGCACCAAATGATGCCTGGCGCAGAACTTTGCCGTACCACATGTCCGGGAGTTTCTGGTCGGACGGATAGCGATGCCCGCCGGTCACGAATTCGCGACCACTAATCTTGGCCGGAGAATGGCCCAGGATCTCCCACTTCGACGCCGGAATCAGCGGATCTTCAGCTGGGATGCTTGCGGTCAGTTGCTGTCCCTTGACGAGCGCGGCGTAGTCAATCGCCCTATTGCTTTTCGGATCGGTTACTCTTCCCTGCTCCGCGGTCAGTTCTTGACTATCCACCTGCCACTGCTTCGCTGCCAATCCAATCAGCAAATCTCTGGCGGCGGCTGAGACTTTGCGCAGCTGCAGATTCATCGTCGGTGTGGTGCGACTGCCGAAGGTGCCCATGTCAAATGGGGTGAGTTGGGTGTCGCCCATAACGAGGTCGACTTTCTCGATCGGCACGCGTAACTCTTCCGAGACAGCCTGGGTCAGGGATGTGCGGATGTTCTGACCTACTTCGACTTTGCCGGTATAAACGGTAACGGTACCGTTTTCATCGATGTGCAGCCAGGCGTTAATCTCCTGCGGAAGTGACTCGCCCCGGCGTCTGCCGCCGCCGGATTCCTGCGTAGATGCCGGCTTGAGAACCGAAACAATGACAAGGCCGGAACCGAGAAACTTGAAGAATTCGCGGCGGCCGAGATCGAAGCGATAGGAAGGCCCGGACGAGAGTTCGTAACGTTCGGGTTCAAGCTGAGGAGTCGAGTTGGTCTGCGCGCTCATGGGCGAACTTCCTCGCCCGACGCTTTGTGGATTGCATGAATGATCCGCGAGTAGGTCCCGCAGCGGCAGACATTGCCGTCCATGAATTCCACGATCTGGCTTTCAGAAGGACGCGGATTTTGTTTGAGCAGCGAAACTGCCGACATGATCATGCCAGGAGTGCAGTAGCCGCACTGCAGGGCATCTTCGTCGAGAAAGGCCTGCTGAACGGGGTGAAGCTGATCGCCTTTCGCCAGACCTTCTATCGTCGTGATCTGCTTTTGTGCGACAGTTGCTGCTTTGGTTATGCACGACCTCTGCGCTTTGCCGTCGATCAATACGGTGCAGGCGCCGCACTGGCCTTCGCCGCATCCGTATTTTGTGCCAGTCAGATCGAGATGCTCGCGGAGAACACTCAGCAGAGAGGTTTGAGGATCGGCATCAACCGAGAAGGCACGTCCGTTAACAACTAAGCGGAGACTGCTCATTCGAACACCACGAGTGGGATTTCGAGCGACCTTTCAGAATGATATATCCGAATGTGGCGTTGATCGAACCCGCCCACGTATCGCGCTCGCGACCGCGAGCTCAAGAGTAGTTTAAAATCGAAGGGAAGCATCAGTCGGGGCGTAGCGCAGCCTGGTAGCGCACCTGCCTTGGGCGCAGGGGGTCGGAGGTTCAAATCCTCTCGCCCCGACCAATTTGTTTTGTATCCTTTTCGGCGGCTCTACGGCGTGAGACGCCTCCGGTCTGCTTCAGCCCCAAAATCGCCGATTCCGGCCCATCGCGAGTGCGGCCCTTTGCATCTATAGACTTACCCGAAGCCAGCTGTCCTTGGGTCGCTGTCAAATTGCCATCGATAAGCGGATAATCTGTGCGATGAATCCAGCATGTAAGCGAGCGGGAATCAAACGCGTAGCATGTGCACTTTGGGTTGGATTTTGCATGGTCTCGATTGCGATGCTGCCGCTGCGCGCTCAAACGCAAGCGGCAGGCCCGAGTGGCACGGGCTCGGCAGTGCAGGGCCAGTCTTCAGGCAGCGAGTCGGAAAATGAAAATCGCGGCGGAGCCGCGTCTTATACGCCCTCCGCAAATTTCACTTCGAACCAAAACCCTTTTCTGAGCAGCGTGCCGGAGGCGAAGCCCGAGCCGGGCGTACTGCAACTTTCGTTTAAGGACGCGATGCAGCGCGCGCTGCGAAATAACCTCGGGCTGCTGCTCGCTTCCGACAGTTCGCTTGCGGCGCGCGGCCAAAAGTGGCAAGAACTGAGCCATCTGTTGCCAAACGTAAGCGCTGCGGCAACGCAGTCGGCGGCACAGATCGACCTTGCCGCACTGGGTTTTCGCTTCAACTTCCCGGGCATCTCTCCAGTGGTGGGGCCGATCGGTACGTTCGACGCACGGGGATACGTCACTGCACCGCTGTTCGATTGGCATTACTGGCAGCGGGAGCGAGGCGCGCAGGCCAATGAATCGGCGTCGCGGTACAGATACAACGATGCCCGGGAACTGGTTGTGCTCGCGGCGGGCAATGAATATCTGCTGACCATCGCAGCGGCGTCGCGTGTCGATGCGGCGCAGGCGCAGGTCGAATCCGCACAGGCGCTTTATAACAAGGCCCGCGACCAGCAGACGGCGGGCCTGGTGCCGGCGATCGATGCTCTGCGGGCACAGGTGGAACTGCAAACACGGCAGCAGCAATTGATTGTGACGCGAAACAACTATGCGAAGCAGAAACTGCTATTCGCAAGAACCATTGGCCTTGCCACGGGGCAGGAATTCACCTTGACCGAGCGCGTGCCATACGCGCCTCTGGCGGCCATGGAGTTGGATGAAGCATTGAGGCGGGCTTATTCATCACGCGCGGATTACCAGGCGGCACGCCTGCAGGTAGAGAGCGCCGAGCGCTTCAGAAGCGCGGCAACGGCAGAGCACCTGCCGAGCATCGATCTCGCGGGAAACTATGGAGCGGCGGGCGTGAACGTCGGGAATTCACATGGCGTCTTCCAGGTGGGAGCAACTCTGGCAATTCCGATCTTCGCGGGTGGCCGCGCTCGCGCCGACGCGCTCGAAGCCGACGCCACCCTGCGTCAAAGCCGCCAGCAGCTCGACAATCTGCGAGGGCAGATCGATTACGACGTGCGCAGCGCCCTGCTGGATCTGGCCGCGGCAGCCGAGCAGGTCAGCGTGGCCAAAAGCTCACTCGATTTGGCTAACCAGACGCTGGAGCAGGCGCGCGATCGTTTTACCGCCGGAGTCGCGGACAATCTTGAGGTGGTGCAGGCGCAGGAAACGGTCGCATCGGCAAATGAGAACTACATTACCAGCCTGTACTCGCACAACGTCGCGAAGCTCAGCCTGGCACGCGCGATCGGATTCGCCGAGCAGGGCGTGAAACAATACTTAGAGAGCAAGTAATTTATGGCACCCGAAACCGAAACCCAGGAACGACCGCCGGCGGCAAGATCCCCGCAAGAGCATCGCCCATCCGCGCTCAGCGAGCGTGACTTGAAATGGCGGAAGTTTCAATCGCGCAATCCGCGTTTCCGCATGTTCCTGATTATCGGGATTGTTGTGCTTCTGGTGACTGGATTTTTTCTTTGGCGCTACTTCGATAGCTACGAGTCGACCGACGACGCGCAGGTGGATGGACACCTGAATCCGGTCAGCGCGCGAGTTTCAGGTCACGTCGAGAAACTGATGGTGAACGACAATCAATACGTTCAGGCAGGACAGCCGCTGGTGCAGATTGACGCGCGCGATTACCAGGTGCTGGTGGCGCGGGCGAAGGCAGATTATGACAACGCGGTTGCAGCCGCGAAAGCCGCAGGGGTAAACATCCCAATCACCTCGACCAGCACCAGCAGCCAGCTTGCCGCGGCGAATGCGGAAGTCGCCTCAGCCCAGGCAACGTTTATGGGGTCACAGCAGCAAGTCGAAGCGGCCACCGCCCAGCTTTCCCAGGCCGACGCCAACAACGTGAAGGCGCAGAACGACCTTGCCCGGTACAAGCAGTTGATTTCGAAGCAGGAAATTTCGCAGCAGCAATTCGATCAGGCAGCGACAGCGGCGCAGGCATCGTCGGCTGCAGTGGATGCGGCGCGGGCAGGGTTGGCGGTGGCGCAGCAGCAGGTGAAAGCCGCGCAGGGCCGGCTGGTGCAAGCGCAGGCGAATGCGCAGGGTGCGCGCACCGGACCGCAACAGGTTGCGGCAATCCGTTCGCGTGCTCAGTCGGCTGAAGCGCTGGTCGAACAGAAGAAGGCCGAACTCGATGCCGCACAACTCAACCTGCAATACACGACGGTGGTTTCCCCCGTCAGCGGTTTTGTGACCAACCGCTCCGTCGAAGTTGGGCAGAACGTTCAGCCCGGCCAGGAGTTGATGCGCATCATCAACCTGGATGACATCTGGGTCACGGCAAACTTCAAAGAGACGCAACTGCGGAAGATGCGAGTTGGCCAGGCAGTCACGATTGCTGTGGATACAACCGGCAAGGATTACAAAGGCCATCTGCAAAGCATTGCCGGGGCGAGCGGGGCGATTACCAGCCTTCTTCCACCGGAAAATGCGACCGGAAACTTCGTGAAAGTCGTGCAGCGCATTCCGGTGAAGATCACGTTCGACCAGGGCGAAACCAAGGAGCACGTCTTGCGCCCGGGCATGTCGGTTGAACCGAAGGTGTGGTTGCGGTAGAGTTTGCCTCGCCGGAGGAAGTTGTGTCCGGCGGGGATTCCACGATGTTCCGGATCATCACTGTCGAGCGGGAGTACGGCTGTGGCGCCGCGCAGATCGCCCGCCATCTCGCCTCCCAATTAGGCTGGAAACTCTGGGACAAAGACCTCACGGCGGAAATTGCGCGGGTGGCAAACGTCGACTCCTCGGCGGTCTCCATGTGCGAGGAGCGGGTGGACACAACCTTTCAGCGACTCGTGAAGGTGTTCTGGAGGGGAAGCTACGAACGCAGTGCGCATCTTGAGCATCAGCCGTTCGGGCCGGACCGGATGGTCGAGGTAGGCGAAGAAGTAATGCGGGAGATTGCGGAGCGGGGAAACTGTGTAATCGTAGGCCGGGGGGCGCCGTACTTCCTGAGAGAACGTTCAGACGTGTATCACGTCTTTCTCTATGCGCCGAGAGAGGAAAAAATACGACGCATCCAGCAACAGGGCAGGAGCCGGGCAGATGCCGAAGATCTGGTGGATACGGTCGACCGCGAGCGCATGCTGTTCATCAAGCACTATTTCAACGCGGACTGGCCGACGCGCTCGCTATATCACGTGATGATCAATACGGCGATTGGCGACGAAAACGTGGTTTCCATCGTGCTTAATTCCATGCGAACACTGGACCAGGTTGCGGTGTAATCGGGATTACGGCGTTTCAGGGGCCAGCGCACGGCCAACGGCAGGAACTGGGAAAGATTTCGGCGAGGATGAGGGCCAGGGTCGCGGCGGAAGCTGCACGGCGTAGCCGATGTTCATGTCCCCAAGCAGGCGATAAATTTCTTCCTCATCGCCTTCCCACGCAGACTGCTCGAGAGCCTGCAGGCGGGTCTTGAATGCACTGACATCGAATCCACGCGCCCGGATGGCTTTGATCTTTTCGATCTCGGTCGAACGAAGTTCGGCCGGATGCTCCAGCAAAACTTCGCTGAGTTTCTCGCCGCGCTTCAGACCTGTGATTTCGATGCGGATGTCGCGATTGGGCGAAAGCCCGGAAAGCTCGATCAGGTCTTCGGCCAATTTGTGAATCACGACCGGAGCGCCCATATCGAGAACAAAGATGTCGCGGTTATTGGCGAGCACGCCGGCTTGGATCAGCAGAGATACGGCTTCGGGAATTGTCATCAGAAAGCGTTCGGCCTCGGGGTGAGTCACGGTGACGGGGCCGCCTCGCCGGATTTGCTCCTGAAAAATCGGCACCACGCTGCCGCGGCTTCCGAGAACGTTTCCGAACCGCACGCAGCAGAACAACGTGCTGCGCGGCCGGAATGCGATTGCACGATCATCTCGCAAACCCGTTTTGAAGCGCCCATTATCGAGGTGGGGTTAACTGCCTTGTCGGTAGAAATCTGCACAAAGCGCGCGACACCCAGAGCCAGGCACTGCTCGATCAGGTTTCGCGTTCCGGTCACGTTATTAGTGATGGCTTCACAAGGATTGGCTTCCATCAGGTGAACATGCTTGTGGGCTGCGGCATGAAAGACCACTTCGGGACGGAACGCCCGCAGAATGCTTTGCAGGCGCTCGGGGAACCTGAGGTCGGCGACAACTGCGGACGCATCGGCCGTGCTCTGCAGCCGCGACATAGTATCGTTCAGCCCGTTTTCGTCTTTATCCAGTAACTGCAACCCGGCGGGGCCAAGCTTCGAAAGCTGCAAGGCCAGCTCGGAACCAATCGAGCCACCGGCGCCGGTGATCAGGATCCGCTTGCCCCGGTAGGCGTCAAGGACATCGGCGTTGACCCCATGTTGATCGAGCGGCTGGCGGCCTAGCAGATCGTTCATGTCGATGTTTCTAAAGTTGCTAATGCTGTTGTTCTTCGTCCTCAGGAACTCTTCGACAGGAGGAAGGATTCTTACGGAGATGCCGAGGAGATCGCATGTAGCCCAGATTCGGCGCAGCATGTCGCGCGGCGGTGCGGCCATGCAGACGATCACCTGCTGTGCGCGGTGACGGCTTGCAATGACGTCCAGCATGGAAACCGGGCCATGGACTTTGAAGCCTGCAACGAACAGGCCGATTTTCTTGGGATCGTCGTCGAGAAATCCAACTGGCCGCAGACTGCCGCTGGCGTGAAGTTGGTTGGCGACGCTGACCCCGGCGCGTCCCGCTCCGATCAGCAGAACGCGATCGTGACCGTTGGAAATTCCCTGCCGCGCAACTGCGCGCTCGTAAAGCAGGCGGCGGGTAGCCCGGGCAGCGGCCGCGCCGGAAGAGGAGAGTAGCAATTCCAATAGAACGATTCCGGCTGGGATTTTCAGCAGGGGCATTGCGATGATGAATCGTGCGAGAAACAGTACGGCTGAAAAAAGAACGCAACTGCAACTGAGCACGATGAGATCGCGCAGCCCAAAGTAACGCCACACCGTGCGATAGCAACCCAGCAGATGGTTCGCTGCGACGCGTCCAGTTGCGACGACGAAAAGCAACTCCCACAACTGAACATCGGGCAGAGGAGGCACGGCCCCGCTGAAGAAGGCCTGGTAGGCGAGCCAGAGGGCGAGCGCGGCAATGACGCCGTCAATCACTCGCTGGTGAACAGGCGAATACGGATCAAAGGTGGTTGTCATTTTGGAGAGGTGTTGCCGGTGAGTCGAAGTCAGGAGTTGAGTCCGAGAATCGTTTTCATCAGAATGCCGAGGTCGGATGCGAGCCCGCGCCGGCGTTGATAATCGAGCGAGAGGCTTAATTTTCGGAGCAATATTTCACTGACGTATTGGCGTTCCATAGCGACTGGCGCAAACAATTGCTCTTCGTGCCGAAAAGCCAGACTCGCAGGATCGGTGATCCCCGGCGGTTCCGTGAGAAGCGCAGAATATTCCGCCCGGAATTGTTCAACATAACGGCCAACCTCGGGCCGCGGACCCACTAATTGCATTTCTCCTCGGAGCACATTCCAGAGTTGAGGCAGTTCATCGAGCTTTGATCGTCGAAGCCAACGGCCGCAACGCGTGACTCGTTGGTCGGCAGGAGCTGTGAGCAGGCCGGACTGATCGGCGCCGACCGTCATCGTTCGAAACTTAACCAGGCGAAACGGCTGAAAGTTCCGCCCGATTCTGGTTTGCACATAAAAGACTGGTCCGGCGTCATCCCACTTGACGGCGATTGCGATCAGCAGCAATACGGGCGTGAGCGTTACAAGGCCGGCGGCAGCCGAGATGAAATTAAAGGCGCGGCAGAGAACTGTCATGGAGATCAGGCGCGCGTGGCCAGGACGGCAAATCTTGAGACTGAGTGCTGCTCGACGATCGATTGCACAGCTTCGATCACGTCATCGACGTCGTCGGCCGTCAGGTGCGGCGAGCATGGCAGGGAAAGCATGCGCTCGAATTCACGGGAGGCGACGGGGAAATCTCCCGCAGAAAAGTGATAGCGTTCGCGGTAATAAGTGAACAAATGCACCGGGATGAAATGCACCGAAGCGCCGATATTTCGCGCGCGCAATTCGTCAATAAAAGCGTCCCGCGAGATGTTCAGCCGGTCGAGGTTCAAGCGCAGAACGTACAGATGCCAAGCGTGCCCGGCCCAGGCGCGTTCGGTTGGAATTTCGAGCTCATCGAATTCGCGGAAGGCGCGGGTGTAGCGCTGGGCGATGGCCTTTCTCCGGGCGTGAAACTCCGGAAGCCGTCGCAGTTGGTGCAGCCCGAGGGCTGCTTGTATGTCGGTAAGGTTGTATTTAAAACCTGGACAAAGGACATCATAGCGCCAGGTTCCCTGGCTGCCGTAGCGTTTCCAGGCATCGCGGCTCATACCGTGAAGGCCCCAGGCCCGTGCGCTTTCGAGAAGCTCTTCGGAGCCGGTCAACATGCCGCCTTCGGCAGTGGTCATGTTTTTTGTGGCGTAAAACGAAAAGCAAGTCAGCAGTGGCGATGGAAAGGATTGGGCAAACGAACCGATGAGTTTGCCTTTGTATCTTGCTGGCAGTGCGTGTGCGGCGTCTTCAATGACGGCACACCCAAATTCCTTTGCGAGTTCCGCGAGTGGGTCCAAATCACACGCGTGGCCATACAGATGGACGGGAATGATCGCCTTGACCGGCTGCCTGGCCGCTGCGCGCTGTGCGAGATGACGTCGAACCTGGCCGAGATCGAGGGTAAGAGTTTCTGGTTCCACATCGACCAGCAACGGCCGCGCGCCGCTGTGCTCAATCACGTGAACCGTGGAACAGAAAGTCATGGGCGTGGTGATCACCGTGTCGCCGGGCCCGATGCCCAGCACAGTCAATGCGAGATGCAAGGCTGCGGTACAGGAACTCAAGGCCAGAGCCTCGGGAGCGCCAACCGCGGCTGCAAACTCGGATTCGAAGCGCTTCACTTTGGGGCCAGTGGTGATCCAGTCGGAGCGCAGCGTGTCCACGACTTCGGCGATCTCCTCTTCGCCAATCAGCGGGGGAGAAAAAGGCAGGAATGTCTTTCGCATAGGTGGAGAAGCAGACTTACCGTGTGGGTAAAGAAATAACGCCCAGACCACGCACCGATGTGGCCTTCCTGGCAATCACCATGAAGCGCGGTCCCAGACACAACCTTCCGGCCAAAAACGCGGCGACCGTGCGCGACAACGAGCCGTAAATCCGGCAACAGATGTCAGGAAACAGGCGTTCCTGACGGTTCGCAGGCAGAGTCACGATGTCCTCCACGATGAAGCCGCAGTTGTGCAGCAGGAGCGACAGGGCGCGCGGAGTGTAATCGAACAGATGGTCGCTCGCGTCAAGCAACGCAGCCTCTCCGAGCAGGCGGCCAACGAGCCCGGTGCGGCGCCAGATGTAACTCGTGGCCAACGCCATTTCGAGTACCAGCACGCCGTCGTCGCGCAGCACACGGTGAAACTCGGCGAGCGTCGACTGTGGATCACGGACGTAGTAGAAAGCGTCGAGCAGCGTGGCCACGTCGAAGCATGAGGAAGGAAAACGCACGGAGAGCAAGTCTCCGCGGTGCACACGGGTGCCTCCGCGAGCCGCCAAGTCCGCCTTGCGAGGCGAGAGTTCGATTGCGGTACGTTCCCAATCGGTGAAGAACGTATTTAGAAAAAATCCCGTGGCACAGCCAACGTCGAGAATGCGGCCTTGCGATTTCCGTGCTTGTATTGCCATTGCAACCCGCGCCAGCACTCCTTCGCGACAGTACTGGTAATCGCGTTCCAGATCGCTTGCCGGCGCGTCCTGTTCTAGGGTTTGAAAATAGTTGGTTATTTCCGCGGGCGAGGGTTGGGGATGAAGAAAGTGCGCGTCGCAGTTCTGGCAGCGCCGGATCGACTTCGCGCCGGATGCAATCACAGTCCGGACTTGCGAGGCGCGGCATATCGGACAACGGAGCACTTCATGCAGTGTCTGCGCTAGGGCAGCATCAATCGTGCAACTCATCTTTGTTTTTGTTCTCCGTTCTCGCGGTTTCGCATGGATGTCTTATTTGTAGGCGGCGATCCTTGTCCCACAGATACAGCGCAAGGTGCCGAGCAGAAAACCAAGGTTGGCGAGGCAAAAAGCGAAGGGATAGCCAAGGATGCGGCCCGCAGAGCGGCGCATGGAGAGCCGCCATCCGGCCAGCGCAGCCAGATAGAACCAGCACTGCAGCACAAAGAGCGTCAGGAAGGGACGCCGATCAAGAAGACCAGCGTTCGCTGCAAAGGCCGCAAATAGAAAGAACGGCGTCATCCAGCGAAGGATCTTGTGAGAGATGAGACCCCAGGCAATGGCCGGAAAGCGCGCAGGATCGAGCAGACGCCACCGGCTCAAAGTGCCGGCACAACTGCGGGCAGTCATGCGAATGCGGGTGCGCAGCTCACCGTCAATGGTATGTGGCATGTCGTCATACACCTGCGCCTGACGCTCCTGGACAATTCGAAAGCCTTCGAGGCATACATCCAGCGGCAAGACACGCGACTGAGGAACGGCAGACGCATTCGAATATGGCACGCCGGCGCGAGGTACTCCCGCGTTCAGCGCGACCGGATCCAGGGGTTGAGTCAAAGATGCATTCACGACCCCAGACATTCCTGGCTGAGTTGCCGCTGAAGTTCCCGCAGTTTCTGGCGGCAAAAACCAGTCCGCTGCGCCGTTGGCGGTCAGGCTTGGCTGGGTACGGAAATCACCCAGAGGGCGCGGTGCGACGCGCGGCTTGGGAGATTCAACCGGAACCTCTTCATCCTCCGGCGAAGCGCCTTCCGTTTTTTCGTGAGCGAGTGGTATTTGCTCATGCGTCGCCCAATACTGGCCTTCCTGGCTAGCGCTTGCCGGCTGCTCGGCGGCGCCGCGCGCCTGAAATGATCCTTTCTCGACGATTGCCCAATCAGGATCCTGATGCAGTTCGTCGGCGTTCGGCTTGGCGCGGACATACATACGCGCCTCAATCTCGCGCGTGGCCAGCGAGCGCACCGCAGGATCGTCGTGCAGTTGCTGGAAGAGGGCGTCGTCAGTAAGGTCTTCAGGATTGAGCAATCTACCCTCTTCGTAAGCTTTGCGCACCAAGGCTTTCTTTACTTCCAGCAAAAGTCCGGGCTCGCGCTGCAGTAGTTGGGTGATCGCGCCCGGCGAGAGCGACACCAGATCAGCCAGGCGGGACGCTCGTTCCTTATTGTTTGCGGCGGGATTGTTCGCTGCGCGGTCACTTGGCTCAGGTGTTTGCGAGAATGCCAGGCTACCGCAGATGAGAATCGTGACGACACCGCGTATTGAGATACTTCGGAAGAATGCCCACATAGATTGCATTTTGAGTTGATTCAAGGCTGGCTCAGTGCAAGCACGTGGAACGATAGCAAGGCTCAACGTCCTCGGCGCTGACTTCGACGGCTACGGAGCGCATTAACATGTCAATCGAGACCACGAGGCGCAGGCCTTCTTTCCAGCGCAGCAGCGTTCCTTCGAGACCGGCCAGGGGACCATTCCGCAATCGCACCTGGCGGCCCACCTGGACGAAGGGATGCGGCTCGATGCCGCGCCCAGCGCCATGATCGGCGAGAAAGGGCCCGACCTCGTGGCGCGGTAAAACCACTGGCTTCCCTTGCGAACACACGAAGCTCACCACACCAGGAATTTCAAGCACGCGGACGCGATTGGTCAGCGCCAGATTAACGAATATGTAGCTCGGAAACAGAGGCAGATCGAGCTCTTTGCGGCGGTCTTTCCAACGGTGCACGGCGCGATAGAGCGGCAGCGCACAGCGGATCTGCCGAAGGTCCAACTGCTGTTTCACGCGCTTTTCGTGTCGCGCGCAGGTGTAAACCGCATACCAGCTGGAACCTTCATCCAATTCGATCTGCGAGGGCGGAACCGGAGACTGCAGCACGGAATTTTGTAAGGTGAGTGTCTCAGGCATAGCTTCGCCACCTCAACTACAATTGCGCGTCCCAGATGTCGCGCTGAAACGGCGTGCAGTGCTCAAAAACGGCCTTACGCTGCACGTGTTTCATGATTAACATTGGGAACTTCAAAGACCAAGGCACTGAGGCCATCAGCCTTCAGTGCCCAGAGGAAACAGGGTGAGTGATCGTGCGGGTGATTAGTCTTGGATTGAGGGAGTCAGTCG
>JBKPSP010000049.1:0-31610 GCA_046735175.1 Acidobacteriota bacterium
CTGTACCAACGTGTGACACAGGTCCGCTTAGCTAGAGAACGGATGTTGAGGTGAGGACTTGCAGAGAATTTCGCCTGGAATACGGCTAGTTAGTTCGTTCTTTTCGCCTTGGCGATCCGGGCGTCGATTGGCTTGCGGCCGGCGAAACCTTCGGCGACGCCGTGCCAGTGGGTGATGGACTTCTCGCCTAACTTCCAGCAGAGTAAGACAATTTCGCCGTCCACTTCGCACGGGAAATCCAGCAGGCCGATGTCGAGGTCTTTAACCTGAACTCCCATGGCATCGATTTCGCCCATCGCGTCTTTCACGCGCTGGATCGCTTTTTCGCGCTCGGCCTTGCGCCGGGCGAAGTGCACTACGTTGATCGACATGCCGCCATTCAGGAAAATCCGCTGCACGGTCGCCTGAAGTTCGGCGTCCACGGACTCGATCAGCTTCTTGCCTTCGATGGATGTGCGGAGTAGCCCTTCGAGAATGGGCAGGAGCTCTTGGGCTTCGTCGAGAGTAAAAGTTCGGGACATGAGTATGGACTATTTTATCCTGCGGTTGCCAAAACGTCGTTGGTCTTTGGTCGTTGCCAAACAAAAAGTCGGCGATGGTCAATTCAATGGAAACGGCGATAACGTGTTTGGCGAACGACCAAAGACCAAAGACCAACGACGTTTTCACTGGATTTCCAGCATCCGATCCAGCGCGACTCTCGCCCAGTGCTTGACTTCGTCCCGGACCTTGATCTGGTTCACGATCTCACCTTCGACCAGATTTTCGAGGGCCCAGCACAGGTGCTGCGGCGAGATGCGGAACATCGTGGTGCAGAGGCAGCCGGAATCATCGAGCGTGATGACCTTCTTCCCTTCCCCTGCGAACTCTTTGCCCATGCGGTTTACCAAATGGATTTCAGTCCCAACCGCAAACGAAGTTCCGGCCGGCGCCTCGCGGATCATCTTCAGCAGACCTTCAGTTGAGCCGATGCCGTCGGCTTTCTGGCAAACTTCCCAGCGGCATTCCGGATGCACGATCACGCGGATACCCGGATATTTCGCGCGGACGTTGTCGACGTGCTCCGGCAGGAAACGCTGATGCACTGAGCAGTGGCCTTTCCAAAGAATCACGCGGGCCTTGCGCAGACGCTCCCGATCCACACCGCCGTTCAGCATATACGGGTCCCATACGATCATTTCATTAAGAGGAATGCCGAGTTTGTAACCGGTGTTGCGGCCCAGATGCTGGTCGGGAAGAAAGAGGAGTTTCGGGGTTTTGGCGAATCCCCACTGGAAAGCGGCCGCCGCATTCGAGGACGTGCACACCACGCCACCGCGCTCGCCACAGAAAGCTTTGATCGCGGCTGTCGAATTCATGTAGGTGACCGGCGTAACGCCATCGCCTTCATCATTCGTGATTCCTGCTCGGACCAGGTTCTCCCAGCAGTCTTCCACCTGCGTGATCTCCGCCATATCGGCCATGGAGCAACCGGCGTTGAGATCGGGAAGAATCGTCACCTGGCCAGGGCGCGCGAGGATGTCGGCGCTTTCGGCCATAAAGTGCACGCCGCAAAACACAATGTACTTGCCACCGGCCGCGGCCGCCTGTTGAGAAAGCTTGTAGGAGTCGCCGCGGAAATCGGCAAAGCGGATGACTTCATCGCGCTGATAGTGGTGTCCCAGGATCACGAGATCCCGCCCGAGTTCGCGCCTGGCCGCAGCAATGCGGTCGTCCATGGTGTGATCCGGGAGAACGAGATAATTTTCCAGACTGCAAACTTGCGCTGTCGCCATAGGTCACGCTTTCAGCCTTGGAAATGCTCAGGTCAATCGGGCATCTGCCCGATCCCTAAAGCTCTTTCCAAAACGGGGATGTTGAAAGCTACTCAGCGGCTCCAGCGGACTCACTGCGGCGTACCGCCCAGCCCGCGGGGATGTTGAAGCCACTTGCTGCTACTAAATTGGATGCCGGTTTCAGCCGAAAGAGTCTAGATTTTCGGCGTCAGAAGCACCCTGAAATCATCACTATTCTGCACTGTTCCCGCGGCATCTGCAACTCGATTTGGTCCCCTCCCAAATCCGATGTAGAGACGTTGCTCGCAACGTCTCCTGCCTGGGATTATCACTCGGTACATAGGCCCTGCAATAGACGTAGCAAGCTATGTCGCTACACTCGCTACTGAGTTCTGCCGTGCGACGGGTCCGCGCTTGTTGCCGTGTTCACATCCACGTGCAAGCGGCTGGCCGGATTCACTCGAGGCGGATAGCAGTTTCCGTCCGCATTGTAGTTGTGGCATTGTGCGGCAAAATCTCTTCTACGCGGAGACTGCGCGAACTGCCAGATGTCAGTGAAACCGACCCCGCTTTGCGTTGGAGTCGGCGCGGAAAATCCGCATCCCGGCGAAGGCGGGCATACATCGTTGGTCACCCAATAGGTGATTTCGCGCTTTTGCGCATTCTCTCGAATGTCTTCAGCGGTCACAATCATTTCCTTCCCGTCTTTGGCGGGAATACCCGAGCAATAGACTCCGGCACGAAATCCGGCCGCAGTCACTGCATCCACCCACGCATAGATGTATGCCTTCTGCTCATCCAGCATGCGTCCGCCTTCTTCGATGTCAAGAAAAATGATTGTTCGCGCAGGGAAGCCCTCACTGTGCGCAGAAGCCGCCGCGGCGCTGCCATCTGACTTGCCGAGCTCGGTTGCACTATGCCTGAGCGCTTTGTAAAGCCTGCCATTGAACAAGACAGCAAACCCGAATCCCGCCGACTGCAGCACCTGCCGCTTGCCGGCCCAGGTATTTGCGTTTTCACCAGGCGGATTGTTCAGCCAATATCCCGTGAATGAAAAAGTCTGGCGCAGGGTGGTCAGGTTTTGATCTCCCGGATATTGATTGCGATCGAATCCGAGGTAGTCTTGCGCCGAGCACTGAACTAGCGCTGAAAATACGAGCAACATACTCACTGGAAAAAGACGCATCGTTCGATTCTACTTGGGCGTCGGGTACATTATGGTTCTCGCGTGCCTGCGTGAGTTGGCGTCAGGCGGAATCCGTAGCGAAGGACTACGTAAGCCACAGGGCCTGCAGCAAGAAGCAAAGGCGAATAGTGATACACGAGAGGTTCGCTGTAGTAAATTTTTATCGCGCAAAGCACAGCCGGGAAGATGATTGCCAAGGCCAATCCAAGCTGGCCGCCTGGAATGCGGAATGATCGCTCTGCTTCGGGCATTTTGCGGCGCAACCCAAATGCCGCGAGCAGAGTCAGCATCGAGGTGGCGATACGCGTCCAGATATAGATCGCAACCAGATCGACCACCTTGGTCCCCGCCAGCAGACAATAGATCACGGTGGAAATGATGATCGCCCGTGCCGGCGTTCCGTAACGTGGATGTATTTTTCCCAGCCAACCGGGCAGATATCCGTCCTCCGCCATCGTCGCGGGAATGCGCGTGGTGTAGAGAATCGTGCCATTGGAAAGGGCTGCGGTGCCGATAATCGACGCAATCAGCATGGCCACTCCCAAAGGATGTCCGCCGATCAGCCGCGAGGCTGTGACAATGTAGCCGGTCTGCCATTGCTGCCAGTTTCCCAATACTGCGAGCGCCAGGCTGGCGGGTAGGATGTAAGTCAACACGTTCATGGGCGTGTTCCAGGCGAGCACGCGCAAGAACGTTTTTTGTCCGCCGCGGATTTCCCCGGCGACGCTCGAGAGCTGTTCGTAGCCGGCATAATTCCACATGGCGAGCGCCAGTCCTTTGCCGAAAACGGCACCGAAAGGCTTGTCCGGCGGGACGAGTGGAATTAGCGGGTTGTATTGCCAGTGAAACAGAGCCACTGCGCACAACCAAGCCACGGGGATGAATACAGCAATCTGCAGGGCAATCGCAACCCATCCGGCTACCTGAATACCCCGGACGTTCAGATATGCGAATACACAGAGCGTCAGCGCCGCACCCGCCCATTCCCAATATCCGGTCAGGCCCGGGATGTATTCGTGGAGATAGTCCATCAGCAGAACTCCGTACACGCAATTCAGCAGGAAAGTTCCGGTCCAGTTCCACCATCCACATTGGAAGCCCCAGAAATCACCGAACGCGGCGCGTACCCAGCGATAGAAGCCGCCTTCGACCGGAAGAATGCTGTTCATTTCGGCAGCGGCAAGCGAGATGGGGATGCACCAGAAGAAAGGAACCAGCACGAAGAACAAGACCGACATGCCGGGCCCGGAGCTGGAGAAAATCTCCTCGTACCCGAACGGCCCACCTGCGGTGTAGCCATAGAAGAGTGCCAGCAGCGGCCAAAAGCCGATCTGGCGCATTGCCGGCGGGTTCGTGTGGACAGCTTGAGGTTTCTGGGTTCGCAACAAGACGTTGCCTGACGTGCGCGTTATGGTATTCGACGCGGTGCCGAATTTCAAATGCGATCGGCTGGTGTGGGTGGGAGCGCTATCCCCCGATGTGCACCATGGTCCTGGAAGCGGGTACGAAATCCGGCTCGCCGATGTGGTGCCGCGCTTCTTTCCTGCTGACAACGTCGCGAATAAAATCCGCCATTTCGTCGTCGGAGGCGCCGCGGCACATCAGTTCGTGCAGATCGTGGTCCCAAATGGAAAAGAGGCAGGTTCGAATCTTGCCGTCTGAAGTGATGCGAATTCTGCTGCAGTGGCCGCAGAACGGGTGCGAGACCGGCGCGATAATGCCGATCTCGCCGATACCATCGTCGAAGCGATAACGCCGGGCGGTTTCGCTTTTTGCATGCGGAATTTCGATCAGCGGACGATATTCGGCCATGCGTTCGAGAATTTCGTCGAGCGACACGACAGTCTCCGGCGCCCACACGCGATCTTCCTCGAGTGGCATGAATTCGATAAAGCGTACGATCACGCCTTCTTCGCGCGCGAACATGCCGAACGGAATGATCTGATCTTCGTTGAACCCGCGCATGAGGACACAGTTCACCTTTACAGGTTCGAGTCCGGCATCGCGCGCGGCTCGGGTCCCGGCGAGCACGCGATCGAATCCGCCGGGGACACGGGTGATGCGGCTGAAACGCTCGGGATCGACGGCATCCATGCTGACGGTTACGCGGTTCAGGCCGGCGTCCTTGAGCGGCTGTGCCAGTTCGGCGAGCAGATGGCCGTTGGTGGTGACGGCGATGTCGAGATCTTGGTTTAGCTTGCGGAGGCCGCGAACGAAATCCACTATTCCCTTGCGCAGCAGCGGCTCCCCGCCTGTGATGCGGACTTTCGCGATCCCAAGCCAGACGAGTACGCGTGCCATGCGCAGGTAATCTTCAAACGGCAGCTCACCGTAGAGCGCGCCTTCGTTGCCGGTCCGGCAATAGACACACTTATAGTTGCAGCGGTCGGTGATAGAGATCCGCAGGTCGGTGATAGCGCGGCCGAATTTGTCTTGAAGAAGCATTCAGCACTCAGCAGTCAGCATTCAGCCAAGTAGAATTCGAGCCGTCACTACGGCGCCCCATGGCCAAATGCTGAGTGCTGATTGCTGAGTGCTAGGAAGAGGAAATCAAGCAGGGATAACCCCGGCAACCGTTTCCTTTCCAAGCACGGGAGGCGCAGGCGTTTCCACCTGCACCCTCGGAGGGTTTCTTTGCGATCTTTGCGTGCCCTTTCGCGTACTTTGCGTTCAAAGCTTTTAACCGCAAAGGCCGCTAAGACAGCCGCAAAGTTCGCTAAGAAAACCGCTCCTCGCCGCCACAGCCTGGGTATGCCCGAAGGCTGGAGCGGTCGGAAACTCAACTCAATTATAGATGCACACGCGCAGCGATCGGCGGTAAGAAACAGCGGAGTCTACGGCTGAGTGCTTACTGAGTGCTGAAGGCTCGAGGCAATCGCCTGTTCCGCCAGCGGGGCCATGATCGCGTACCCGGCCTTGTTCGGATGCAGGCCATCATCCGCAAGCTCGCGCTTCAGCAGTCCCTTCTCATCGACCAGCGCGCTGAAGTAGTCCAGGTACACCAGCCCACTGCCTGCGCAAAAGCCTCTCAGCCATTCATTCAGCGCAAGAATTCTCGGCATCGGCCGCTGCGCGTAGAAATCCTGCGCCTTCGGGGTGTAATTGTGGACGGGGAGAACCGAAGAGAACACCACACGAATTCCATGCGTCCGCGCCAGCTCAGCGATAGAGGCGAGGTTTGCTTCAATATTTTCGCTCGATATGGGACCGGTATTTCCGGCAATGTCATTGGTTCCTGCAAGAATGACCACGACCTTAGGCTGCAGGTTGATCACGTCCTGGCGAAAACGCACCAGCATCTGCGAAGTGGTTTGGCCACCAATGCCGCGGTTGACGTAAGGCTTGCCAGGGAAAGACTCGGCGATGGGCCAACCGTCGGTGATTGAGTCTCCGAAAAACACCACGCGATTGTCGCCTGGCGCGGGCGGTTTGATTGCAGTATTGGCATCTCCATAGCGCGCGAGCTGTCCGAAGTCATCGGTGTAGACCGCGATTCGCGAGGCTCGGTATTGGTCCAGCCCAGCAAAGCCGGTGGTCGGTATGGTGACTTGCTGGCGAGCCGATTGCGCAACCGCAGAAATTGCGGTCAAGAGGAAAAACAGAATGTTCAGCAGACTTCCAGGCTTCATCGTCATAGCGAAACATTTTGCCACACGCCAGGCTCTCGCGTGGAGACGTTGCTTGTAACGTCTTGCTCGCAGCGGCACGGACCATGCCACTGCCGAGACGTAGCAAGCTACGTCTCTACATTGGCTCTCTCTGCGGATCCGCGCAAAGCATTTCTGGTTCGGCCAACAAACAACGACGAAGTTTACATGCCGTCGTAATTCGGCCCGCCGCCGCCCTCCGGAGGGACCCAGGTGATGATCTGATAAGGATCCTGGATATCGCAGGTTTTGCAGTGGACACAGTTCGACGGATTCAGACTGATGCGCTTGCCGTTGGGAGCAGTCGCGTCGTCGATCATTTCATAAACGTTCGCCGGGCAGAAGTGTTGGCAGGGGCTGCCGTACTCACGGATACAACGGGACTCGCAGATGTTGGTGTCGTAAATGACGAGGTGCGCCGGCTGATCTTCTTCGTGCTTCGTGCCAGAGTGGTAGAGATCGGTAAGCTTGTCGAAGGTGAGCTTGCCCTCTCCCTTGGCGGGGCCGATGAGATTCTTCTCCGGGCCACCATCCGCCGCAAGCTGGTCGAGCTTCTCCATACGCGTGAAGCCTGCAGTGCCGGCATACCGATTGCGCACGCCGCGTCCGCCGGTGAATTGCTGAATTCCGGCATGCACCATGCCTCGCCAGAAGCCGTGCTCGAAGCCTTGATGAAAATTGCGGACCTTCCAAAGCTCTTCTTTGATCCAACTATTTTCGAGCTTCTGCTGGAAGGCGCTAAGTGAGGCAACAGAAAAGTCGCCCCTCTTGAGCGCCTCGAATGCGGTTTCGGCGGCCAGCATTCCGCTTTTGATCCCAAGATGAATTCCTTTTAGCCGCTGCGAGTTTACAAAGCCCGCAGCGTCGCCGAGGATCATCCAGCCGTCGCCCGCAACAGGAGGAATCGCCCACCATCCACCGTAAGGCATCGACTTCGCGCCATAGCGGACCATCTTGCCGCCCTCGAGCAGTTTGGCAACGAACGGGTGACGTTTGAACTGCTGCAACACGCGTTGCGGATCGAGTCGCGGATCGGGATAGTCGAGCCCGGTGACGAATCCAAGAGAAACGACATTGTCCTTGCTGCCGTAAATCCACGCTCCGCCGTATTCGCGCGAGGTCAGCGGCCACCCCATGGTGTAGATGACCTCGCCAGGAGCAATTCTGCCGGAAGGGACTTCCCAGAGTTCTTTGACGCCCTGGCCGTAGGTCTGCGGATTGCGGCCTTTCATCAGATCGAATTTATTGATGAGCTGTTTGGTGAGCGATCCGCGAGTGCCTTCGGCGAGAATGGTGATTTTGGCTTCGAGATCATAGCCCGGCTCGAAGTTTGATTTCTGCTGATTGTGTTTGTCCAGGCCTTTATCGTCGGTGCGGACGCCGGCGACGCGATTGCCATCGAACAGCAGCTCTGAACCGGCAAACCCCGTAAAGACTGTCACCCCGGCTTCTTCCACTTTTCCGCCCAGCCATTTCACAAAGCGATTCAGCGAGATGACGTAGTTGCCGTGATCGCGCAGCGGCGGCGGCGTAACTGGAAATTTGAATTTCCCTTTTTCAGTGAGAAAGTAAACGGCTTCTTTTGTGACGGGCGCGTCGAGCGGCGCTTCTTTTTCAAATCCCGCGAGCAACTCGCGCATCGAGCGCGGATCCAGCAGCGCGCCGGAAAGGCAGTGCTGGCCGATCTCGCGCGCCTTCTCGAGAACGTAGATGTTCTCTTTGCTCAGTTGCGAGTCGGGGTTTTTTGTATTGTGTTCGTCAATTAGCTGAGACAACCGCAACGCACAAGCCATCCCCGAAGGCCCGCCGCCGACAATGACGACATCGGCGGGCATTTTGGGACGCTCAATGCCCTCGGGCTGTTTGCGGAAAACCAGCATAAGAAAATCGGGCCACGGATCTGATGGATTCATACGGATTTAAAATCAGCGTTTTATCCGTGACGATCCGCGTGAATCCGTGGCCCGTTTTAAACTCCTGCCTTCGCTTTCTTCACTTCCTCAATCAGCGGGGGGACAATGTCGAACAAATTTCCCACCGCAGCGATGTCTGCAATTTCGAAGATCGGCGCTTCGTTGTCCTTGTTGATAGCGACCACCGAGCGCGAGCCTTTCATACCGATGATGTGCTGAATGGCCCCGCTGATGCCGAGCGCTAAATACAGCTTCGGCGCGACCGTCTGGCCAGACGATCCAATCTGCCGGTCCATGGGCAGCCAGCCTGAGTCGCAGATCGGACGCGAGGCCGCGATCTCTCCGCCCAGCGCTTCGGCTAGTTGCTTCGCAAGCTCAATATTCTTTTGCTCTTTGATTCCGCGGCCAACCGAAACGATGATCTCGGCTTGCGTCAGGTCCACAGCCTGCTTGGCTTCTTTAAAAACCTCTTGTGGCTTGTTGCGAATTGCGGTGGCCGGGATATCGACATTCACCGCCTCTACTGGCGCAGGGCCCGCTCCCGCCTCGATTTTGTCCCCGCGAAATGCGCCGTTCTGGAATGTCACAAACCACGGCGCATCGCAGTTGAAGCTGACATCTGCGGCGAATTTGCCCTGGAACATCTGGCGCGTGAAAAGAAGCTTGTCGCCGTCTTTCCGGAAACCGATGCAATCGCTGATGACGGTGCGGCGCATCGCCGTCGCGAGCTTGGGAATGAAGTCGCGGACCTGGTACGTGTGCGGCATCAGCACCAGCTTTGGCTGCCTGGCTTCGAGGAATTGCTTCAGGGCGGCAGAAAACGCATCCGGAGTGTAAGTGCCTAGTGCGGGCGACTCGAGGTCATAAACTTTGGCCACTTTTTTCGCGGCAAGTTCTGTAGCAATCGCTCCGACCCCACTGCCCACAACCGCCGCTTCGAGCGCCCATCCGGTTTCAGCCGCAAGCGCCTGCCCCGCGACAATCGTCTCCCACGAAACTCGGTTGAGCTTCCCTTCGCGCTGCTCGACGATAACCAGGATTGTCTCGGGCATGTGCTTTCGATGCGCTACTCAGTTAAAGGCCCGCGCTTTACTCGTCCGATGATCAGCAACATGAGCCCGACACAAAACTGTACTGTGAACCAGATCGGGTACATCCAGGATCCGCCTTTAATGCTGCTATACACGAACGCCAGAAAGATCAGGCTCGTCCACAGCAACAATTTTCCGACAGTCATCAGGATCGTGCCGTTGGTTTCATCTCCGCCCAATTGCACTTCTTCCATGCGCATCATCTGCTTGCCTGACATGAATCCTCCGTGAGCTTTGAGCAGGGAGCTGTGAGCGGCATCGCTCACAGCTGGTTGCTCACCGCTGTTTCACAACACCCTCATCTCGTTCTTCAACTTCTCAACTAATTTCTTCGCAACTTCGCCTGGCGGACCTTCCAGATACTCCGTCTGCTTGGTCTTCTGCGGCACGTACATCTTCTCGATGCGCTGCGAGTTCGACCCGACGGCAGAACCGACTTCCGCGAGATTCACTTTTCTCAACGGCTTGTTCTTCGCCTGTTTGATGCCGATCAGTGTCGCGTACCGCAACTTATTTATCCCCGACTGAATCGTCAGCACGGCAGGCAAGGGTATTTCGACAAACTGGAAATAGCCGGACTCCAGTTCCCGCTTGACCTTGATTCCGCCTTCACTTTTTTCGATCTGCATGATGATGGTCGCGTGGGGCCATCCCAGGAGCTCGGCCAGAATCACGCCCGTCTGGGCGAAACCGTAGTCGTCGGATTGCAGCCCGGTGAAGATGAGATCGAACTGCTCGTCCTTGATCGCTGCAGCGAATGCCCGGGCGGTGCTGAATGCGTCCAGTCCTACGAAGCCGGGGTCTTCAAGATGGATGGCACGATCGGCGCCTTTGGCGAGAGCCTCACGAAGCACCTGTTGCGCGCGAGCAGGCCCTGCGGTAATGGCCACGACCTCGCCACCGTGCTTTTCTTTCTGTCTCAATGCCTCTTCAAGAGCATACGCATCCGGTTCGTTCACCTCATAGGACACGTCTTCCCGAATCCAGGTACCGCTCTCGTTGAGCTTGAGCGGCGCGTCCTTCTGCGGGACTTGCTTGATGCAAACCAGAATCTTCAACCGGATTCCTTCGCGATCAAAAGATGGGAAGCAAACGCAATAGTATAGACGAAAGAAATTCCGCAAGCGGATGGATGCCAGGCAGAAATATCAGGCGAAGAGGACTAGCTCAGCGCGCCCGCGGTGATTTGGGCTGGCGAGAAGAACCTTGTGGCCGCACGCTCGAATTCGACTCAGACCACAGCAGAGTTCCGAGCACCACCATCGCAACACCGCCAATCATTACCGGCAGGCCTTTGGTGAACACCCCGAGCGTGTCATGAAAAATTTGTGGCGTCATTCAAGTGGCAAAATTGCTGCCCATGCGAGCTTCCCACGCCGCCGAATGCTCTACAAGTTACGACAGATGTGCTGGCACGTTACTTCTTCTCGCAGCCACACTCTTCCAAACTCGGGACTAACCACTAGCCACTGAGCGCTCGCTTCTTCTATACTCCCATCCGCAAGAATCAACCTCAGGAGGGTTCGTATGCGATTCTGTAGTTGTTGTCTTGTATTGGCAATCGTGATGAGTCCTGCGTTGCGTTTGGCGGGCGCACAGGACAAGCCGGCGCACGCTTCAACCGCGGCGAGCGAGTTCGTGAATTTCCCCGGCCTTCCCACCTGTATTAAAGGATCGGTCAAGAACGGCGATCCGACTAAGGGTGGGTCGGTCATTCTGGCTAAATCGACTGCAGGCTGTGTAGTTCCCTGGCACTGGCATACAGCGAATGAGCAACTGATCGCCGTCTCGGGAAGCGGAAAGGCGGAAATGAAGGATGCGAAACCGGCCATGCTGCACCCGGCTGGCTACTTAAGCATGCCAGCGAAGAACCCACACCAGTTCACCTGCACGGCGGCTTGCACGTTCTATATCATCAGCGATGCGGCTTTCGACATTCACTATGTTGATAAGGACGGCAAGGAGATATCCGCCGACGATGCGCTGAAGAGCAAGGCAAAGGCGCCGATGAAGAAAGAAAAGAAAGACATGTAGGTCCTAAAGATGTAAGATTCCGGTACTCGCGCGGGACGGGCGTTTGCCTGTTCCGCGCGGCCGGTTGCGACCGCCTTCCCGGAGAATCCATATGGAAGAGCGAATCCGCTTCGTGGAATACAAAGGCCGGCAAGTTCTGCTGGTGGATGTCACCAACTGCACGGCAGCGGAGATGATGGCATTGGCTCCGCTGGTTCCCGCACAGATCGCATCGGAACCGCGCGGCTCGGTGCTGTTGCTCGCCGACTTTACCGGATCGAAATTCGATAAGACCGCATTCGAGAGCCTGAAGCAGGCTGTCGTGCTCGACCGCCCGCACCTCAAGCGCTCGGCTTGGGTGGGAGTCGAGGCCTTGCCGAAGGTCTATTACGAGAACCTCAAGCATTTTTCTCAGCGTGATCTGCCGGTGTTCACTACACGGGAGGAAGCACTGGAGTACCTGGTCACGGAGCGAGAGGAGAAGATGGCCAGCGGGCAGTGACAAGTTTTCAGCACAGACCCGACGAACAGGAAATAGAAAAAGGGGCCGAGCATCTTCTGCCCGAGGTTGGGGGATTCCTGGTTGTTCTCTGCCTCGCGCTTGGAGTTGTGTATCCGGCAAGCGAGTTGTATGCGTTCTTTTTTTCGCGTCGGGCCGAAGTTGATGGCGAGCCACAATCCGAAGTCTTCAGCGGTACTAGCAGCTTACATAGTGATCTTCACAAGCCTTGCGATGTTTAGCGTCTCTGCCGGATTGAGGCTCTGGCGTGTGCGTCCCGGAGCCGTACAGTTTGCTAAGAAATATCTGCTCGCGTACCTGATCTCGAATGCAGCATATTTCGTGTTTTGGTATTCGTTATTTCATTCAACAAACAGGTTATTGATGGCTGAAATGGGCTGGTACCATTTGGTCGGCCCGATTGCATCGGTGACTCTCTGGTACACGTACCTCGAAAACTCGGCTCGTATTCGGCAAACCTTCTCTGAACTTAGCTAGTGCTAACTTCTCCACTTCAGTGTCACCGGCCCGCTCATCGGATGCTTCGCCTCCATTCCCGCCCGTTTTGCGTCGAGATGTGCCGCCTTCAACGCGAAATACCACTTCGCGGGACGATCGGCGTCATCAATCAGCATGAGGTGAGGATTCGTCTTGAGTCCCTCACTTTGCAACTCCATCGTTCGCCGGTCCTGCTCCACGAACTTCGCGAAAACGAACTTTAGGAGAGAAGCTCCGAACGGCACCCAGTTGAAAATGTTCCAGCAGGCAACCACATCAATCCGACAGCGGTCACGCGTAATTGGTGTGACCGTAGTCAACGAAGAAAACCAGTACTTGCCGGCCTGGATCGTTTCGTATCGCAGGTTCGGTAAAACAAAATCAATCGTCGTGGTGATAGAGTCCGCGTCCGCGTAAAGCTTCAGCAGCTTGTAGGGCGCGCTGTTTGAGCTGGGCGTGTGCGCGCTCATTCGAAAGCCATTCAGGATCGGCTCGAACTGCTTCTGCTTCTCGTGAATGCTGTAGCGCGATCGCCACCACCACGCCTGGTGAACAAACGGACCGTGCGCGGGATCCATCAAGCCAATGATTCCGTGGTCCACGTTGCATGGGAGATCGGCTGTGAGATAAGCGGTCTTGTACCTGGAGGTAAATGCCGGGATTTGCGGTGGCCGTTCAGTCGCTTCGTCGCGACGGGTAAATCCTGCGCCGGCTGGACGCGCATCAGATATGAATACCCAGATGAAGCTATCGCGCTCCTCGCAGGAATAGTTGCCGGCATAAACCCGATCGACTTTGAAATTCTGCTCTGCCGTCAGAGATGGAATCACGCGGCATTGCCCGCTCAGCGCATCGAATCGCCAGCCGTGATAACTGCACTCGATTTGTTCGCCGTCGAACTGTCCACAGGAAAGCGGCATGCCCCGATGAGGACAGGCATCGCGCAGGGCGAATACTTTTCCGCTGCGATCACGCCCGATAACCAGCGGGATTTCGAGCAGCGTGGCCTTTTGTATTTGGCCGCGTTTCACCTTGGCCGAGGGCAGCGCACGATACCAGAAGCCCGTAAGCATGAGCGCATCTGGAATTTGGGAATTAAGAACCGCGCTGGTCATGAAGCGTCAGCGTAGCACAGCAGGCGGTGGCTGGTGGTTAGTGGTTAGTTGGTTAGTGGTTAGTTGGTTAGTGGTTAGTTGGCTAGTGGCTAGTAGTTAGTGGTTAGTGACCAGCGAGGTCTCCGAACTGATCACCCACTAACCACTAGCCACTAGAAACTAGAAACTGATTTTCAGCCCCCACTCGATCGCCCGTGGAGCGCCGGTCGCAATAGTGCCCGATCCCAGCGAGGCGCGATTGATTCGGCTGGTGAACAGGTTGCTCGCATCCGAGGTAACGCCTCCAACCGTACCCTGAGGCTGCACGGCCGTGGCAGGTTGGGAGATACTGCCCAACCCGAAATTCAGTAATCCGCTCTGACTGTTTCCAGGCAGATCAAAATTCGCGACGTTGAAAAGATTGAACACCCCGACGCTCGGTTCGAAAATGACTCGATCGAAGAACGTGTGCTCCCAGCTGAGGCGAACATCGAACGTTTTCAACCAGGACAATCCCACCGGGTTTTGCACCGGCGACGCAAGGGGCTGCAGGGTGGCGCCGAGTTCCTGAAGCTCATTCACCGTGCAGGTCGCATTTGTTGGGCCGCAAAAAACTCCCGCGTTGACCAGCGCGGCTCCAGCCGGTGTAAGCGTGCCGGCAACATTGGTGTTGTAATTCGTGATGAAGGAGGCAAGGTTCCCTGGCTTGATGCTGCGCATGTAAGAACCCACATTGCTGCCTTCGACGATGTCTCCGGTTGAACCGTCGCCAGTCCAGTCAGTCACAAGGACCTCAGCTGCGCCGGCAATTTGCTGGTAATGCAGGGTCACCGGCAGCGGACTGGCAAAATGCCCCAGAACTCCTACGCGAAGCGAATGTGGAACATCGAAGTAGCCTCCCACGGCAAACTGGTTATAGCGGTCAAGCGCGCTGGGGCCAGTGAAGAAAGTTGGCTTCGAATAATCGGACGCGAGCGTTGCCAGGCCGGAGTCATCTGACTGGTCGACGTACTTTGATCGCGAATAGGAGACCTGCATATATGCGTGCTTGATGCCCGGCGCGAAGTTTACGATCTGCTGTTTCAAACTCAGATCGAACCCATAAAAAACAGACCTGCCATAGGGAAAATTCATCGTGGCAACGCCGAGGCCGGGATGGAGACCTGGGAACGCGCAGGTTGGACAAGGTGCGCCGCCCGTGACCTGGGCGGGACCGCCGATCCCTGCGGCGCCGTACGCGGCAAGCGCTGCTGCGGAGCTTCCCAGCGTCGAGATCATGCAACCAACCTGATTCGTGCCGGCGGCGCAGCCGTGCGCAAGCTGGGCGTTGTCGCGATCGTTGATTGCATTCACCAGATTGAAAGTATTCGCCGCGCCGCCGTGGTTGATGTCAATCCCGAGCAGGTTCCGCGTGGTCACGTTGCGCAGAAAATCGGCGCTGAAGACGAGGCCGGGACGCATCTCGTGCTGAATGCCGATATTCATTTGCACGGAGCGGGGTGTCTGGTAGTCAGGCGAGAGCAGGCTCAGTCCATTTGAATTCGGACTGGCGAACGCATTGGCATTCCCGATGAAATTCGGGTTCAAGGTGGCAGATGCGGCTGCCGCTTGATAGGCGCTCTGTAAAGCGGTCGCTTGCGGCTCTGCGGCTCCAATCGTCTGGCCGCACCAGGTCGGCGAAACTGTTCCGTTCGCGTTGATGACGGTACCTGGGATAACCGGGATCGTGCTCGAAGGCCAAATCACCTGGCCGGGCGCACCGCCGACACATGCGGCTGCCGTGCTCAGGAATGAACCGGATTGCAAACGGAGCGAGCGGTCGAGCAAGGCATTCTGAAAAAGGCTGTTGTCGTAATACAGCCCAATGCCGCCGCGAATCACAGTTCGCCCGCTGTTATACGGGTCCCAGGCAACGCCCAGCCGTGGCGCAAAGTTCAGATTCGGCTGGCGAATGCGTCTGCCGTATCCCGTGCCCCATGCTTCGAGTTGCGAAACCGCGGGCAAATCACTGTTTGCGTCTCCTGTGTCGCGCACCCAACTGACGCCATAATTCACGGTCAAGCTCGGCTTCACCTTCCAGGAATCGCCTAGGTAAAGGTCCACGCGGTTGTCCTTCAGCCCGCCGCCACTCAGTCCGAAGCCGGATTTTTCGGTCAACGATCCTTGCCCATTCCCGAGATATGCCCATTCCACCGGATAGTTCAACGGATCTGTGGGATCGCCTGTCGAAGTACCACCTGCCGGCACTGGAACCGTAGAACTGTCTGAAAGTGTGGGCGCTAGCGAATTGAGTGCCGCAAACTGGGCCACCGAGATGCGATTGAAAGAAGCGCCGAACTGCAGCCGATGCACCGCCCGCCAGGTGCGGCTTCCGTCGTATCGAAATTGCGCGTCCGACTGGAAATTCTGTTGGGGAGCAAGGTAACTGGGTCCCGAGCAGAACAGCGATCCTGATGTGCACTGGCGCATGGCGCCGCCTCCGATATTGATGCTGACGTCGGTGAGGGGATTGCCCGGCCCACCAACCTCGAACGAGCGATCGGTGATGACGTTTCTGAATCGCAGATAGTCGAAATGGACGCTGTGCAACCAGTTCCCGGTGGTGAAATCAACGCCCACCGTGTGTGAAGGGGTATTGCTTCGGCTGAGGTAGGGTTGCAGGCTCGGACCCGAACTGCCGGGCCGAATATCGCTGTTCTGGTCGTAGTTGAAGCGATAGAAAAAACGTGCTGTATTCGAGAACACATAGTCCAGCCGGTCCGCGGTTTCGACCTGGCGGAATGGCTCGTCAATCGTGGTTGAGCGTCCTGAGAACGGAAAGCCCGCGAGCACGGGGTTCTGCAGGTCTCGGCGATTGCGTTCTCCATCGGTAAACCCGAACAGCTTGTCCTTGATCAGCGCGCCGCCGACATTCCCACCAAATTGCTGCTGCGCCCAGTCGTGCTGCTTTATCCCGGGAAGGCCGGCGCTGGCGAAATCCCCGTTGCGATAAAAGCCAAACGCTTCGCCATGAAGATTATTCGTTGCCGATTTTGTCGTGATGTTCACCAGGCCAGAGGTCGCGAGCTCCGTTGGCAAGCTGGGCAAGGATTGAGTAACTCGGAATTCCTGGATGGCACTCTCGGGAATATTCAAGGCCGGGCCGCCGGAGATCTCGTCAGTAAACTCGGTACCATCCACGCGAATACGCGACTCGCGTCCATTCATAGAATTAATAGAGATGGCCAGGGTCCCGCTCTTCGTTGCGGATATCGTGTTCGCATCCAGGCTTTGAATTCCTGGCTCCAGTTGGCCCAGGTCGAGGAAGTTGCGGCCGTTGATCGGCAGATTTTCAATCTGCTCGGCCCGCAACGCACCCTCCACGGTTGCTTGCTCGGTGTTGATCTCTACCACTGACGGCAATACGCGAACGTCAGCCGTGGCGGTTGCGCCGGCCTGCACGGTGGCGGGGACTACAGGACTCTCGACACCTTTCGCATCCACGCGGACTTCGTAGTCGCCGGGCGGGAGTTCGGCGGAAAGATAGGTTCCGTCGGGCTTGGTGGTGGTCGCGATCGCCTGTTTACTGGCCCGGTTGGTGATGATCACTTTCGCGGCGGCGATCTTTTCGCCCTCTTTGCCGGTGACCTTGCCCTGGACCTTTCCGGTGGAAGCATCCTGCCCAAAGCAGGGATTGAAGCTGACCGCCAGGCCCAGCAACACTAAGGAAACGAATTTCAGAGTAAGACGCACACGCCTCCTGACCGATCTCATTCCCAAACTTCCCCTCAGTTGAGATTCGCCCGTTGCGGCCAGGCGAGGACTGCTAATTTCGCTGAACGGAGTTCGCCGAGCACATCGGCGCTCACAACCTGAGCAGCAAAGCTCTATGGTGCAGGTCTCCATACTACGAACTTTGCGCAAAACCTGCTAGTGCAGCTTCGACGTGTAATACCCAGTCCTGTGGCGGGACTTGTAATCTGCCCCGCCGCTCAGTCCTGTCAGCTTTACCTCGATCCGGCGAAAATCCGAATCCGCCAGCCGCCGCTCCGGGTAATAAGCCAGCAAGTATTGGGTGCGCAGTTCATCGCTGATGCTGCGGAATGCCTGATCCAGCTGCGCAATCGACGTCGCATAGTAATACTTGCCGCCAGTGTCCTCCGACATTTGAATCAGCGCGTGCTCTCCACCGGTGTCTCTCCCGGCGCTGGCTTCAATGGGAACGACGATGATGCTGTAGACGATAGCTTCGGCCTGCTGTGCGGCGCGAAGGGCCTCGCGGTAGTCAATCTTGCTGACCGTGTCGCCTCCATCGGTGATCACGACCATGACTTTGCGCCCCTGCCGCTCATTGAGGGCTTCGGCGCCGAGATAGACCGCGTCATACAGGGCGGTTGCGGCGCCCGGACGCAAAGCTTGAATGCCGCGGTCTACCACTCTCAGGTCGGACGTAAACGGAACGACCTGATCGACGGTCTCGCTGAAACCATAGAGCGAGAGGCCATCGACTGGCCGCAGAATCGCGTGGGCAAAGCGCCGGGCAGAATTCAACTCCAGCGGCAGGTCTTTGCGGGTGCTCAGGCTGGTATCAATGTCCAAAACGATCGACAGCGGAAGCTCAGATTCCTTGTCGAAGATCGAAAGCTTTTGCGGACGACCATCCTCGAGCAACTGGAAATTGTCCTTGGTCAGATTCGCCACCGGAGCTCCGTGTTCGTCCGTCACCGTGACGAAAACATTGACCAGCTTGACATCCACTTTGATGGTCGGATCGTCTTCGGCCGAGGCCGCCTTCGGCGGCGCTGGCTTTGCCCACGGCGGTTTCGGCACGCCGTCCGAAGGCGCCTGGGCATGGCACACCGCGATCCCCAGCAGGGCTGCCAGAAAGATTTTCATGGGTGAGCTATTCACTTGGATGCGGGCGTTTGCAGAATCGTGACTATGCCCGCCGGCGCCACCTCTGGAGGGAATGGCTCGCCGTCAGCCCAGACGGCGCCATCTTCGAAATGCTCTTTTTTCCAGATCGGCACGGTTTTCTTCAGAGTGTCGATCAACCAGCGGCAGGCGTCGAACGCGGCAGCTCGATGGGCCGAAGTCACAACTATGAGCACGCTGGTCTCGCCGATTTCCAGGCGGCCCAGCCGGTGAACGATGGCCGCATCGCGAATCTGAAACCGGGTCAAAGCCTCGGTGATCAACTGATCGAGTTGCTTCAACGCCATCGGCTCATAGCCGTCGTATTCAAGAAAAAGCGTGCGCCGGCCGCGACTGTGGTTGCGAACCACGCCTTCGAAGACGATGGTGGCCCCGTCCTCAGGGCGCTTGAGGCATTCCGTGATAGATGCGGTATCAATCCGGTCGCGGGTGATCTGCGCATGCGGGGCACCGCCACTGACTGGGGGGAGCAAGGCGATCTCGTCGCCGGCGTGGAGCGCTCGGTCTAAAGTTGCATATTCCTGGTTCACGGAGATGGCGATCGAAGTAAGCCCCGAGTTTGGGATCAGGTTCGCGTAGCGTTGAATTACGTCGCCGGCGCTTGAACTCTCAGGCACATCGAGACTCTCGGCGCTTCGACCTGCCAGGTCTTTCAAAACGCCGAAGAACAGGACACGAATCTGCACGAGTGATAGTTTACCGTCAATAGAAAGCCGAAATGCGGAACTGCGCTCCGCGACAATCGGGCGGGCTGTCGCCACACCTTGAAATGGGGGCCGAAAAAAGAAGCCAGCCCTTGCGGGCTGGCATGGCAAATTAATGTGGTGAAACCGTCTTACTAGAATTGCGGCGGTTTATTTTTATCTTTGTCCTTGTCTTTGTTGTTGTCTTTGTTCCCGCGATCCGAATTGTTGTTGCGCTCGTTGCCGCGCTGTTGTTGGCCGCGATTGTCGCCACGGTCAGGCCGCGCTTCCGGACGAGGCACATTACGCTCCGCAGGCGGTGCTGCCGCCGGACGGTTTTCATTCCCCGCTCCACTCGGACGTTCCTGCCTTCCCTGGTTCATGTCGGGACGGTTCTGGTTTCCTCGTGGCGGCTCCTGACGATTGTCAGGAGTGCGTGAAGGCTGCTCAGGACGCGCGCTCGGCGTTTCTGAAGGCCGGTTGTTGTTTTCCTGCCTCATGTTCGGGCGCTCTTGCTCCGGCGACTGGTCCGGACGCTTGCCGGACTGCGGAACCGCACGGCCGTTGTCAGGCTGCTTCTCCTGTGGCCGATTTCCGACGTTGTTGGGCCGGTTGTCCGGCCCGTTAGGCCGGGCATTGTTGCTGTCCGGACGGTTGTTATCCGGACGGTTGTCTGGCCCCCCCGGACGCGGAACCGTTCGATTGTTGTCTGGCCGATTGTTGTCTGGCCGATTGTTGTCTGGCCGGTTGTTGTCTTGACCGCTCGGACGATTGTCATTCGAACGATTCCCGTTCGGACGGTTCATGTCGTTCGGGCGATTGTTGTCAGGCCGATTCTCAACTCCCGGACGTGGAACGTTGGGACGGTTGTCAGGTCCCGCGTTGGGTCGATTTCCCGGTCCATTCGGCCCGGCGTTCGGCCGATTATTGTCAGGGCTGTTCGGGCGATTCTCCGGACGGTTTTCAGCAGGACCACCGGGGCGGCCCGGCTGATTGTTGTTTGCATTGCGACCGGTTCCCTTTGCACCCTTTTCCAACGATTGTGCTTCACCCCGAGGTGCTGCCTTCACCGTTTTTAAGGCGGGTGGCGCTGCGCCACGTTCCACTCCTTGTACCCCCTGTGGCCGATTCCTGGCGACAGGCTGGCGGGTAGCGACCACCTGTCGAGTCATCACCTGTTGCGGAGGCTTGCGGTCTATCGGGCGTGCACCGCCGACCAAGCTCTCCCGTTGCGGTTTGATATCCCTGGCAACGTCACGATTGACTGGAGCCGACGCGATCTGCTGCATCTGCCGCTGGTCAACGCGCACAACGTTGTTTCGCACCGAACGGGCGTTCACAAACGTGTCGTGGTTAACGACTGTGACAGCCCGCTCGTTTCTCTGATTGATATAGCGGATATTCGTGACTTTGTTGACGGTCACGTTGTTATAAACGTTCGTGACCTGGGTGACGTTCACCCGCGTATTGGTGATGTTGACGTTCTGCACGTAGCGTGGACTCGTGCGATACCAGGGAACATAAACTTCTCCCGGCCCAAGCGGGAACCACCCTACGCCGGCGCCGCCGACGCCAACGCTTAGGCTAAAGCCGCCGCCCCCCACGAAGGCGACTAATGCCGGTGAATAAACGGGGCGAACTGCCACCGGCCCCGGCACCCAGCACCACCTGCTCTGCACGAATGCCCAGCGGCCATAGTGGAACGGCGCGAAGCCCCAAGGCTCTTCGTCCACCCAGGTCCAACCCCACGGAGAAACATACGCCCAGTGTCCATTACGGTAAGGCGCCCAGTCAGCATCAACCCTAGCGGGCGACCACACGTATCCATAGTCTGGGGTATTGTTCCACTCCCCGTAATCGTCCAGATCTTCGTACCCTGTCATTTCGGGGGAAACATACTGGCGGCTGCGGGAACGATCAAAGCGGTCGTCGCGTGAGAGGGCCCATTGCGTGAACTGATCAGGCCCGCCAATTCCGGCAACGTCGTAGGACAACTGGTCGGTTCCCGAGAATGACCCCTGCTGCCCTTCCGTCAAGCGGTACGAGTTTCCCGAACCGGTAATCTCGGCTTCACCACGATAAACGGAAGCCACGGTTTGATCTCCGTTCTCGTTGACATCTAAACGGAACTGGCCCTCGCGGTCGAGGTTGAACGCCAGATTGGGGGTATCGACTTCGAAATTATCGTCATTATCGAAATGACGAATCCGGGCGTACACGGAACCGACCGACAACCGAAGCTGAGTGACGTTGTTTCCTACGTCGAGGAAGGTGAGGCTGGTCTCGGGCCCGAGACGAATCGAAGTGGACCCGATCTGAATTTCTGCCCTTGAATCGCGATCGACCCAGAGGTTGTCGCCGACAGTCAGCGTCCGATTCAGAGTGGCTGTCACCCAGTCGCCTTCTCCGCCGGGTTGAAATGAAACGGAACCTTCGACAAAGCTGATGCGCCCGGCGCGCGCTGGCGGATCCTGATCGTAATCCTGATCCTGCGCAAATCCGATAACGGCGGTGGACAGCAGCAGTAAGATCGCCGCTGCAAAAGCCGCAATGGAAAATCCTACGCGTCTATTTTTCATAACCATTCCTTGCTGCGGCTTTTCCCAACGTCTTAGCCGCTTAGGCCTGAATTTTCGCTCATGATGATTAACCCACGGCAGGCATACAAGTTCCATACCGTGGTCCAGGTAAGAGTGATAGAAGTGCATGGTAGGGGTAAGCGTCTGAGGGCGCGGGATTACCCGCCGCGAATGCAGGTCGTGCAGCCTGGAAAGGCTTAGAGTTAGCTCACGGGCTGTTCCGCGAGAACTTTCTCGCGCTCCTCGGCGTCTCGCTCTTCCTCGCGATCGGATACCGGGAGCGCAAGGTCCAATACCTCGCGGATCGTCTTCACGTAATGCACATTCAGGTTTTCCAACTGCTCGGGTGTCAAGTCTTCGTCCACGTTCATCTTGTTTTCCGCGGGCAGAATCACATCGTGAACACCGGCACGCTTCGCCGCGAGCACCTTCTCCTTGATTCCACCGACCGGCAGTACATTTCCGCTCAACGTGATCTCACCCGTCATTGCAGTCAGCGGACGGACCGGCCGCTCCTTGAGCAAAGACACCAGCGCGTTCGCCATAGTTACGCCAGCTGAGGGACCGTCTTTCGGAATGGCTCCTGCCGGAACGTGAATGTGGATGTCGTGATCAGCGAAGAAGCCTTCTTCGATCCCGAGCTGCCGGGCATTCGAACGCACCCAGGTCAGTGCCGCTTGCATGGATTCCTGCATGACCTGGCCAATCTGGCCGGTCATGGTGAACCCGCCTTTGCCCTTCATGACGTTGGCTTCCACAAAGAGAACGTCGCCGCCAGTTGGAGTCCAGGCCAGACCGACTGCGACTCCTGCACGCTTGGTGCGCTCGGCAATCTCACCTTCGCTGCGGACCTTGATTCCGCCGAGGAAATCCTGAATGATTTCCGGAGTGACTACCAGCTTGTCGGTCTTTCCTTCGGCGATCCGGCGCGCCTGCTTTCTGCAGATCGTGCCGATGTTGCGCTCCAGATTTCGCACTCCGGCTTCCCGAGTGTAGTGGCGGATCAGGTGTCGCATGGAATCCTGCGGAATCTCAATCGACTCCGCGGAGATTCCGTTTTCCTCGATCTGCCGGGGAACAAGATACTGAAATGCGATGTGGACCTTCTCTTCCTCGGTGTATCCCTGCAGTTCGATGATCTCCATGCGGTCGCGCAACGGCTCGGCGATGGGGTCGAGCATATTCGCGGTCGTTATAAAGAGCACCTTCGAAAGATCAAACGGCACGTCGAGATAGTTGTCGCGGAAGGTCGCATTCTGCTCGGGATCGAGCGCTTCGAGCAGCGCCGAACCGGGATCGCCACGGAAGTCGCGGCCGACTTTATCAATCTCGTCGAGCATGAATACCGGGTCTTTGGTCTCAGCCCGGCGAATTCCTTGAATAATTTGACCAGGCAGAGCTCCGATATACGTGCGCCGATGTCCGCGGATTTCAGCCTCGTCATGCACGCCGCCGAGAGAGATGCGAACGAATTTACGTCCCAGGGCGCGCGCGATCGAACGGCCTAACGAAGTTTTCCCGACTCCAGGAGGTCCAACGAAGCAAAGGATAGGACCCTTCATCGTGGGCTTCAGGCGCCGCACAGACAAGTAATCCAGAATGCGGTCTTTTACCTTCTGCAGATCGTAGTGATCGGTGTCGAGAATTTCTTTGGCCTTGGGAATATCAACTTCCCCGCCAGAAGTCTTCGCCCACGGCAGAACCGCAAGCCACTCAACATAGTTGCGAGTTACGCCGTAGTCCGCCGCCATCGGCGACATGCGCGCAAGTCGGCCCAGCTCTTTCAGAGCCTCCTTCTTGACTTCATCCGGCATACCCGCAGCTTCGATCTTCTGGCGCAGCTCTTCTGTGTCGCGCTGGCCCTCGTCCTGTTCGCCGAGTTCCTTCTGGATCGCCTTCATCTGCTCGCGCAGGTAGTATTCGCGCTGGCTTTGCTGGACTCGGTCCTGAACTTCCGACTGAATTTTGTTTCGCAGCTGCTGGACTTCGAGTTCTTTCGCTAGGTGCTGATTGATCTTCTCGAGCCGCACGCGGACATCGGTGGTTTCAAGCGTGTCCTGCTTGTCGGCGGTTGAAAGAGAAGGCAATGAGGAAGCGATGAAGTCCACTAACCGGCCGGGCTCTTCGATGTTCATCGCAACGGTCGAGAGTTCATCCGACAGTGTTGGCGAGCCGGCCACAATCTGCTGGAAGAGCGTGAGCACGTTGCGCTGTAGAGCTTCCACTTCGGATGACTTCGGCGGAATCGATTCCGGCACGCTGTCAACCCGCGCCATCATGTACGGCTGCAGTTGGGTGAACTCTGCCAGACGAACCCGTTCCAGTCCCTCGGCGAACACGAAAAGGCTCTGGTTCGGCATCTTGACTACTTTGTGGACCACCGCGAGGCTTCCCACGGTGTAGAGATCGGTTGGCTGCGGAGAGTCAATCCGCGCTTCACGCTGAGCCACCACGATTATGGTCTTATCCTCACCGAGAGAATTGATGAGCTGCACCGAACTCTCACGCCCCACGGTCAGCGGCAACACCGCATGGGGGAATAAAACCGTGTCCCTGACGGGTAGTACTGGTAGTGCTTTGTCTTGAGCCATTTTTTTCTCGCTGCGGCCAGAGTGCCGCATTTTCAGCTACTTGCCCTTGAGTGTATCGTACTCAACTTTTGATGCGCGCGGCCTTCGAAGGATTCATCGGGCGCTGGAACAACGCCTTCAGTCAAGCACTTGGATTCTAATCCTCGGCCAACAGGTTTGTGTAAAACGAAGGTTTGACTGGGAACTGGACGAAAGTGCGTAAGGCAGGCTTCAGGCGTCAGGCTTCAAGTTCCGGATCACGCGCCTCGGTAAATTCCTAACACTTTCACCATGTCTGATACGGCCCGGAGTTGAAGCAACGCTCCTCGCGCAATCTTGTCGTCCCCGCGCAAGAAATCAGCGTAGAAGACGTACTCCCATGGACGTCCGCGAATGGGCCGCGATTCAATCTTGCTCAGGCTGATGTCGCGATCTGCGAATACCCGCAGAGCTTTGTGAAGCGCGCCCGGAACGTTCTTCAATCCGAAGGCAATTGAGGTTTTGTTCGCTCGCGGCAGAATGCGTTTCTTTCTTCGCAGCAGAAAAAAACGCGTGAAATTGCGTTTGTCGTCTTCGATTCCTGCAGCCAGGATACGTCCTTTGTAAACCGATGCCGCATGCTTACTCGCAATTCCCGCTGCGTCACGCAACCCGTTTTCAATTACATGCTTCACGCTGCCCGCGGTATCGTAAAACGGCGTCGACTGAATGCGAGGGTTACTGCCAAAAAAGTCGCGACACTGATCGAGTGCAACTGGATGTGAGAACGCCCTGCGCAAATCTGATTTCTTTACGCCCCGCGCAGCAATCAGGTTGTGCACGATACGCAAATGGAAATCGCGCTGAATGAAGACGTCTCGCGCGAGCAGCAGATCCAGATGCTCGGTCACGGAGCCGGCCAGTGAATTCTCAATTGGAATCACAGCCGCAGGCACTGCGCCGGCCTCAAGCCGGTCAAAAACCTCTGCCGAACGTACGCAGGGCACGATCGCGCACCCTGGAACCATGCGGCGCGCGGCTTCGTGGCTGAAAGACCCCGGCTCTCCTTGTATGGCGACTTTCATTTGAGCAAATTATCTGGAAGGACCGTGTTGAGGCAAATGCGCGTCCAGTTTCTTCGCAAGGACCAGCGCATCCACGCCGTTCGAATAGTAGCGCGGCACGGTTTCGATCACATCATAGGCGTGCTTTTTGTAGAACGAAATTGCAGGCGCATTGTCAACCGCGGTTTCGAGATAAACAACACGACAGCTGAGTGCAGCGAGCCGCTGCTCAGCCGCTTGCAGCAACGAGGATCCCACCCCGTGTTTGCGGGCGTCACTCAGCACGTCAATCGTGATGATGTGGCCGATTCTCTTGCGGGTTATGTCCGCGACCAGAAAGCCAACGATCTCCGAAGAGGCATTCTCCGCAATCAAAGTGATGGCGCTGCGCCGTCGTATGTAGATCCCCAGTTCGTACCGGCTGTACGCGATTCCCGGGGCAAAACAGAGCTGATCGATTTCCCAAAGCCTCTGGAAATCCTGAGGTAAGTAGTTGCGGATTGTGAATTGCACTTTGGAATCGCCCTTATGCTGCAACTCTGATTTTGCAAGCCTCGCTCTATCAATTACTTACATTGGCCGTTTGCCCCTAAAAAAATCTACCGGGAAATCCTTGCCGAGTTACACCCCTTAGTCGTACCATTCGCATCTGAGGATTCGTCGTGTTAGTGATCGCTATAGAGGCGGTGCTGGTCGCGGCAGCCCTGGTCGCTTTCTGGTACGTTCTATTCTCTCGCTATAACCGCCGGCGCGGAAGCCTGGTTCTGCAGTGGGTGGAAGCGGCCTGTTCCACGCGCGGCCGATTGGTTGAGAGCCGTTGGCTGAGCGCCAGCAGGCTGCAGGCACACTTCAGCTTTGCCTCCCATTGGTTCGAGAATGCCAGGATCACGATTAAGCTCCTACCGCGCCATATCCCTCTGCAATGGCTGATTTGCTCCTGGCGCAGGCAGCGGGAAGTGCTCACCTTTGAAGCCGATCTCGACGATTCACCCGCCTTCCATTTGGAAATTTCCCGCCACCGCTGGCTGACACAGAAGCCAAAAGAGATCAACAGCCCGGAGCGAAACTGGACCATCTCCCGTCCCGGCCCTGTGGTTTTGACCACCCGCACCGAATGGGCCCATGAGTTAACGCCGGTCGTGAACACATTGATGACATCCCGTGGTCACAATTTACTCAGCGTGCGCTTTCGGCCGGATTCACCCAACATTGCGGCGACCATTGCTCTCGACGCTCTTTCGGATGAAGAGACCACTGCCGCATTCCTCGGCGTGCTTCGTGACTTGGCGGCGGGATCTTCGGCTTCCAGGCACTAGCAGTTCTGAACTACTCCCCATCTACCTCGAATTTGTAACCAACTCCACGCACAGTGACCAGATGCCTAGGTCGTGAAGGATTCTCTTCGAGATAACGGCGAAGCCGGACGACGAAGTTATCGATGGCGCGCGTGTCGGTGTCTTCGCGCAGGCCCCAGACCTGCTCGAGGATGGATTTGCGCGATACCACCCGTCCGCGATTGCGAATGAGGTGCCGCAGGAGCTCGGCTTCCATCACGGTAAGGCGAGTCATCGTGCCCTTCGCCCGAAGCTCGAGGTTGGCAAAGTCAATCGTTCCGCCGTGGAATGAAAATTCGTCGAGATCTTCGTCGGACGCTCCCGGGATCTCCTGCGTTCCCGGTTGCGGGGTGTGCTCCCGCATCCATTCGGTCCGGCGAAGCAGGCCCTGCAAACGGGCGATCAAAATTGGAAGCTCGAATGGTTTTGCCAGGTAATCATCCGCGCCGGAAGCAAAGCCCTTCAGCACATCTTCGGGGCGGCCTCGGGCGGTGAGCATCAAAATCGGGATGAAGTTTTTCGCGTTGCGCAACTCGGTGGCGACGGCAAAACCATCTTTGCCTGGCAGCATGACGTCAAGCACAATGGCATCGAACGCTTCGCGGCGACGCAATAGTTTCTCTAAGGCGATTTCGCCATCGTTCGCGATCTCAGCTGAGTGACCTTCCTCCTGCAAATTGAATTGCAGGCCGCTGGCCAGATGCGCTTCGTCTTCGATTATTAGAACCCGGCTCAAGCGGCGCTCCGAGGAATTTCGAGGATCACGGTCGTGCCCTTCCCCGGCCCCGCGCTATGCGCGGAAACCCGGCCGCCATGCCTTTTGGCAACCGTGCGCACCAGATAAAGGCCCAAGCCGGTGCCACGCACTTGCGGCAGCGCGCGATTGGGCACGCGATAGAACCGTTTAAAGATAGTTTTCAGTTCTCCGGGAGGAATTCCCACACCGCGATCCTGCACCTTCAAAATCAAACCATTTGGCGGATTCTGGTCGAGATTCACGGTAATGTCCACGTGATTGCCGGAATATTTGACGGCGTTTTCTAAGATGTTGGAAACCGCGGTGCGGAGGTCGCCGGGATCGCCCAGCACGTGTGAGCCTTTGCCATTGAGCGCTGATTCATAACGCAGGGTTTCGGGCCGGAGATGGTGGCTGGTACGCGCCGCCTCGACACATTGCTCGACCAACTGCGCGAAATCGAGGGAAATGTGCTCGCGTTTGCGCGCGCCTTCCCTTCCCGCCTTGAGTACCTGCTCGACCGTATTCATCAGCCGCTCAGTGTCTTCGAGCATGAGCTGGTAGAAAGTGTGGCGCTGAGGTTCGTCGAGTTTGCGGCGCTCGAGCGTTTGCAGATGCAGCCGGATCGAAGCAATGGGAGTTTTCAGCTCATGCGTGACCGCGTTGATAAAAGCATCGTGCTGCTCGTTGCGGCGGATTTCCCGAACCAGAAAGATCGTATTCAGGATCAGCCCCGTGACAATGGCCCCAAAGAAGATGACACCGAGCACAACCTTTACGTCGTACTGCCAGTTGAGGATGATCCATCCGAAACCGACGGCAACCGAGGCGGCGGCGAGCAGGACGCCCAGCGTCAGGAAGAAAACGATCTTGCCGCGCCGCGAGATGCGCATAAAGCGATTCTAGCGCGGGACCGTGTAGCACAGGCGGCTCGCCTGTGCCTTTGAAATGTCAGTAGGATGCTTTGTGGAGGTGTTTCGCGGCGCACAGGCGGGCCGCCTGTGCTACACGAGCAACTATAACGAAGCCAACTCTGGCTCTGCCGGCGTGAGCTTCTCCTGCTCCTGCTCCTTGAGTTCAGAGAGTTTCACACGATAAACATGGCGGGCGAGGCCGAGCTTTTTGAGCGCCCAAATCCCGTACCAGTTGAGGTCGAACTCGTACCACTTGAGGCCGTGACGCGCAGACACGGGGTGCGCGTGGTGATTGTTGTGCCAGCCTTCGCCGAAGCTAATGAGGGCAATCCAGAAATTGTTGGTCGAGAGGTCGCGTGTAACAAATCGGCGCGATCCCCAGGCGTGTGTACCTGAGTTGATCAACCACGTGCTATGCAGAACAACCACGGTGCGAAGGAACACACCCCAAAGCACGCAGGGCAATCCGCCGATAGCATATAGGATGAGCCCAACGGCAATCACCGGCACGTAATGATATTTCGTAATCCAGACGTGAAATTTCGATTTCGCAAGGTCGGGCACGTAACGTGACAGCGTCTTGGTGTCCTGATGAAGGCTCTTGCCCATGATGATCCAGCCCATGTGCGCCCACCATTTGCCATCCAGCGGCGTGTGGGGATCGCCCTCTTTGTCAGAAAACTGGTGATGAATGCGATGGGTTGCGACCCAGAAGATCGGTCCGCCTTCGAGCGCCAGTGTGCCACAGACGGTTAGGAAGTATTCGACCCACTTGGGTGTCTTATAACCGCGATGCGTTAGCAGGCGATGGTAGCCCATCCCGATTCCAAAGCTTCCAGACACGTACCAGAGCACAGCCGCGGCAATGAAAGCCTTCCACGTGAAAAAGAAAAGCGCCGCAATCGCGCCTGCGTGAAATGCCGCCATGACTCCGGCGGTGATCCAGTTGAAGTCGTGCTTTTTGGCTAGATCTCTTTCCGGCCGCTGAAGTGCTTCGATCTGCAGAGACATGCTGGCGTGCTCCGATCCTACAAAAGGGCTATCGGTTAAGTTAGCAGTCGGCTTGAGATCGTGGCTGTAATACTTGTGTAATACGCGTGAGAGTTAATTACGCCAGTAACTGCTCTCGCAAAATTTGCAGCAAAACTGTTGGAGAGAAAGCCCATTCACATCCGGTGCGAGCGCGGCATTTTGCTGAGATCGGTCACGCGATCCGCGCCGGAGATTAAGGCTTCAGTGATTCGCTGCCAGCGCTCAAAAGCGGGCATCCGGATTTCGGGCTGGGGTTCATCGTGCTCCGCAGGTACTGGCGGACGTTGCTGAACGGTACTCGTCGGGTCCATAGGTCTCCTTGGGGATTAGGAAATCTAACCCTAAGACGCATTCAGAGTCGCACAAAGTTGTAGTGAAGAAAAGTGGGTAAAGTCCGTATTACCTTAGTTTTAGAAGGAGGCAACATGCATCTCAAGAACTCCCGGAACGAACCGGCAAATCAGAGCGGACTCGCTGTCTGCAGCGGACAAAAAATGTATGGAATAGGGACTTGACATCCAATTTGAGGGGTCTAGCATAGAGATATCACCTCCGATCCAATTCAGGATCGAATGGGCCGGTAGCCAAGGAAAGTCACCGCTTCTTGGTCGCTGGCCCATTTAATTTTCAGCTTTCAGCTGTCAGCTCTCAGAGAGGAGCCATACCCGCATTCTTCTTGCGAGGGATTCCGGAACCTCCGCTTCCAGTTCCACCGAACCATCCCGATACTGTCGAGAGTAAATTCTCGCTTGCGCTTCCAGCATGGCGAGCGCCTTGCCTTCTTTTTGAGGGACACGCAAACGAACGCGACTTAGAGAATCTTCCGATAAAGCCTGATCAATCCGATCCAACAGCGTGCTCAGGCCAATGCCCTTGGCCCCCGAAACGTGGACGGTGAACTCATCGTCGCGCAGGCTATCCCGCTGCTTGGAGGGCAACAGGTCAATCTTGTTCTTGATACGAAGGCGCGGTTTGTTGCCGGCTTCGAGTTCTTTCAAAACGCGATCCACTTGCGCATCCTGTTCGGTGGAAAGTGGGCTACTCGCGTCCGAGACGTGGAGTACGAGTGCCGCGCGCTGCACCTCTTCAAGGGTGGCGCGAAATGAGGACACCAGCGTATGCGGGAGATTGCGGATAAAGCCGACCGTGTCGGACAGCAAGGCCTTTCTCTTCGATGGCAGCGTGACTGACCGCAGCGTCGGATCGAGAGTGGCAAACATGCGCGGCGACTCGAGTACCGTCGCATTGGTGAGCGCGTTGAACAACGTGGACTTCCCTGCGTTCGTGTAGCCGACGAGAGCAACCGTGGGCACCGGCACGGACTCCCTGCGTTGCCGCTGCTGAGCACGAATGCGGCGAACGTTTTCGATCTGCTCCTTTACATGACGAATACGGCGAAAGATTTTTCTGCGATCGGTTTCTAGCTGGGTTTCGCCGGGACCTCTCGTGCCGATCCCGCCGCCGAGCTGCGACATCTCTGCGCCTCGCCCGGTGAGCCGCGGCAAAAGATATTCGAGCTGGGCCAATTCAACCTGCAATTGGCCTTCGCGCGTGCGGGCGTGAGTGGCAAAAATGTCGAGGATCAGCTGCGTACGATCGATCACTCGCGCATGGACTACGTTCTCAATATTGCGCTGCTGCGAGGAAGTAAGGTCGTGGTCGAAGAGCAACAAGTCTGCGGAAACCGAAGCTGCGGCTCCAGCGATCTCCTCCAACTTGCCTTTGCCGATGAGTGTCGCCGGATCGGGACGGTCGCGATGCTGCAGGATTTCACCCGCGATCTCTGCGCCGGCGCTGATTGCCAAGTCGCGAAGCTCGCTCAGAGACTCCTCGGCGCTGAACTGCGGTTCAGAAACGGGCTTTTTAGGTCCAGTCGCCGCATCGCGCGCGGCCTGCACACCCGCTGTCACGCCCTTGCTTGCGGAGCGGCGTTTGCGGTAGTCGAGCCCGACCAGGAAAGCGCGCTCCTGGCGCATTCCGGGGGAAATCGTGCGCTTGCCGGCCTGGCGCTCACTGAGACGCGATTGAGAACTGCTCAAGCTGGATCCGCCTCATCCTTCAGTGCCGGAGGCGGCAGAGGGTTCGCCGG
>JBKPSP010000050.1:0-25451 GCA_046735175.1 Acidobacteriota bacterium
CACTGGCTGGGCACCTGATACCGACGCCGTCCCCGATGCTTCCCGAATCACGCCACGGGTTCGGAATTCGGAAGGACGACCAGGGCATGACATATCCGTAAAAGCTGACCTTGACCTTGGCTTTCAGGCAGGCATGATCAAGTGCGTTTCGCACGAGGTCAATGTGCAGCATCTGCCTGATGGTCGCGAGCACGTCGAACTGGTCTCGGAGACCACAATTCCCAATCGGGATTTCGTTCTGGAAATTCAGCAGGCGGAGGCAGTTGAACCGAAGACAGCTTTGTTTCTCTCTCCCGACGGTTCTGGCGAAACGCATTTCCTGCTTGCCGCGTTTCCACCCACAGTTGAGCCTCGCGAGCGCAAGCCTGTTGAGATGCTTTACATGATCGATGTCTCCGGCTCGATGTCAGGAACGTCGATCCAGCAGGCGCGCGGCGCATTGCTTCAGGCATTGGACAGATTAAGGCCGGTTGACCGTTTCGGTATTCTTGCTTTCAGCAGCGGGTATAACGAGTTCCGTGCGGAGCCACTACTCGCAACGCCTGAAAATCTGGCTGCTGCCCGCCGTTACGTGCAGGAACTTGAAGCCGGTGGCGGCACCGAAATGCTGCCGGCACTCCTGCACCTGATGCGCAAGCCTGTGCACGAAGGCTATCTGCGCCATATCATCCTTCTTACGGACGGCGATCTTGGCAACGAGGAGCAAATCTTCGTCGTATTGCGTTCTGATCTCGGCGATGCCCGGCTATATACCGTAGCCATTGGAAGCGCGCCAAACTTTTTCCTCCGCGACCAAGATGGCACAGTTCGGCCGCGGGACCTTCACCCAGATCGCCGACAACAACGAGATCCAGGAACAGATGTCGAAGCTCTTCGAGAGCATTGAAAGCCCGGTGCTCACGGATGTGTCGGTGTCCTTCGAGGGCGTCAAGGTCGCGGACGTTTATCCTGAGCGGCCGCCGGACCTTTTCTCGCGCCAGCCGCTGATGATCTACGGTCGGATCACCAGTGGTCACATTGGGAAAGTGCACCTGAGCGGCAATGAGGGAGACCGCCACTACGAATCAGTGCTGTCCTTCGACTCCGCTGCATCGTCGTTCCATCCGGCTATCACAACGCTCTGGGCGAGGCAGCGCGTGGAAGAACTGATGGACCAGTGGCGCAAGTCGGACGAAAAGGGGCAGGCGGAGCTCCGCTCAACCATCGTCGCTCATGCGATTCGTTATCGCCTGGTCACGCGCTTTACATCGTTGGTTGCGGTCGAAGAAGTAATCGCAAATCCGGGGGCCCAGTCGAACACGGTTGCCGTGCCCACGGAACTTCCACACGGATGGCAGATGGATCAAGTCTTCGGCGCGCCCGCGACTGGAACGGCTGATGAATTTCTGGAAGCACTCGGGATGATTCTCGTGTGCGCGGGTGCGATGGCACTTTACTTCACGCGCAGGAAACGAAGTGGGGCGCTGGCATGAAACCACTTCGTATCGCCTGCGTGGTGCTGGCAATCGCTGGAGCATGTCTTCTAGGCCGGGCAGCTTACCTTCACGCCAAAGCTGAACTGGCAGGCATACTGATCGCGCGCGCGTGGGAAAAAAATGTCGAGACGGGAAAGCCGCAGAAGCCGTGGCCCTGGGCGGATACCCATCCCATCGCGCGGTTGCGCATTCCTCGGTTGGGATATGACGAGTACGTTTTGGAGGACGCCAGCGCCCGCAATCTCGCGTTCGGCCCGGCGCGTCTGCTCAGCGGTGCGGCGGTTGGAGAGAGTGGCAATCTCGTGATTGCCGGGCACCGCACCAGTTGGTTCCGTCCGCTCGAAGGAATCAAATCCGGACCAGTTGGTTCCGTCCGCTCGAAGGAATCAAATCCGGCGACAACGTTCAGCTTGAATGGTTCGACGCTCGTTCGCACTCGTTGCGCCAGCGAAGCTACAACGTAACAGCGATCCGAGTGGTTCAGCCTGATGAAGTTGCGCTCTTGGCCCCCACCGAAAACGACGCTCTTACGTTGATTACTTGCTACCCGTTTGGGCCGAGGCCGACGTCACCGCAGAGATTCGTGGTTCGAGCGAATCCGTCCGAGATGGTTACTGGCGTGTGGTAACTGAATTGTGAGAATGAATTGGAGGCGCGGGTCGGAATCGAACCGACGCATAAAGGTTTTGCAGACCTCTCCCTTACCACTTGGGTACCGCGCCCACAGGCGAGACGTTAGTTGCATGAGACGTAGCAGAGCTACGTCTCTACATATACTTCCGAAAACTGGAGCGGGAGACGGGATTTGAACCCGCGACTTCGACCTTGGCAAGGTCGCACTCTACCACTGAGTTACTCCCGCTCGGATTGATCAATTATAAACTACACGTCTTTGGGAGCATTGAATCATTGAATCATTGGAAACCGGTCCAGGATGCTTTCAAGTTTAGCTTTAATGATTCAATCCGTCAGTGTCCCGTGTGCCACTGCGGATCCTTCTCCGCATCGACAATCTCTCCATCCCGCATGTGAATGATGCGGTCGCCGTACGACGCGGCTTCGGGATTGTGCGTGATCATCAGAACCGTCTGGCCAAGTTCCTGGTTCGAATGCCGTAGCATCTTCAGCACAACTTCCGAGTTTTTCGAGTCCAGATTGCCAGTCGGTTCGTCCGCCAGCACAATGGCCGGACGGTTGATCAGAGCGCGCGCCAGCGCAACCCGCTGCTGCTCGCCGCCGGAAAGTTCGGACGGGCGGTGTTGCAGGCGCTTACTGAGTCCCAACAGGCCGACAATCTTATCGAAGTAAGCCTGGTCGCGATCGCCGTTTTTCCCGGCTATATCGATAGCAACGTCAATGTTCGACTTCGCGTCGAGCGTCGGCAAAAGATTGAACTTTTGAAATACGAATCCGATCTTGGTTTTGCGCAGGCTGGTGCGAGCGGAGTCGGAAAGCTGCGCGAAATCGACGCCATCGATCAGGACTTTGCCCGAGTCGGCGCGCGTCAGTCCGCCCAAAAGGTAAAACAGAGTTGACTTCCCGCTGCCGGAAGGGCCCACCACACTGACGAACTCGCCCTTCTCTACGGTGAAGGAGATCCCGCACAGCGCCGGCACTTCAATCTTGCCGATGTGGTAGGTCTTGTGAAGATCAATCGCTTCAATGATTGCGGGCATTCGAAGTACTGATCTTACAACAAGGGTGCCGCCGCTTACCTGACACACCAAAACCTAGCCACGGATCTCCACGGATTTACACGGATCTACTTCATTGAATTTCTTGTTCGATCCGCGAAGATCAGTGAAAATCCGTGGCCAGGCTTTGTTAATCCGCGAAATCCGCGGCGCTTTTGAACTTAAGCCGACGCAGTCCGGTGGAGAGGCATTTGCGGAGGCGCCTGCGCGATGGCGCGTGCAATCATGCGCTTCGGTCCACGCTTGCGCACTAGCAGCAGGCGAATTCGTTCGAGCAGGTCAGCAGGAGCGTACATTCCTTTGGCAAGAAATACGTCCGCACCGCTCTCGTGCTCGTAGATTTTGACTTTGCCTGACAGAAGAATGGCTGGGGTTTGAGGTGAGATGAATTTTACGTTTTCAATCAGTTTCGATCCGTCAACGCCGGGCATGACCAGGTCGGTGAGCACCAGATCGACACCGCCTTGCGCGAAGCGGTCAATTGCTTCTTGCGCGTTGGAGTAGGCGAGCACGCGATAGCCTCGGGTCTCCAGCATGACTTTTCTGATCGAAAGCGATTGTTCGTTGTCATCGACGCAGAGAATCGTTCGTTTTGGCTTCATGGTCCTTCCAGTGCGCGAAAACCAGCTGCCGCGCGAAAAGTTCAAAGTTTTTGGCTGAAAATAACTACCGGAGCGAACTGAATGCTATCTGCAGTGAACGGCTCTGTAAAGTAACGCGAAAGCCAATGCGAATTTTCCGCATTGCAAATTCTGCGGTGATGTGCGGGGCCGCATGTTTAGAGGATTTTCTTTGCTGTGAATTTAAATGAAAAGTTCTCCGCGTAAAACTTCAACAACATTTCCACCGACGCGTACATTAACCACGTTGTCATTATGTCGAGAGGCACGAACAAAAATCCGGCTGGGACGTTTCATTTCGACGCCCTGCTCAATCATTACGCGCTCGTCGGGCTGTGCGACGCCGTGCGCGACCATCCACGCTGCGGCGCAACCCGAGGCCGAGCCAGTCGCTGGATCTTCGCCGTTATAGAAAATCATGCGGGCGTGCAGGCGCGCGGCAGAATCCGATGTTTCTCGGCTCACGCAGTACAAGAATTTGCCACCAGTCGAGCTCAAATATTCTCCAGTGGCGCTGTGGTTGATGCTCAACCTTCGCATCGCGTCCAAACCACGCAGGGGCATGACTGTAAACGGAAGACCCGTGGAGACTGTCTGGATCGGAAGACTGGTGTCAATATCACCCAGGGGAATTCCCGTCACCTGGGCGATTTTTTGAGGTTCGTGTACCTGACTGAACACAGGATTTGCCTGCGTCATCTCACCGAACGTGGGCTTGCCGTCGGCTTCTTCAAACCGCACCGGCACCGGGCCCACATTTAAGTCCAGCTTGATTTCTCCGCGTCCGCTGCTTCCCCGCAAGGCGAACGCTGTTCCCAAAGTTGGATGTCCCGCAAACGGCAACTCTTCCTGCACCGTAAAGATCCGTACCCGGACTCCTCGCTCCTTCTCAATCGCAGCCTCGCGAGGCAGGACGAACGTCGTTTCCGACAGATTCATTTCGCGTGCGATGGCTTGCATGTCGTCGTCACTCAAACCTCGTCCATCAGAAAAAACCGCCAGAGGATTGCCTTCGAGGGGAACCGACGAAAATACGTCGAGTTGAACGAAAGGAAGTCTCTTTGAAGTTTTGGGCATGAAGCTTAGATTCAACGTCGTGGAGAAAGACGCAACCTCTTACGTCCGTTTTTCGGGCATTCGTATTCGCAAACGCGCGGTTTGACGCACTTTTTGGCGCTGCGTATCCTATCCCCATGAGAGTTCGCCGCCAAAGCTGTTGTAGTTCGCAAAGCGCGCTGGCGGCTGGATAGATAGAGGTTTCTGGAATCCAGCCGGCGCCATGCCGGCGGACGGTTTATCGCTTTAGTCGAGGTCATCCCGAAGCGCATTCGATTTTGTTTCGTACAGACCGGTTCGACCCGGAGAGATTCTTTTACAGGAGGACATATGAGCGCAGCACCCGTTGTTCCCGCGGCATCAAGCATTCCCCGTATCAATGACGTGGCTCCCGACTTCACCGCCGAAACCACCCAGGGAACCATCAACTTCCACACCTGGATCGGCGATGGTTGGGCGATTTTGTTTTCGCATCCGAAGGACTTCACGCCGGTTTGCACCACTGAACTCGGCTATATGGCCAAGCTCGAGCCAGAATTCCGTAAACGCAACACCAAGATCATCGGGTTGAGCATCGACCCGGTAAGCGATCACGAGAAGTGGAAGGGGGACATCGAAGAGACACAAGGCGCTGCGGTCAACTACCCAATGATCGGCGACCCGCAGCTCACGGTTGCAAAGCTGTATGGGATGTTGCCGGCAGAATCCGGAGAGACTTCACAAGGCCGCACCGCCGCCGACAATGCGACCGTGCGCACGGTTTTTGTGGTCGGGCCGGACAAAAAGATCAAGATGCAGCTCAGCTATCCCATGACCACCGGACGCAACTTCGATGAAATTTTACGCGTGATCGATTCGCTCCAACTCACCGCCAAACACAAGGTCGCGACGCCTGCAAACTGGAAGCAGGGCGACGATGTCATCATCAGCGGTGCGGTCTCCAATGACGAGGCGAAGCAGAAGTACCCAGACGGCTGGAAGTCGCCAAAGCCGTACTTAAGGATCGTTCCGCAGCCGAAGTAAATCTGATTGATTATTGAATTGGCCACGAGTGGCAACATTCGTGGCCGTTCTTGTTTAAGCTAGAAGCTAAACAGCTGACGTTGGAAGCGCAAGGGGTCCGGTGACTCTCGCGGTCTTCAAAACCGTAGATCGTTATCTTCGATGGCGATGGTGGGTTCGACTCCCACTCGCTTCCGCCAAAAGTCAGCTCTAGGCTGTTGGCGCGGTGGACAGCGTGGTGATCACTTTTCCGGCGAGCCTCTCGGAATTGTGACCGTGCTGTAGCCCTCCGGCAATCCTTTTTGGATAAACGGCAAGCTTTCGGGATCATCCACCACTACTTTCCCTTGATAGGCCAGCTTGTAAGGATTGCCTAGAGGATCCAGGGGTACACCCGGCAAAAGCCCAGCCCTGACCATCTCGACCATACTCGCAGGAAGGCGCCCATATTTCTGGCGGTACACTCCGACCAATTCTTCCAGCTTGGTTACGTCGGAGTCGACCTTCAACGCGCGTAAATGCCACACCGCAGTTTCCCGAACGTACTTATCGTGGGTGGTCTCGTACGTGGTTTGCCAGAGGAGTCCTGCAGTCTGCGCGTCTCCCCCGCGCTCCGCTGACTGCGCGGCAAGTACTTTCAGAAAAGGGTGCGCATGCGGCGTTCGCGAACCTCGCTCAAAAACCGCCGAGGCCTTCGGGTAGTCTTTCAAATCCATGTAGTAAACAAATCCAAGGTTGTAGTACAAATGCCAGTCGTCAGGGTTATTTTGAATTCCGTATTGCATCAACTGCACAGCCTGCTGTGGCATTCCGGGACCGTTGGGAGGGGGTGCGGTCAGAAATGCCGCGCCATATTCGTAGGCTGGTATCAGGTGCGGATCAAGTTGAGTGGTGATGTTCAGCAATGGCCACAGTTGCTTGAACGTCCCTCCCCCTAGATGATGCACTCCGCCGTAATATTGCACCGCTCTGGTCCAGTAAATATCTGCCAGCAAGCCTTCATATCCAAGGCTCAGGCGCTTAACCAGCCTTGGCGACGAGATGTACAGAACGTCATCCAAAGTTGCGCCGCTGCGTATGGTATCGAGCCGTTGCAGAAGAAACACAGACGTAGCGAGACATGCAGCCGTCAAGCAACCCGCAGCCCATCGCAGCTTGTCTGACCGCTTCACTTCAGGCTCCGGCGATCGAAGATCAGTGCGGCTGCAGCCAGGACTGCCAGGGTATAGGTAAACGCATAGAGCGTGTTGTAGGCGATCAAGTGCCCCGCGATGGCCTCGCCGTGCCCCGCACGGCTGATCACGTTGAGGGCAGAAAAATTAGGCACAAGGTAAGCCGCGCCGGTGGCAAACCAGCGGACCGCGCCGTGGGCCATGTGGGCAAACCCGCGCAGATCTTCTGAGAAGGTCCCAATGACGAACAGCGAAAACGAAAAGACTGCCGAAAGCAGCGGCGATGAAAATGACGAGAAGAAAAGTGCAAGCGCCACAACGATCACGAATTGCAGCACGATGAAGTACGTTGCTACCAGCACGGAGACATCCGCGGCTCCAAGCTTATGAGACACGTACAGCAGCGCCCCAAAAACGCCCACCGACATCAAAAATGTATTCACAACCAGCGTGCCGGTCAGCCCGAAAAATTTGCCGGCGATGAACTCCCATCGCTGGACTGGACGCGAGAGTACCGTGTAAAGGGTTCGCTTGTCGATTTCCTTGGAAACCAGCCCGATGCCGATCAAGATAGCGATGACGATTCCGAAAAGGGAAACGGCCGTCAGCCCGAGGTTGACCACGACCAGGCGCTCAATGTCTATTGAGACCTGCCCGACCAGCACCGCCGCGCCTGTCAAGAGCAGTGCGAAGGCAATCAGGTTGTACAGTACGCGGTCACGCACTGCTTCGCGAAACGTATTGGTTGCAATGTGATAGACGCGAGTGTTCATGCTTTGCTCGAATAGGAAAGTGCCTTCTGCGGGTTATCGCCGGGGCGCGAAGCCTTCTCAACCTCGGATCGTGAACCGGAATTCTTGCTGCCCGCATCCAGCTGCGCGACGAAGTAGTCCTCCAAGGACACACGCACAGGAGTTACGGAAATCAGGCGCAGCCGCTCAGCCCGAAGCGCGTCGAGCACAGAATCCTGGTTCTGTTCCGGGGTTACGACGCGCGTAGTGTCGCCGGCCACGTGATACTCAGCACCCAGGTCTTTGATTTTTGCGGGAACAGATTTTCCTGCCCAAACAATCTCAACATTCCCATGCACGCCGGAGGTGAGCGCAGCCACTGCGCCGACCCCGTGCAGTTCGCCCAGATGGATAATCGCCACCCGGTCGCACAAGGCTTCTGCGTCGGACAGGATGTGAGTGGAAAAGAACACCGTCTTGCCTTCGCTTTTCAACTCCTCAATCAGATTTCTCACTTCACGCCGTCCCATCGGATCTAAACCCGACATGGGCTCGTCGAGGAACACGACCTTTGGGTCATGCAGAATGGCCTGCGCGATTCCCGCGCGCTGCAGCATGCCCTTCGAGTACTTTCGCAGTTGCACGTTACCTGCGTCCTTTAACCCCACTCGCTCAAGCACCGCTTCCACCTTGCCGTTGAGTCGTCGTGCATCAACGCCCGAGAGCCGCCCATAGTAACGAAGCAACTCGCGGCCGGTAAGGTAATCGTAAAAGTAGGGGTGCTCGGGAAGAAAACCGATTTGCGCCTTCATCCGCGGATCGTCAAGCTCCATGCCGAGGATTTTGGCCGAGCCCGCTGTGGGTAACACCAGACCCATCAGAATCTTCAGGGTCGTGGTCTTACCGGCACCGTTCGGTCCCAGGAAGCCGAAGATTTCGCCCTCTTCTACAGCTAAATTCAACGGCTTGAGAGCGAGCTTCGGCCGCTTGCGCCAGAATCCGACGGAGTACGTCTTTTCTAAACGTGTGATTTCGATTGCTGCCATGAGAGTTCGTGCTGCCCGAGAGCAAGCGTGAAAAGGCTGCGCCGCCTCCGAGCTTTCACAAAAATTATATTGAAAACCTTCAACCAAGAAGATGGTTTGAGGGATACGTAAGGTTACCGAGGTGTGACCCAAAGCTTGATTTCTGCCGGTGAATTCCGAAAAAGAAGGCCAGCTATTTGCGAGCTGGCCTTGTCGGGGGAGGGAGAGAGGGCTACTTGCCTGGTAGTGTGATGGTCCCGAACAGTCCGTGCGATTCGTTTTGTGGGCCGGCAGTAAAGAGCAGGGTGTTCGTCGCACCCGCTGCTGCTCCATTTCCGAAGTGAAGGGCCCACAGTCCGTTAATTTCTAACGTGGCTCCACTCGGGCGCAGCATCTTTCCCAGCCAGGCTCCGGTCCAGGGATCATAAGCATTAATGTGCCCATTACCAAAATTCCCGACTAGCAGGGCGTTGCTGAACTTTCCAAAGTTCGCCGGAGCAATTTCCAATCCCCAAGGCGAGTTGAGATGACCGTGAGAGATTAGACGCTTAACCATGTTTCCCGCCAAGTCGAAGATGTCCACGAAGCCGTGGCCGAAACCCGCGACATCATCTTCAGCATCCTCGTCCTGCAGGGCGAAGCTGACATAAAGCTTTCCATTGAGAACACGAGCCCCGAACGGCGCATATCCGGCCGGCAGAGTCGTATCGGTGAAGTTCTTCACCCATTTGAAATTGGAGTCATACATCTCGACCCAGCCGCTATGGAAATTAGTGGCATAGAGGAATGAATTTCCATCAGCATCAGTACCGATCGCAAGGCTCTTGTAGATAGCACCCTTCTCGGAGTTGTTGACCGCGATGATCGCCTTGTTAAGATTCACGTTCGGGTTCCAGCCGCTGATGATGCCGTCTTCGCTGTCGAAAATGAAGATGGCGCTCCCGGAAAGGTCGTGCGATTTCACGGTAAATTTCCCCGTGCCATTGAAGACCAAGCCTGTAGGCGCTGACTGCGCGTCTGATCCTGAGGGAATCTTTACGACCAACGGAACGATGCTTCCCGTTCCCGTGTACAACGTGGAGAGCCCGGTTCCGTTGTCAGCGACCCAAGCCGGGCTCCCGCCGCTGAAATCTAAACCCCACGCATTGACCAGATTTGGGTCAGTTGTCTTAGCCAGACCAGGAATATCCGAAACCAGGTTGGTCTGTGAGTATTTTTGTGCTGTCGCGAGTCCGCTGAGGGCTGCAATCGTTAACACCGCAACCCAGCAACGGCTTACCTGATGGCGTAAGAATCCTTGCAGAGACATCGAAGTTCTCCTGGGAAGGAAAAGTGTCGAGACGGGGTTCGGTCTTTTCCTGGCGGAGTGAAGGCAAGCAAGGCTGGATGTTAAAGGTCCCGGGACCCTGCCACCAGGAACGGGCCGAAGCATGTACCCGTCCACGATGAACTCAGGCTAGGAGAGCGGCTTTCGCGAATTGTCACTGACTGTTAAAGAGGTTGTAAAAGTCTTGTCAGGGATGCTGTTCGTAGCCTGAGCTGTCGGGAGTTGCGGGCTCGTAGTCCATGCCATATTTATTTTTGTGCGCAGCAGTAGCGGCGGCCGAGGCTGAGATTCGCAAGATTCCGAGGCTCGAGCTGTTGTCTGTAATGTTGACCTCGCGACTCATCGCTTCCAGCACGTCTGGAGGTGCGGTCTCATACCAGGTCCTCATGATGTAGCGGCCCGCAGGCACGTTGGGGATTACGATCTCACCTTTGCGGCTTGAGACTCCGTAATACGGAGTGTCGAGCGCGATGATGACTGCGCTCATCTCGGCGTGAATGTTGCAGAAAATGTAAGAAACACCGGGACGGTCGAAGCTGACATTGCGAGTGGTACCGGCCTCATAAAGCCCCAGATCAAAACGCTTGCCTTCAAAAAGTGAGAAGACATTGTGAAAGAAGGGATCGCGGTTTGGAAATTGCACGACCGAACCGACCGGAACCACGAGCACATGTGGATCGAAACTTTTGTTGTGCTGAGTAAGCCGCACCGGCTGTTTGGGGGCGGCGTGGATCTCCGATGCCGGGCTGATCGGGCTGAGCCACAAGACTACGTTTTCGGCGTGCGCGGCTTCGGTTTGACTCTCCTGCTGCACAACTTTGACCCGGGCTGTGACGGTCACATCCTGGCTGCGGGCGAGGAACGCACTGCACAGCGTCGCCGGGACCAAAAGCAACTTGATCCATCTGCTCTTCGGCTTTCTCAGAACAGCACCCCCATCATCAAATTGACTTGGTCGGCATTGTTGGTGCCGCCGATCTCTGTTGTTCTAAGATGCCGATATTCTCCGGAAAACAGAAGAGCGGAACGCGGACGGTAAACGAAGTTCGCCATCTCGCTACGGTTCGCTGCCAAGGCATGAGGATAGTAGCCGACCGGCGATGGGAACCAACGAACATCGCGGGAGAACGGGTTATCGATGCCGAAAGCGCCATTGAACTCCAGCTTTGGATTGGCCATGAACTTCAGCTGTGACCAGCCGCCGGCAGACCTCAGCGCACGAAAATTGCTAGTCGGATCGAAAGGATTGCCGCTGAAAAGGACCGACTGCCCGATTCCGCCGCTGATTCCTCCAAGCGCGCGACCACGGTAAAACTCGCCTGAAAGTGCAAACCGCGAAGCGATCGGAATTTGCCAGTCCGCCGCGGCGGCCCAGCCGTCGACATCCCAGTCGAAACCCCAGTTCTGTCGGGAGTAGTATCCGCTTGCGCCCAGCGTAAGCGGTTTTCCATCCAGGGTAGTGTTCCATGAGGTGCGGACTGCGTAGGCCGGCATTCCAGAGCTTTCGCCCGCTTGTAACTGGCGGCGCGAAAGGTAGGAAGGCTCACCGGTCATGTTGTCGAGAATTCCCGCCTGCACCCGCAGATTCTGGTTGTCTGCGAGATCGAATTTGTGTTCGATTCGCAATTGCGGCGTCCACGCCCAAAGATTTCCCGAGTAGCCGAACTCCGGAACGATCAGTGACGCGAACGAGGTTGGAGATTGCGGCGATATGAAGAGGCTGTCCTGACCCGCAATAATCGATGTGTGCGACCAGTCGAGCCGGGCATTACCGGTGCGCAATCGCACCAGGCCAGTGTTCACGCCGTCCAGTGCGCCCGCAGGGAAGCCACCGCCGAAATCGACACGAATTTCGCCGCTCGTCTTGGCGCCGAAGACTTCTGGGCCAAAAACCTCCAGCCCGATCTCCGATTGCCGTAACGTCGCGCCGAAGGCCTGGCTGGTGCCATAGAGGTTCGAAGGGGTCGCATAGTTGGGGACATCGAGATTGTCCACGTACCCGTGATTGCTGAAAAGGTTCAGCAGCGCCAGGCCAGAGAGACGCACTCGGTACTTCGAACCGCTCTCCACTTTTGTCTGATACTGGCTGCGGATTTCGCTTTCAAGAAGCTGCGTTGTCTCCTCCAGGGAAGAAACTTTTCGCGAGACTGTATCGCCGCCTGGCGCGGCTGACGCTCGCTCGTTCGGCTCACGACCGGGATTAGGTGCGGTGGTGCGCATGTCGGCAAGTTCTTTGCGAAGCTGTTCGGTTTGGGCGCGGTACGCGGCCGCTTCCGACTTCATGTCCGCCACCGTCGCGCGCAACTCCTGTACCTGGGCACGAAGCTCCTGCACTGCCGCTGCAAGCTCCTCGCCGGAAACCCGTGGCGTGCTGTTCGCAGTAGATTGGCCACTGGCAGGCATAGACCAGGTCGCTAACAGTACCAACGCAACTAGAGCTTTCGGCTGGATATCCGGAAGCGCACGATTCGACATATCCCCTCCAAGAACCTGAGGAGAGAATCTTTTCAGGATTATCCAGTGTTTGTCGAGTTCGTTGTCGCCGGGGTCGCGGCCGAAACCTCGGGAGGGACGGAATCACCGGTCCCGGCGACAGGAGCCGGACGTGGCAACGTGATGCGGAAAATCGTGCCTTCAGGTGAGGTATTTACGATCACGACTTCGCCGCTGTGGTCCTGAACGATCTTCTGCACCACCGTCAAACCGAGGCCAGTGCCGTTTTCCTTGCCCTGGCTGATGAAGGGTTCAAACAAGGTATTTCGAATTGCCGCTGGAATTCCCCGTCCATTGTCCGCAACTGTTATCTCGATACCGTCGCCCTGCTCGCGCAACTCAACCGCTATCTTTCCACCGCCGGGAGTCACCGATTCGCATGCGTTGAGCAGCAGGTTGAATAATGCCCGTTCTAGTTTTCGATGATCGAACCAGCCCTCGACGTTTCCGACCTGACGGATGCTGACACTGACCTCGTAAAACTTGGGGTCCGCCTTCACCGCATCAATCGCGCGTTTCGTCGTCACGTACAAACTGCCATAGGTGGGGTTCAACGATGCTCGCGTGCGCGAGAATTCGAGCAGGGAATCGATCAACTCCGTCATGCGGGCCACAGCCGAGCGCACCTCCTGATAAAGCTCCTCGCGCTGCACGGGCGAAAGATGCGTTTCACACAAAAACTCTGCGTTGGCCACGATGGCAGCCAGCGAATGCCGCAGGTCATGCGAGATTGAACTTGCCATGCGGCCGATGGTTGCTAAGCGCTCCGACTCGAGCAGATTCTGCTGCGTCCGCGCAAGGCTTTCACGCATGCTGTCGAAAGCGCGCGCCAGATGCGCGACTTCATCTCCGCCACGCGTATCGAGCCGGTAGGTAAAGTCTCCTCGCTCCAGCGCCGAAACGCCCGAGAGCAGGCTTGATAGCGGTCTGGTGAAGGTGTGCGAGATCACGAAGACCAGGGCGCTTCCAACCAGTACCGCGACCAGTCCGAGCGCAAGCAGCAGCCGATTGATTTTTCGCAAGTATGCGGTGGCTTCGTCATAGGACTTCAGCACCAGCAGCCTGACGTGCGGCGTCTCTCTGCGGGCGAGTTCAACTCGCGTTGCCAAAAAACGCTCGCCTCCGAGTTGAAACGAAATCGAAGGAGAGGTGCCGATCCGGGATATGTCGCTGTGCTCGAGATCTGAGCGGCGCCGTGGATCCAATGTGCTCGTAACCAGTGTGTCGCCGTAATAAAACGCAACCTTGCTGCTGGTAATACGGCTGATTTGCGAGGCAACGCTGTCGTCAACTGAGTAGCCGATAATCAGGAATCCCAGCAGCTTGTCGTCCGAAGCCGGCCCAAAGTAGATCGGCTGCAGAAAAATTGCGTATAGGTGTTGCGCGCCGTACCACCAGCCGTCCTGGCGCGCGAGCGAAGCGTTCAATGAGCTCTGCGCCATTTCCCGCGTAAACCCTGGACTGTTGGTGTGCAGCGCTACAATTTTTCCGGCAGTGTCGGCGAGCACAAACAGATCGCTGTTTGCCAGATGCCAATATTGAGTGGATCCGTCCTGGATGGTGGCTTCGTGATTGGTGGTCATCAACGCGCGCAAGGGAGGAATGTCCGCCAATAGCTCAGCCGAGTGGCTGAGGGTCATCTGCTGTTCACGATGAAAACTGAGAAAAGTGCTGGCGGAGTTTTGAAGTCCGGTGACGATTTCCTGCCGCGCCTGGTTTTGCACGATCTGGCGCACCAACAGAAGGCTGAGTGAAGTCAGGCCAGCGGAGATCAGAACCATCGACAGCAGGAATTTGGTTCGTAACCGGACCCTGACCATACCGCTCCTGTCACAAAGACGCCGTCGGACGCCTTTAAGAATTAGCCGACAAATTTATAACCTACACCGTGCACCGTCCGAAAATGTACGGGATTGGCTGGGTCCTTTTCCAATTTCTGGCGCAGCTTCAGGATGTGATTGTCCACGGTGCGGGTGGACGGGTAATTGTGGTATCCCCAGACTTCGTTCAGAAGTTCGTCGCGGGTAATCACGCGCTCTGCGTTGTGCACCATAAACTTGAGCGTCTTGAATTCCTGAGCTGTGAGCGCCGTCACTTTGCCATCGCGAATGACTTCCATTTTTGTGAAGTCGATGGAGATGTCGTCAAAGGAGAACCGGTCGGTAGCCGGCGGACGAGAAGTGCGCCGCAATGCCGCACGCACCCGCGCCAGCAATTCGCGCGGACTGAAAGGCTTGGTGACGTAATCGTCGGCCCCGAGTTCGAGCAAAAGAACTTTGTCAGAAACATCGCTGGTGGCGCTCAGCACAATGATTGGAACTGCTGGAGAGCGCTGTTTGAACTCTCTGCACAACTCCGATCCGGAAATCCCTGGCAGACGCAGGTCGAGCACAACCCCCGAAGGCTCCGCTCCCCGAAACAATTCGAGCGCGGCAGGGCCATCGTGCGCCATCTGCACGGTGTAGCCTTCCGCTTCGAAGAGCCGCTTGAGGGCCTTTTGGACCCCGCGGTCATCCTCGACAACCAGGATCCGGTCACCCGCCGCGGTCCCTAACCGCGGCGCGAATTTCTGAAGACTGCTCTGAGGTATAGCTGGACCGGAATTCTCGACAGCGCGCAGCATAAGCCCTCCCCTTCGCGGCGCAACAGAAGCCGCACACCTACCCCTCAGATTACTACTATTCGTCAATGGATCCAGCCTGGGCGGGCGATTGACAAACTTTTTACAACGCGGGCGGGAGGGGTATCAAGATCTGGAAAAAAGGGGCGTGGTCAGGAGCCCAGAGCCAATCTCATTCGGATCGAACCGTTGCTTGATAGGACCGTAAGAGCGGGGAATCCGGAAATCACGAAATCTGCCCCGGCGGCGTCCAGTTCGTGCTCGGGAGAGGTAGTCGGGAAAGCGACGACAGTTGCGCCCGCCGCCTTGCCGGCGCGAATGCCAGCTGGAGCATCTTCAAAAACAACGCATTCCTGTGCCTGCACCGCGAGCAAAGCCGCGCCTTTGAAGTAGGGTTCCGGATCCGGTTTCCCTCGGGTAATGTCGTCCGAGGTGATGAGGCGTTTGGGAAGTGGAAGACCCGCGGCTCGAAGTCTGGTTTCCGCCAGCGCGCGGGTGCATGAGGTGACGATCGCCCAATGTTCGGGCGCAAGAGAATTTAGAAGCTCGCGCGTGCCGGGAAGGGGAATTACGCCCTCAGTATCGTCGAGTTCTCCCTGCTCAACGATTCGGTTCTCGGCCTCAGCATCGGCGTTGGGCAGAAGGTCGCGGATGGTCGCGATACTCGGCCGCCCGTGGGCGCGCTGCACCGTCTCCTCTGGATCGAACCCGTGCTCGATTGCCCATTTGCTCCACACCCGAGCAACCGCCGGCGTGGAGTCAACCAAAACTCCGTCAAGATCAAAGAGCAGTCCACGGCACGCGACTTCAATCATGATTAACGATAACAGGAAAATCTTTTAGAACGTGGCACGGTCGACTACTGTTCCACCATTAACCATTCCTTGCAGAACGTCTCCAAAGAAATGATCGAGCTCGTTCGGTTCAGGCGCGCTTACGTCGTTCAATGCACGGACGGCGTCCTGCGGCATCGTCAAATCAGCTGCCGCGAGATTTTGCTCAAACTGTTCGACCCGAGTGGCCCCTACAAGAGTTGATGTGACGCACGGCCGGCTCATGACCCAGGCGAGCGCAATTGCGGACGGAGTCTGGCCAAGGTCATTCGCAACCCGCAGCAATGTGTCGAGAATCTCCCAGTTCCGTTCGCGCTTCGCAAATTTCTCCAGCGTGGGATTGCCCGAATCTTTCATTTCGAGTACGCGACCTGACCCCGTGATTTTTCCATCAACTCGCCGGAACTTGCCCGACAAGAAACCACTTCCCAGAGGACTCCAAGGTGTGATGGAAATCCCCAGCTCCCTCGCTAATGGCAAATGTTCGCGCTCCAGGCTGCGGGAGACAAGCGAGTACTCCAACTGCAGCGTCGCAGGACGTTCCCAGCCACGCAGATCATTGATTGTAGTGAACCTCGACGCGTACCAGGCGCGAACGTCGCTAAGGCCGACGTGCCGAATTTTCCCCGATCGTACAAGATCGTTGAGCGTTGATGCGACCTCCTCGACTGGGGTGACGCAGTCCCACGTATGCATGATGTAAAGATCGATGTAGTCAGTCCGCAGCCGTTTTAGAGAGCCCTCGAGTGCGCGATAAATATTCTTGCGCCCATTCCCCCCGGCATTTGGGTTTCCCTGCTGCGCGTTAAAACTGAATTTGGTTGCGAGCACGATTTGATCTCGTGACTTCGAATTCTCGATAAATTCGCCAAGCCACTCTTCGCTTGTTCCTCCGGCGTATAAATCAGCCGTATCAATAAAATTGCCGCCATGCTCGCGGTAAACGTCAAACAAACGCCGCGAAACGTCTTTTTCCGCTCCCCAGCCGAATGTCATCGCACCCAGTGCTAAAGGTGAGACTTTGAGGCCGGTCCTTCCCAGCGTGCTGTAGCGAGCAATACCAGATGGCGTCATAACAAAGGTTCAGGTGTTTGCGCAGGATGAATTGATGCAAATCCGGCGGTCCTCGACGGCAGAAGCGGCTTATTTTGTCTAAGGAGCAGCGGAAGTTGCGATTCAGGTTAAGTGCTTCAGCGCGGGATACAACCTTCGATAGCTCTCGTACTGTTTTTTCAGGACCATCACGGCTTCCGGTTGCGGCTTAACCCGTTGTTGAACCTTTACAACTGCATCGCAAGCTTCATCAACGGAACTCCAGAATCCAGCGCCAACCCCGGCCAACAATGCGCCACCGTATGCAGCGCCCTCTTCGGTGGCCAGAATTTCGACTTCTTGCGCGTAAACGTCAGCCTGGATTTGCCGCCAGAGATCGGAACGCGCACCACCGCCGCCTAAACGGATGTTTGTAACCGGCACGCGCATTTCTTCGAATAAAGAAAACGTGTCCTTCAAACTGAATGCGACGCCTTCAAGCACGGCGCGAGTAACATGCGCGCGCGTATGGTTCGCAGCCAAACCGGTCAGGGTGGCCCGCGCATAGGGATCCAGATGCGGCGTTCGTTCCCCCATCAGGTAAGGCGCCCACAGAACCCCATCGGAACCCGCCGGAACTGTTCCTGCTTCTCTCGTGAGATCGTCGTATGAAAGCTGGCTCGATCCTTTCAGCAGGTCTCGCAGCCAACGGAAAGATAGGCCAGCCGCCTGGGTGACGCCCATCACGTGCCAGCGCCCGGGCACGGCGTGGCAGAAAGTGTGCACGCGTCCTTTCTTGTCCATTGCAGGGGAATCGGTCGCAGCAAAAACAACTCCCGAGGTCCCGATGGTCGCGCTGACTGCTCCTGCGCGTACGATCCCCATCCCGACAGCCCCGCCCGCCTGATCCCCGGCGCCCGCGACCACAGGCGTGCCTTCTTTCAAGCCAGCGTGTGCTGCGCCGGTGGCGGTAATTCGTCCGCACACCTCCGGAGATTCATATACCTTCGGCAGGCAGCTCATCGGCAAGCCGGCCGCTGACATCATCTCTTCCGACCAGCGCCGGTGGGTCACATCTAGCATCAGCGTGCCAGAGGCGTCGGCTACGTCGATCGCATGTTCGCCGGTCAGGCGAAGGCGCACGTAGTCCTTTGGCAGCAACACGCGGCGAAAGCGCTTCCAGATATCGGGTTCGTTATTTCGTACCCAAAGCAGTTTGGTGAGCGTGAAGTTTGTCAGTGCTGGGTTGCAGGTGAGCTCAATGATCCTGGCCTCCCCCAGCTTCGCGTTCAGCCAATCGCATTGCGCCTGCGTTCGCTGATCGCACCAGATGAGAGACGGCCGCAATACCTCATCGTTCTCATCGAGCAGAACGGCACCGTGCATCTGGCCGGCGAGGCCGGCGCACTTGACTTCTTGCGGCGAACATCCCGCATCGGCAATCGCCTGGCGAATCGCTGATCCCGCAGCCTTATGCCAATCGTGCGGATCCTGTTCCGCCCACCCGGTCTGAGGAGAAGCAAACGGCAGGTGCTCAGACGTGGCGGAACTGACAATCGTGCCTGACCGGTCGACCAGGACGGCCCTCGTGCCGCCGGTCCCAACATCAACGCCGAGAACGTATTCCATACTTATAGCGACCTCGAAGCGAGACAGTGTAGCAGATACTGTAAGAACACTAAGAGGAGCAACCTGCGGCGGGCGCGTTGCGTCAGAACGCCGGAATCTACTTTTGAGGAGGAACTATGCGCGCCAGAATTCTTGCGCTTTGCGCGGCTTTAACTTTGATCGTGGGCTTGGGAGCACAGACCCGCCAGATGGCCCGGACTGAACCCCATATGAGTGCCGCCTATGGTCATCTGCAGCAGGCTAAGAACGAACTCGAGAGGGCCACAGCAACCAAAGGCGGGCATCGCGAGAACGCCATGCGCCTGGTGGATCAAGCTCTTGCCGAAGTGCAAGCCGGCGAGTCGTACGACATCACGCACTAAGTCTAGTCGTACTCCACGCTCACCAGATAAAGACCGCTCGCCGGGGCTGTTGCCCCGGCACATGAGCGGTTCTTCGCTTCGAGAATGCGTGTCAGGTCCGCGGACGCGAGCGTTCGCTTCCCAACCAGAATGAAGGTACCTACCAGGTTTCGCACCATGTGGTGCAGAAATCCATTTCCCCTTACCTCGTAGATCAGTTCATCATCATCTCGCCGCCAGCTGGAGAAGAGAACTTTCCTGATATTAGATCGAAGCTCCTGCTCTTCTCGACGCTCGGGGTCCACGGCAGCGAACGAGGTGAAGTCATGGTTTCCTTCGATCAGCGCTGCAGCCTCAATCATTGCCTCTCCATCTAGCGGATACGGGTAGTGCCACACATATCGCGATAGAAACGGCGGGCAGATCGCGCTTCGATAAATGCGATAGCGATAGGTCTTTGCGTGCGCCGACTTTCGCGCATGAAAATCGAGAGCCACCTCGGCTGCTTCTGTCACTCGAATCGTCGGCGGCAAGGTATCGTTCAACGCCGTGATCAGGTTTGCAGCCGGAATCACCGATTCGGTCGTGAATGTCGCCACTTGCGCCAACGCGTGCACTCCCGCATCGGTTCTTCCAGAGCCTTGCGGCAATACGTTTTCTCCCGTGATTCGTCCAATAGCTGAGGCCAGAGTGCCCTGAACGGTCGGAAGGCTGGGCTGGATTTGCCAGCCGCTGAATTCGGTGCCATCGTAGGCCAGCGTAAGTTTCAGATTGCGCATGAGAAATCGAATCTTCAGGGAGAGCAGCGCATCCAAGATTACATTGTTCGCTGTCGTTCGGTAGGAGCGGTTGCTCCTCAGCTATACTGTTGAATTCCTTGGGATAGATTGCAGTTTGAGTGGATCGAAGTCGGGAGTTTTCCCGGAATCGCGGAACACTTGCCTGTCCCTTTGCGTACTACAGCTTTGATTCAGCCGTGTTGGCCAGAGTGTCATTTTGGCCGATTCACGACATTTCAATGTTTCGATTAATGGAGAGGATGGAATGTCTTTATCTTCGTTGAGGTGTGCAGGTCAACACTGTTTAACTGTTCTTCTGATTGCTGCAATCCCGATGAGCCTGTGCGCGCAAGATGCCGCTCCTGCTGCACAGGCGCAATCATCCCAGAGTTCGCTTCCTCAGGCTCCCAGCACTCACCGCCAGTTCCAGGTGACGGACTATTCCAAGCCGAAGGGTTATTTCCCCAATCCGTTGGGACCTTACACTCAGCGTGAAATCCAGCAGCCCGATGTGGCGAACTCGCCGAAGATCGATCAGCTCATGCGCGATGGAAAGATATATCTCTCCATGGACGATGCGGTGGCGCTTGCCCTCGAGAACAATCTCGACATCGCCATTCAGCGGTACAACTTGGGCATTGCCGATACGGATATCCTGCGCGCGAAATCCGGAGCAAATCAGTTTTTTGGCGTAAATTTTGGTACCGTGCAGAATACTCCAGGCGGCGGTGTGGGAGGCCTGAGTGGCAGCGTCGGATCAGGTCCTGGCGGCACCAGCGTTGGGACAGGCGGCATTGGCGCCGGATCGCTGGGTGTCACGAGCACCGAAGGTCTAGGACCGGGTATCACCAGCTTTGATCCCATCCTGAGCGGCACGCTTCAGTTTGATCACAACCACACCATTGCGAATAACGTTTTCACGGGCGCTCCCATTGCTACTGCCGATACCGCCACTGCCAACTTCAGCTATCAGCAGGGTTTTCATACCGGCACAGACCTGCTGGTCGGCTTCAATAACTCGCATTTAGGCACCAATAGCACCTTCAATACTTACAGCCCAGGCGTGAACTCGAGTTTTCAATTCAAGCTCACTCAGCATTTGTTGCAGGGCTTCGGGTTTCTGCCGAATGATCGCTTGATTCGTATTACAAGGAACAATCGCGAAATTACCGACGTCGCTTTCAGGCTCCAGGTAATTTCCACCGTCGATCAGATCGAAAATCTCTATTGGAATCTGGTTTTTGCTTACGAGAACGTCCGCGTCGCTAATGAGTCGCTAGCCTTTGCGCAGAAGACACTCTCTGACAATAAAAAGCAGGTTGAGATCGGCAGCCTGGCGCCCATAGAAGTGGTGCGTGCACAAAACACGGTTGCCGCTGACCAGCAAGTACTGGTTCAGGCGCAAACCAACCTTGAACTCCAGCAGCTTTTGATGAAAAACGCTCTAACTCGAAGCCTGAAGGATCCTGCACTGGCAAGCGCCGAGGTCATTCCTACATCAACCATGGCACTGCCCACGCAAGAGCCAGTTGTACCTACCGAAGACTTGATTAATCAGGCACTCCAGCATCGGGCGGAGCTCGCTGAGACCCGCATCGACCTTACGAATCGCGACATTAGTACCAAGGCGATCAGGAATTCGCTTCTGCCAAGCCTTGATCTCTTTGCCTACTACGGAGCCTCTGGCCTGGGCGGTTCGCAGAACCCTGGTAATCTTTGTGCCAACCAGGGCCTCCCGCCCGGCAGTTTCGGTTGCGCCTCATCTCCCGTGCCCTCAGTCAGCTATGCAGACACGCTGCACCAGTTGGTGGATTCCACTGCCCCTGATAAAGGCATGGGCTTCACTTTGAGCGTTCCAATTCGAAATCGTCAGGCGCAAGCGCTTTCTATCCGGGCTCAACTCGAACTGCGGCAGGCCCAGATGAGGGAGCAGCAGCTCGAGAACCAGGTTCGGATCGAAGTTCGCAACGCACAGTTTGGTGTACAGCAGAATCGTCAGGCTGTGGAATCGGCACAGGCGGCGGTAGAGTTGGGGCGTCAATCGCTTGATGCCGAGCAAAAGAAGTACGCGCTGGGCGCATCAACCTCCACCCTGGTGCTGCAGAACCAATCTGCCTTGGCGACTGCGCAGTCAAACCTGGTCTCGGCCATGGCGGCTTACGAGAAGGCCCAGATCGAACTTGACCGTGCTACCGGATTGCTGCTCGAACATGCCGGCATTGACATGGGCGATGCGGAAAAGGGTGATGTGAGTCACCAGCCGAAGATTCCGTTTGTCGCGCCCCGCGCCGATCTGCAGGGAACAACCACGCAACCTGCGCCGGCCCAGTAGGGCCGCTGCAAACTCGAAAGCGGCTCGGACAGCTGTCCGAGCCTTTTCTTTTACTTTGGATTGGTTCGGCGTGGCAGGTGTGGCACAGGCGGCCCTCCTGTGCTCCTCTTGACGGGACCGTTCGGGCGTGCGGCCTAAGTTGCAAGAAGCTAGGAGCTACGAGCCGTGCGAGAATACCTTCGATCCTCGAATGCCCGACACTTTATCGATCGCCATCGTCACCCTCAACGAAGAAGCGAATCTCCCGCGCACGCTTGCTAGTGTCCGTTGGGCGGACGAAATCGTGGTGGTAGATTCCGGTTCGACGGATCGCACCTGTGACATCGTGCGTGAGTACGGTGCGCGCGTGATCAACGAGCCCTGGCGCGGGTATACAGCGCAGAAGAACTACGCGCTCGAACTCTGCACGAAAGATTGGATTCTGTCGCTCGATGCGGACGAGGAAGTCAGCCCCGAGTTGGCGGAACAGATTCGCGGGGTACTGGCCGGATCAGCGAAATTCGACGGCTATTCCATGCCGCGAAAAAATCTTTTTCTCGGCCGATGGATAAAGCACGGCGGCTTTTATCCCGACCCCAAGCTGCGCCTGTTTCGTCGTGGCCAAGCATACTCAACCGGACGCGATCCGCATGACCGCTTCGAGATGCAAAATGGGGAACCAGTCGGGCGGTTCAAAGGCGCGCTGATTCACCACACCTACCCCACCCTCAATCTGTATCTTGAGCACATGAATCGCTATTCGAGCGTGTGGAACCGCGTTCCCGGAGCTGTTCCGCAGAAGTTCAGCGTGAACGCGATCGTCCTCCGTCCGCTGTTTACTTTCATCTACAACTATTTTTTCCGTCTCGGATTTCTTGACGGCCGCGAGGGCTTGTTGTTGCACATGTATCACGCGGGGTACGTGTCCTGGAAATACGCCAAAGGATGGGAGGTGGGTCGCGGCACTGCCGTCCCCAGGCGGTGAGATGTTGCAAGCAACGTCTCTACATTGGGTAGAGACGTAGCGTGCTACGTCTAGCGGCGTAAAGCGTCTCGTCTTCAGACCGACCACCTGGTCGCTTTCCTGTCTTGCTCGACACTCGGCCTCCTCCTATCATCGAAACGAGCATGGCCGAAAAGAAAACCACCGTTCCCGAAAGCCCGATCGCCGAGATCACTGAAGCTCGCCACCCAGCTGACTCAGAGAAGCGCTGGGCCGAAAAGACTCTACTTCCAGCGCTCGAAAAGTCTCCCGAGAAACCAATCGGCGCTTCAACGGGCATAAATCTGGACGAGCACGGCCGCGCTCGTTTCACCACGATTTCCGGCGTCCCCATTCGCCGGCTCTACACGCAGGCCGACCTCCCCGAAGACTGGAATTACGATGAACACCTCGGCTATCCTGGCCAGCCGCCGTTCACGCGCGGCATTCATGCTACTGGATACCGCGGCAAGCTTTTCACCATGCGCCAGTTCTCCGGATTCGCCTCTCCGGAGGAGACCAACCAGCGTTACAAGTATTTGCTGGAGCACGGAGGCAACGGGCTTTCCGTTGCGTTCGACCTACCTACGCTTATGGGCTACGACTCGGATCATCCGGCGAGCGAAGGCGAAGTAGGGAAGTGCGGTGTCGCGATCGATTCGCTCGAGGACATGGAGATCCTTTTCAACGGGATTGACCTTGACAAGACGACGGTTTCAATGACCATCAACTCGCCCGCCTCGGTGCTGTGGGCGATGTATCTGGTGGTCGCGGAAAAGCAGGGTGCGGATTGGAAGAAGATTTCCGGCACGATTCAGAATGACATTCTGAAGGAGTACATCGCGCAGAAGGAATACATTTATCCGCCGGCACCCTCAATGCGACTGGTGGTTGACACATTCGAGTTCGGATCGAAGTTCACGCCTCGCTTCAATACGATTTCAATCAGCGGCTATCACATTCGCGAAGCCGGGTCGACCGCGTTGCAGGAGTTAGCATTCACGCTTTATGACGGCGTCGAATACGTCGAATGGGCACGCCGCCGCGGGCTCGATGTAGATGATTTTGGCCCACGCCTGAGTTTTTTCTTCAACGCGCATAATGATTTTTTTGAAGAGATCGCGAAGTATCGCGCCGCACGCAAAATCTGGTATCGCGTGATGAAAGACCGCTTCGGCGCAAAGAACCAGCGCACCTGGCTGATGCGCTTCCACACGCAGACAGCTGGTGTTTCCCTCCCGGCTCAGCAGCCGATGAACAACATCGGCCGAGTCGCGATTCAGGCGCTCGCAGCTGTCTTGGGCGGAACGCAATCTCTGCATACAGATGCTTACGATGAAGCGTTGGCCCTTCCCACAGAAGACGCCGCGCGCATTGCGTTGCGAACTCAGCAGATCATCGCCTACGAATCCGGTGTGGCCCAGACAGTCGATCCTCTGGGGGGCTCGTATTTCCTTGAAAATCTAACACTCCAAATGGAAAACGGCGCCTTCGATTACTTCGGCAAACTCGACGCAATGGGCGGCATGGTCAAAGCCATTGAACGCGGATATCCGCAGAAAGAAATTGCCGAGGCCTCGTACCAGTATCAACGCGCGGTTGAGGCCAAAGAGAAGATCATCGTAGGCGTGAACGATTTCGTGATCGAAGAGGAGCCGCCGAACATCCTCTACATCGATGAATCCGTCGCTCGACAGCAGACCGCGAAGCTCAAAGCTTTGCGCTCCCGCCGCTCGGCTGAAGAGGTCCAGCGTCGCCTGAACGACTTGAAGAAGGCCGCCGCACAAGAGCCCTCAGGCTCAAATGGCAGCGTCTCCTCCGCGAACACCATGCCCTACATCATCGACGCCGTCCGCGCCTATGCAACGGTGGGCGAAATCTGCGATGCCCTGCGACAGGTGTACGGAAGCTACACGGAAGCTAGTATCACGTAGCTTGTACCGTGGTATATTGGTATATGCCTCGCACTTTCAATGGACAGGTTCACGTAAGGATTTCCCCCCAGATTCACAAAGAGATTGCTCGTGAAGCTTTCGAGCAGGGCACTTCGATCAGCGGAATCCTCGCCCAGGCCGTCACGATCCGGCAAACTCTCAAGGGCGTTGATCCCTGGAAGTCAATCAAGGAAGTCCAGGCAACGAACCGCGCTGTCTCGCCAGCTTTCGTCGAAAAGGAAGTTTCGAAGGCGCTAAAGGCGGTTCGGAAAGCCAAGCGTGAAGAATAGGGGCCAGCCCAGGCTCGTCGTAGATACAAATGTCTTCGTCAGTGGATTGATTTCACCTTCTGGTTTTCCCGCAAGAATATTGCAGACCCTTCGAGAGAATCGGGC